>JBGPLB010000217.1:0-8155 GCA_041486245.1 Candidatus Acidiferrum sp.
CGACGGGGCGCGCGTTTTTTGTTTCGTATGCGGGAATCATGCTGGCGGGGGCGATTCCTGTGCCGATCTACCCGCCGTTTCGCGCCGACCGCATCGAGGAATATGCGGCGCGGCAGTCGGCGATTCTGAAGAATGCTGGAGTGTGCCTGCTGCTGACGTTTCGTCAGGCGGAAGCCGTGGCGCTGCTTCTGAAACCGCGGGTGAACTCGCTTGCGGAGGTAGCCGACGCGGAAAAACTGATCGACGCTGCGGATAAAGCGCCGCCGCCATCGCCCGGATCGCTGCCGCTGCACCTCACGGGCAGCCGTGCGCGAAAAGGCAGCGACATTGCGTTGTTGCAGTACACTTCCGGATCCACGGGTGATCCCAAAGGCGTGGTGCTTACGCACGCAAATTTGCTCGCGAACATCCGAGCGATCGGCCAGGCCGTGGAGCTGGGGCCTACGGACGTGGGCGTGAGCTGGCTTCCGCTTTACCACGACATGGGCCTGATCGGCGCTTGGCTCACGCCGCTGCATTTCGGACTGCCCGTGGCAGTGATGTCGCCGCTGGCGTTTCTCACGCGGCCGGAACGATGGTTGAAAGCATTTCAAAAATACGGCGGAACGATTTCCGCGGCGCCCAACTTTGCTTATGAGCTGTGTGTGCGAAGGATTGCCGACAAGGACATTCTGGGATTGGACTTGAGCAGATGGCGCGCGGCGCTGAACGGCGCGGAGCCGGTGAATCCCGATACGCTGGAGCGATTTGCAGAGCGGTTTGCGCGTTACGGTTTTCGGCGCGAAGCGCAATTGCCGGTGTACGGGCTGGCGGAAGCTTCGCTTGCGGTGGCGGTCCCGCCGCTGAATCGCGCGCCGCTGATTGACCGAGTGGAACGCGAACTGTTCACCGCGGAGGGCCGCGCCGTGCCGGCACGGGCGGACGATGTAACGGCGATTGCGTTTGTTTCTTCCGGCAAGCCGATCCTGCGGCACGAAGTGCGAATTGTGGATGCGAGCGGCAACGAAGTGAACGATCGGACCGAGGGATTTCTCTGGTTTCGCGGGCCTTCGGCGACTAGCGGCTACTATCAAAATCTGGAAGCGACAGAGAAACTACTGCCCATGGGGCCGGCTGCGGGAGACAGCGAATTTGCGTGGGTGAATTCCGGCGACAGGGCCTACCGTGCGGATGGAGAAGTCTACGTCACGGGACGGGTTAAGGACATCATCATTAAAGGCGGGAGGAATCTTTATCCGCACGAGGTAGAAGAGCTCGCCGCGCGGGCGGAAGGAATTCGAAAAGGTTGCATCGTAGCTTTCGGGCTAAAGGACGAAGCGGCGGGAACCGAGAAGTTGATCGTGGTAGCGGAATCGCGAGAGCGCGATGCATCGCGCCGCGCGGTCATCGCGGCGGCGGTAACGGAACAAGTTTCGCAAGGGTTGGGCTTGCCGCCGGACCGAGTCGAGGTCATACCGCCGGGAAGCATTCCAAAAACTTCGAGCGGAAAATTGCGGCGCGAGGAAACAAAACAACTTTATCTCGCCGGCAAATTGAGCGCAGGCAAGGCCCCCGCGTGGGTGCAGATCACACGGCTCGCTACGGCGGGTGCGGCGCGCGCGGCAGGCGAGGAAATTTGGTCTGGCGCGCGGCGAGGGTTGGAAATTCTGTACGGACTTTATTTTGGTGTCGTGTTCCTCGTCTGGATCGTTCCGACATGGACGATTGTGCATTTCATCAGCGATTATCGCCAAGCGGGGCGGTTTACGTCCGCTGCTCTGAAGATCTTGTTCGCGCTGATTGGCTGCCGCGTGCGCGTCATCGGCAAGGAATACGTGGACTCACCGGGCGCAAAAGTTTATGCGTCGAATCACACGAGCTATTTTGACGTGCTGCCGCTGATGCTGGGGCTGGGCGTGCCATATCACTTCGTCTCCAAAATGGAGGTTGGCGGGATGCCGTTCATCGGAACATTCCTGCGTCAGATGCGGCACATGACGTTTGACCGCAGCGATGCACAATCGCGCTTGCAGCAGTCCGAAGAGATGGAAAAACTTCTGCGCGAGGGAGAATCCATTTTTGTTTTTCCGGAAGGGACGTTTACTTCCGAAAACGGCGTCCGGCCTTTCCAGTTAGGCGCCTTCAGGGCCGCGGTGGATGCCGGAGCTCCGATTGTTCCGGTTGCGCTGGCGGGCACGCGAAGATTCCTGCGCGACGGAACACATTTACCGCGGCCGACGAGCGTGACGATCACCGTGTCGCCGCCGATTTATCCGCATGCTCCGAGCGACGCAGCAAATGCCGCGACAGCATCAGCGTGGCATGAACTGATTCGGCTTCGCGACACCACGCGTGAAACGATCGCGCGTTATTCAGGCGAACCGCTACTTTAGCGAAAACGCCGGCTTCGCGGCTGCTGCCCCGTAACTTTTCTTCCCCAAATTATTTCTGCCAGGTTGCAACTTGCGGCTGCGAGGAAGCATCTCTATCAAGAACACAAAATAGAGAACGCGGACCGTTGCCTCCCTGCCTGGGCGCACCGCTAAGCGCAAAGCCGCGCGTGGAAAACGCCGGAGAGCGCAGACAGTTCAACCTAATGGAGGGTTTATGCGATTGCGGATAGTTGTGTCTGTACTGGCTTTTCTTACGATTTGCGGCGGGGCCGCTTACGCACAGGAAACGCCGAAAGTGGATATTTTCGCGGGCTATTCCTACGTCCGTGAAAACCCCAGCACTTCGGGCGCAAGCAGCTTCAGCTTGAACGGTGGAAGCGCATCAGTGACGTATCACGTCAAGGATTGGGTGAGCACCGTCGCAGATTTTGGCGGCTATCACAACGGAAATATTTTGGGAAGCGGAGTGGACGGCACACTCTCGACCTACCTCTTCGGTCCTCGAGTTTCCTACCGCAGCTACCGGCACTTTACACCGTTCACCGAAGCTCTTTTCGGCGTGGCCCACGCGGGAGCGAGCATAGGCGGGGGCACGCTTGGATCGACGCAAAACTCGTTTGCGATGGCCATCGGTGGAGGCGTGGACTACCGGCTTACCAATCGATTCTCATTGCGGCCGCTTCAGGTCGATTATTTGCTGACGCGGTTTAACGAAGGGACTCCCAACAATCAGACGCAGAACAATTTGCGGGCGTCGACGGGGATTGTGATTCATTTCTAAAAATCCAAAGAAGGTGTGAACTTCGGAGCTGGCTTGCGTGATGCAAGCCATTCCATGGAATCGGTAGCCCGGTGCAGGCAGGGGGCCGCGCATTTGTAAAGGCAGGCGTGGCCCTACGCACCTTTTCGGGATGAAAATCACGGCTGACAGCTTGCAGCCGACAGCTGACAGTTAGAAGAACTGGATTTGTTTGGTGGCCAGCGGTACGAGGTCATTCTCAGGAGAGCAGTAACAAGCCGGAAAAAATTGCGGGCCGCCTTTTTTGGGGCGGCCCGTTTGTTTTCTGCGGAGGCAGTCGCATGCGGCGCGGCGGCGTGGACGTTTAGTGCTGGAGCGTATAAATGACCGTGATGTAGGTCTCGATCTCGACGGGCTGGCCGTTAAGAATCGTTGGATGGTAACGCCACTGGCGCACGGCATCGATCGCTGATTGCAAGAAGAGCGCATCCCCGCTGACCACTTGCAGGGATTGGATTGTGCCGTCCGTGGCAATGATCGCGCGCAGTTCCACGTGACCTTCACGATGAATTTGTCTCGCTAGTTCAGGATACGCAGGCTCGATGCGCTGGATCAGCATCGCCTGTTCAAGGCGGGTCACATGAAGTCGCTGCGGCGGTTGGGGTCGTACTTCGGCTGGGCGCTCCGGCTGACGCCTGCCGTCATCGATGCCGAGTCCCCACGGCGGTTGCGTACCGGCTCGTCCATCGGGCGCCCCTATTCCGGTAATAGGCTCCTGCGGCGGCGTCTTGTCCGTGGTAGCAGGATGATTAGGAATTATTGGCGAATAGCATGTCGAGCAGAGATTTCTGATGGGCCGGGTGGGTGAAATGGTTGTTGGACGGAGGCGTTCTGGTGCGCTGGACTTAAAGTACGGCGGGATGGGAGTCATGGCGAGGGCGATGCGCTCCGGCTTGCCAAACAAGGGAAACAGAATGATGGCGGTGAGAATGGCACTCTGCAAAGCGATGGAAATAATCAAGGCTCGGCGGCGAATGCTGCGTTCGTGTGCACGCTGCTCGGTACTGCCTTCCACGAAACAGCCTTGAAGGGAACCAAAATCATTTTGCGAATTGGGTTCGGGTTGGACAGACATCACACACCTCCACAAGAAAGTTCTGCGAGGAGGAACAGGAATTTTTGCGACGCCGGTCCCCTGTGGGTTGCTCAACTAGCGCAGGAGACCGGCGCCGCGCTCGCAGGGATGTGAGGTGCGCGCGTCCTCCTAACGTTGGACACCATAGCCGTGGACAAGTTCCCGAGCGTCACCAACACTTGCTGTCTGCTCGTTCGTACGCAGCAGGAGCAGCGGAGGGTACTGGGTCAGTTTCCGGTAACCGCGTTAATCGTCCAAGTGATTCCAGACCATCCCGATGGTCCCTTTCACCCCCTTTCACGATTGGGTTTGTCGGCCACGATCCTGATTGCTGGTGCCAAATGCTGTTGCTTGAATCGCCTGACTCACCCCATGAAGAGTGAAGAACGTGGTATGTTCAGAGCCACTTTGTTGGTCCTCCCTGCGGCCCCTAGACAACGAACCTTGAGATCGTCGCTCGTCCTGTTTAGCAACGAAGTATCGGCGTGTAAATGGAGAAGAACAAATGCGGATCTTGCTTTACAACCCCGATAATGGGGTCACACGCAATTTCATGCCGCATCTTTGGATGTTTCTCCTCCAGGCACTGACTCCGCCTGGTCACGAAGTCGTGCTGATCGATGGCAACGCGCAGCCCATGGATGAAGAAGGCATCGCGCGCTACGTGCGTGAACAAAATATCGGACTGGTCGGCATCGGCGCGATGACTAGGATGATCGCCAAGGCCTATCGCATGGCGGACGCGGTGCGGGCCGTGGGAGTAAAGGTCGTAATGGGCGGCCCTCACGTCACGGAAATGGCCGATGAGGCGCTCGGGCGTGACGGCGGCTCGCGCCATGCCGACGCGGTTGCTCTTGGCGAAGCTGATGAGACATGGCCCAGAATCGTGGAAGATGCCGCGAGCGGCTCCCTCAAGGATGTCTACGCGCCAGTGGACGACTTTGGCCAGGAGCGGAAACCATCGTTGCAGCCGTATCCGCAGATTCCTTGGGACAAAATCAAGCTGGACCAATTCAATTTGCTGCCGGGAATTGTGCATCCGCTGTTGAAACGCGTGGGAGCTGGTTGGGGAACGTTTCGAATTATTCCGGTGGAGTCAGGACGCGGCTGCCCTTACGGATGCGAGTTTTGCACGGTGACGGGATTTTTTGGCGACTCCATCCGCTTTCGCACCAATGAAAGCGTGGTGAACGAACTCCTGCTGCTGAAAGCACGAGCGAAGGAGGAAGGCGGCCAGATTGCCGTGTTTTTTATCGATGACAATTTTGCCATCAATGTAAAACGCACAAAATCATTGTTGCGAGACATCATTGCGGCTAACGCGCAAGTGCATTGGGTCGCGCAGATCAGCGCCAATCTCCTTCGTGATGAAGAACTCGTCGATCTCATCGCGGCGGCGGGCGGCAAGTGGATCTTCATCGGAATGGAATCCATCGATCCGGCCAACCTTGCCGACGTGAAAAAGGGTTTCAACAAGCCGGGCGAATATGCCGTGGTGCTCGATCGGCTTGCGCGGCGCAACGTTTTTGCTATCACGTCTTTTATTTTTGGCATGGATAACGACACTCCGGGGGTGGCCGAGCGAACGCTGAAGGAAATTCGCACTTGGCCGCCGGGCCTGCCGATTTTTGGCTTGATGACACCACTGCCTGCGACACCGCTGTACAAACGGCTGGAAGCCGCGGGGCGGCTTACCCGTCCTAAACACTGGCAAGAGTTCATACCCTTTGCGATGGCTCATACGCCGCTGAAGATGAGCATCGACGAGGCTCATAGTGAGGTACGCATTGGGTGGGCCAGTTCTTACAGCCCGGAGGCGATCGAAAAGGCGGTGGATTCACTGAACCACAAGCCGCTGGGTTATCGCATCAATATTTTTATCGCGCGCTTGTGTTTCCGTGGAATTTATTTTCCGCAAATGGGCCGCTTCGCTTGGCTGAAAACGATTCTCGAAAATCGGCGCACAATCTTCAAACTAATAAGACAAGGGTTCAGAGGAGGGCTGCACGCCGCCGCGCCGTCAGTAGCGACCCAGCCGGTCACGGAGCAGCACCACTGAGGCTGGCGTTTTTTCGACGAAGGATTATTATTCGCGGAAAGCTGCTTTAGACCCGGGACAAGTCTTGCGCTGTAGGAGCATCCAGTGAGAACGCAATTAAAAATTTGCACCGAAGCCGATTACTTGCAGGCCCACTTAACGGCTATTGTGGGAGAATCTCGCGGCAGGAATCCGGCATTCCAAAACGTCAAACAGCGGGTAACGTCGATACTTAAGAAATGGATTGCGGCTGCCAACGGTGACCTGACGGCGCGATCGAATCCACTGTTAAGGTTTCGCGCGGCTAGCTTGTCGCAGCGGTCCGCGACGACCTCAGAATTGGCAGGAAGGCAGTCAGGAAGCCTACCGCAGGGCGCAACAGGCAGGTGCGATAAACAAAGTTGATGCTGGTGATGTCGGTTAGTTTGCCGAGCAGAGCCGCGCCTATGCAGTCTGGTCCAAGCGCGAAACCAAGGAAAAATACAGACGCCGGTCCAATCCCGCCGCGAACCAACTTCTGCGCATAGACAAAAATCGTGTCGAGAGGTCTGCGTGTATAGTGCCCGATTAGTCGTTTACCAGGCATGTTTAAGTATGGCTTTTCACAGTTCCGCAGATTCGCGTTTCCTAAGAGAAGACAAATCATAACTATTGAGGAGGGGCGAACCGGAGTCCGGGCAACGTGCGCTTTGGTAACCTCCGAAAAGTTGGATTGTTCAGGGAAACCAAATTGTCGATTCTGATCTGCGTTAAACGACGATAAGATGGGGGGCGGCCCCGCGGAAGTCGCGAAGACCGGCGTGGTGTGAAGGCGGGGCGAAACCGAGACTGGAACTGCGGGCACCGCGGTTCAGGAACATCAATCAAGGAAAAGGAGAAAGCATCATGGGATCAAAACCGACGCATGAACAAGCGCAACTTCACCTTCAAGTCTACGACCTGCGGAGGGAAGCCAAATTACGCCAGGCACGCGACTGGTTTGGCAAAAACTACATCGTGAATAGTATCGACGACGTTATGCGGATCGCCCCGATGGGAAGCGAAACCGGAGCGTATGTTGGAATGGTGATCGGCTACTGGGAGCAAGCCTGCGCGTTGCTCAACTACGGACTACTGCACGAGGATCTCTTCTTTGAGACCAGCGGCGAGTTCTTCGGAGTGTGGGAGGCACTTAAACCTGTCGTTCCGACGTTTCGCGAGCGTTTTGTCAACACGCAGATCCTTGTGCACCTCGAAGAGGCGGCGAAGCGCTATGAGGCGTGGTCGGAACACCGCAACCCGGGTCATATCGCCGCGATGCGGCAATTCATGCAACAGATGCGCGGTCAGGCCGCATCAGCGGCCAAAGCCTGATTCGAGCGGCGATTCGAATTTATGTACGGGCGGGATGGCCCCGGCTACCCGGCGCGTCCCGCCTTTTTTGCAGCGAGGGGCACTTGTCTGGTAACCGCGTTTACCAGGACCTAGCGCGACTTCTGCCATAGCCTTCGAGTTTCCGACTAATTTACCCGACCCCGCATTTTTGAAATTCAAAGGCAGTCCATCCATAACGCGAAAGTTAAAAGTGGAAGACCACGCCGGTCGAAACGCGCAAATTCTTTTGCGATTGCGGGTTGGCCCCAGCTGCAGCAAAGCGCGTCAAGAGGTAATCCACTTTGACGGGACGAACGGAGAAATGTTCTGCCAGTTTGGCGTCAAACCCGCCACCTACCGTCATGGCAAAGCCATTATCCGATCTGTTTGCCGTGGCAGTACTTGTGCTCACGCGTTCTGCGCCGAAGAGCACCTCGCCAAAGGGCGTGATGCGGTTCCAGTGGCGGTAAGAAATCCGCGGGCCAAAAAGATAGGTGGACAGCGTGAAGTCCAAGCCA
>JBGPLB010000218.1:0-8058 GCA_041486245.1 Candidatus Acidiferrum sp.
GAAGCGCGCAACAAAAACTCCTCGTCCGAAATTCCTGGCTTGAACCGCTTACGCAATTCTTCCGGCGGCGATGGCGGCGGTTCGGCGGCCAGCTCTTTCGCGCGCGGGCGTGACAAGATGCGGTCCTTCACATTTGCATCGACAGGCACTGTGGGACGCCCAAATTTTCCGAGCACGTAACGAACGACCTGGTCGGAAACGTTTCCGTAACGCTCGTCGCCGATAATATTGTAGAGCGCCTGCGTGCAAACAATCTGCGGGAACGGTGTAACCATGATCGGATAACCAAGCTCCGCGCGAACCTGAATGACTTCCCGCATCACCTCGGGAAATCTGTCTTCGAACCCGAGCTCTGCAAGCTGCCGGCGCGTCGTCGTCATTACACCGCCCGCCACCTGGTGGCGAAGGAATGACGCATCGTATTCCTGTGGCGTGCCGGCAGGGAGGTTTTCCGCTTCCGCTAATCGAGTGAAATAATCGACGACTCTCTCCAGGGCGCGGTCGTCGATGTTCACCGTGTGGCCAAGCTCACGCAGATTTGCAGCAACGCGTTGGGCGTTTGGCAGCGAAGATCCATTTGCCAGCGGCCCGCACGCAACGTGCAGCACCTCCACGCCGAGTTCTGCCGCGGCCATATAACTCAAGCCCGAAAGGCCAATCGTGCAATGGGAATGAAGTTCCAGCGGCTTGCCGCCCAATTGAGCGCGAACCGCGGGAATAAGAGTTCGCGCGCGTTCCGGCGTCAGCAGCCCTGACGGGTCTTTTATATATGCGCGGTCCACATGCGGCGATTTCGACACTCGGGAGGCAAACGTTCCGTAGAACGCATCATCATGCACATCGCTGATCGTGTAGGTCAGCGCGGCGATAATCTCAGTGGCCCCCGCCTTCTTTATCATTCGCGCCGATTCGAGCAAGGCTTCCACATCATGCATTGGGTCCAGCACAACAAATCGCGAGATACCGCTCGCCACCAGCCGGTCGTACACAATCTGCATGAAATCGGGAGGCTGGGCCTCCCAGGAGATGAAGCGAAGCCCCGTGCCGATGAATTGCAGCGGCGTGTTAGGCATGGCCGCGTGCGCCATGCGAATTCGTTCCCATGGGTTTTCCCTATGTGTCCGCACGGCCACGCCCATATGCGTGCTCGAAGTAAAGTCCAGCGCGCGGAATCCTACGCGGTCCATAATGGGAGCAATGGTCAGAATCTGCGGCGTGGTGAAACCCATCGCGCCCCACAAACTTTGGTTGCCATCGCGAATCGATACGTCGAGGAGTTGAATGGCCGCCATTTCAGTGTCTCGCACAAAATCCGCCCTGGGTCGGCGTTTTCAAGCCGCCTCCTTTTTTCCATTTTGGAGAAATCGCGGAAAAAAGGAAGTATTCACGCCGCCGTCAGAAAATTCGTTGTTGTTCATCAGCGCGGTGTGCATCGCCAAATTTGTGATTACGCCGTCAATTTCGACGTTCGCGAGCGCGCTCCGCATTAGCTGAAGCGCTTCCGGTCGGCCCTTGCCATGAACGATCAGCTTGCCGAGAAGCGAATCGTATTGAGGCGGTACCATCGCACCTGCTTGGATGTGCGTGTCAACGCGAATTCCTTGCCCCGCCGCAAAAACAGCTCGCGTCACCTTGCCGGGACTGGGGCGGAAGTCATGCGCGCAGTCTTCCGCATTAATCCGGCACTCGATCGCGTGACCTGTGAATCTGATTTCATCCTGTTTCCACCGCAACGTGCGGCTCTCCGCAACCGCAATTTGCTCCTCGACGAGATCAACGCCGCAAATAACCTCCGTCACCGGATGCTCGACCTGAATCCGGGCATTCATTTCCAGAAAGTAGAACGTGTCGCGATCACTATCGACGAGGAATTCCACTGTGCCCACGCCTCGGTAATTCAAGTGTCTGGCAAAAGCAACCGCCGCGCGCTGCATCTCCTCCCGAAGCGTTTCGCGGATGTTCGGGGCGGGCGCTTCTTCCACAAGTTTTTGGTAACGCCGCTGAATCGAGCAGTCGCGCGTACCGAGATGGATGACGTCCTCCCCGTCGCCTACGACCTGCACTTCGATGTGGCGGCCGTGCGAGATGAAGCGTTCGAGATATAAGCGAGGATCGCCGAAGCCGGCCTGCGCCTCCGCCGTTGCTAGTTCCATCGCGGCAGCGAGCTTACCAGGCTCGTGCACATGCTTCATGCCTCGGCCGCCACCGCCGCCAACCGCTTTAATCAGAATTGGCCAGCCGATCTCATCTGCAATTCGCTGCGCTTCGGGGAGGCTCTGTATCTCGCCGCCAGGGACGCCTGCTAGTCCCGCGGCAGCGGCGTGTGCACGCGCTTTGAGTTTGTCGCCAACTGCGTCGAGCAGCTCGACGGTGGGGCCAATGAAAATGACAGGAACGCGCTCACAAGCCGCAGCCAGCCTTGGATTCTCCGAGAGAAATCCGTACCCAGGATGGATTGCATCCGCTTCGCTCGCGACAGCGGCGGCAACAACCGCTTCTATGTTCAGATAACTCGCGGATGAGTTTGCAGGACCGATGCAAACCGTTCTGTCCGCCAGCCGCGCGGCCATGGAATCCAGATCCGCTTCGGACGCAGCCAGGACCGTTTCAATGCCAAGGCGCTGGCACGTTCGAATTACTCGAACGGCGATTTCGCCGCGATTGGCGATGAGGATGCGCCGCAGTATCACGGGGCTCCTGGCTTGATGCGCATCAGCACCGCGCCTTTTTCAACAAGCTGGCCGTTCTCAAGACATAGCTCGACAACTTCGCCGCGCGCCTGTGCGTGAACCGCATTCATCAGCTTCATCGTTTCGATAGTACAAACCACGGTGTCTTCTTCGACGTGGCTCCCAATCTCAACGAACGGCGGAGCGCCGGGATTTGGCGCTCGGTAAAACGTGCCGGGCAGGTGCGCGCGCACTTCAATCCACCCTGCTTTCTTTGCATCCGCAGGTCTTGCCGAACTTTCGGCAGTTGCGGCTTCGGCAGCGAGCGCAGCAGTCCCTGCAGGCGAGGTTCTCAAAACGTTTGGCGCGGAGAGCACCTGGGATTCCTGCGTCCAGTCTCCGCTGTCCCGGTTGCGGCGAAGTGTAAGCTTGAAGCGCTCGGTTTCAAGATGTAATTCGTCGTACGGGGTCGCATCGAGCAGCTGCAGAATTTCCTGCACATCCTCGTTGGTCAACTTCATTTTTTGCCGGCTCCTCGGCTGAGGAGCGAGAACACATGATCAAACGGCTTGCCCCTGGGAGCAGCCACAGGCGCAGTGTCCTTGCTGGCCCACACGGTTTCCGGCCGGCTCTGCAGCAGAAATATGTTTTCACCTGGCGGCAGGTCGCGGGCGATGGCCCACTCGATATCTTGGGGGCAGCCGTAGTGACGTTCGACGAGTTTTGCCGTGTCGACCAGCGCGTGGAGCTCATCTTCATCTAGGCATGGGGCGTTTTGTTGTTCGGCCGGGACCTGTTCGTCGATCACGCCCGCGCCCGCGGGATTCGGTCGGTGCAGCCGCAGCTTTGTTGACACAGTACGGCCGATGATCTCGCCCGTTATTTTTCCGACCACGTACTTGTCCGGCGTGACTTCCCCACTGACGACCGCCGAGCCCAGTCCCCAACTGGCTTCCACCACAACTACGGAACGGTCCCCGGAGTTCGGGCTGCGCGTAAACATGACGCCGGAGCATCGTGAGTCAATCATCCGCTGAATCACCACTCCCATTGCCAGACCCTGTTCTGGCAACTTCAAACGCCGTCGGTATATGACCGATTCCACTGCATACAAGCTCGCCCAGCATTTGCGCACGTGTTCGATCACCGAATCCACGCCGCGCACCCAAAGATAGGTGTCCTGCAATCCCGCGAAACTGGCATCGGCGCTGTCTTCGCTCGTTGCGCTCGAGCGTATGGCAACTGGCTCTCCGCATCCGAAGTCGCTGGCCGCGACTTGCAGTTCTTCGTAGTGGGCACCGATCTTTTCTTGTAAGTCCTCCGGCAGAGTCGCACTTTCGAGTCGTGCCCGCACTTCGGCTCCGACCCGGATGCAACCAGCTAGGTCATCCGCCGTCAATTGCTCGATCTCGCGGCGGATGGATCCCGCAGGATCAATGGCTGATAGGAATCGTTCAAAAGCCGCAGTGGTTACGACACAACCCGGCGGCACGCGGATTCCGGCCCGCACCAGTTCACCGAGGCTTGCCCCTTTGCCGCCCACGGTCAACCGGTCGTTAATGCCGATCTCCGCAAAGCGGCTGAGGAGATTGGGATTCGTCAAAGTCATCACCTTCAATCTAAAATCCACACGATACCGCGATTGCCATCCACGCGGAGCCGCTGTCCAGTCTTGATACGCTGCGTGGCTTGGCCCGTGCCAACCACCGCAGGCAATCCATATTCACGCGCGACGATGGCCGCGTGCGACATCGTACCGCCGATGTCGGAGACTGCCGCCTTAATCTTGCCGAACACCGGGCCCCAACTCGGCGCTGTGACCGGGCAAACCAAAATCTCGCCTTCGCGAATCTGCCCGATGTCGTTCACGTTTCTCAGCACGCGTGCAACGCCTTCCACAACCCCCGGCGACGCGGCAAAGCCAACGATCTCGTTCTCGTGTCCCGCTTCCGCTGTCGAAGACCAGGATTCCAGCGTTTCCGAGGTGATGCCCCAGAGCATCTGAAGCGCGGGATCATTAATTTGCGATGGGATCGGGCCTAACGCTGGCGGGGGGCTCCATTCTTTTAGCTTTTCGATGATGCGCTTGCGCTCCTCGATGATCGGCCGCCAATGAGCCGCGCCGAGCGGTTTGCCGCCTCCGGCCCATGCAAGACTCACGTCGGCCAAAGCACTTTCGATTTCCACGTACTGCAAATGAAAAACGTCGCTGGCCTCTGCCAAGACGCCATACGCAACTAGCAGCGCGCCGAATTCGCGCACCTTCTTGAAGAAAAGGCTTGTGAACCAGTGCTCGCAGTAAAACTTATGATTTTCCACAAATGGAAAAACAAGGTGGCAAAGCCCCAGCATTTGGTCGAACGCCTGGCGCTCTTGTTCGCTCCTCAGCAATTCCCGATACTCGGCAATGATCCGCTCGCGTTCTTCCTTCAATCTCTCCGTCGGGCGCTCCAACGACTCGCCTCGCTGAAGCTGTTCGACATAACGCGGCAAAGCCGCGAACGGCACGGAAAGATCTTCGTTCCAGCTCAAATGATGATGGTAAAAGCCGTCTCCGGTCGACATGTTGAACCACGGCTCGCGCGACTTGTCGAGTTCGGCAAGCCAGCGCCGGCCTGCCTCGCCGCGAACACGCATCTCGTCAAGCACTTTTTTTGCTTCGCAATCGCTATTGAACAGGTCGTCAACTCCATACTCTATCGCCAGCTTCGCCAGGCGCTTGAGTTCGTCGTCTGGCCTGAACATCAGCACTTCGATGCCGGCCACCATGCGGGCCACCGTTTGATCCGCGGTCTCTGGAAATGCTCTCTTGCAGAAATCGAAAAACACCATGTAAGCGCCGTACCCGAGCATCAACATCTCGAAATGGTGGTGCCACATTTTCGAGAATAGCTCGATCACGCGGTGAAAGTTTTCCCGCACAAAGTGGTTTTGGCCCAGCCCCTTGGCCTTCATCACAACTTCCGAGTCATCGAATTCCGGCAAACTCGGTACTTTGATGGATTCAAGTTCGCGGATCAAACTCTCGAGCCGCACTTTCCATTCGCGGAACAACCGGTCCCAGTTTTCGTAATAGAAGCCCGCGCGTTCCTGGAAAATCGCAAGCCGGCGTTGAATCTCCGCCGGATCGGTAACAGGGTTTGCCGTTATGTAAATTCGCCCGTTGACGATGCGGTGTTCGATGCCCATCGTCGTCGGAAACGCAAAAATGCGCGTCGTGAATGCGCCGAGTCCTTCGTAAGGAACTTCCGCCGTGAGCGCATCAAATGCCGGCATCGGTTCGGGAAAATGCATCGCGTTGTAAAACCAAAAGCGCTGATCATCTTCGGGCTGAAACCTCGTGTAGTAGGGATACATCGATTCCCAGCCTTCCGTACCCGGCACATCGGCAATTTGGGAAGGCAGCGTAAAACTGCGGGTCTTGCCGTCAGCGCCCATCACTTTTCTCCAGACTTTGCAATTCGCTTTCTCCGCCGGCAAGCGCCTGCTTTGCGGCGAGCGAATAATCCTTCTGCGTTTTTGCGTAATTCACAAAGAAATCGAGCGAATCGGGATTGGCCATGGCGTTGCGATTGGCAGCCTGTTCCAAAGGCGTGCCCAGCAGAATCTTGCGCACCGGCACCTCCATTTTTTTGCGCGTCAGGGTCATGGGAATTCCCGGCGCCTGAATGATCCGGTCCGGAACATGCCGGGGAGTGTATTCGCGCCTGAGCTGCTCGCAGATTTTCCTTTCGAGTTCGGCGTCCAACCGCAGCCCGTCAATCAGCTTCACGAAGAGCGGCATGAAGAACTTTCCGCCCGGCAAATCGAGATTCACAACAAGGGTGTCTTCAATTTCTTCGAGGTGAGCCAGTGCTCGATAGATTTCCGCCGTGCCGATGCGCACTCCCTGGCGGTTCAGCGTTGCGTCCGATCTGCCCAGCACGAAGCAGCCACCTCGCCGGTTGACTCGAAAAAAATCACCGTGGCGCCAAACGCCCGGATAGATGTCGAAGTAAGATTCGCGATAGCGATTGCCAGCCTTGTCATTCCAAAAATAGACTGGCATCGAAGGCATCGGCTCGGTCAGGACAAGCTCTCCGACCTGGTCAATCACGCTTTCGCCCTTCTCATTGAAGGCATACGCCGCGACTCCGAGCGAGCGCCCCTGAATTTCGCCCGCGTAAACAGGTTGTGTCGGCACGCCGCCAACAAACCCCGTGCAACAATCTGTCCCTCCGCTGCCCGTGGCGATCCACACATCCTGTTTCACGTTTCGATAGAACCAAGCCGTGCATTCCGGCGAAACCGGCGAACCTGCCGGCATGATCGCGCGCAAATGCGACAAATCGAACCGCTCGCGTGGCACGATCCCGGCCTTGGCCATCACATCCACATACGCCGGGCTTGCACCGAAAAAGCTTGCGCGCGAATCCTGCACTACCTTCCACAGTACATCCCGAGTGGGGTAAGCCGGATTCCCGTCGTATAGCACGGGGCACACTCCGCTTAGCGGCATGCTCGCCAGGAAATTCCACATCATCCAGCCCGTTGTGGTAAAGAAAAATGCCCGTTCCCCCGCACGATAGTCCATATGGAAGTGCTGTAGCTTCAATTGCTCCAGCAGAATCCCGCCGTGGCCCTGCACGATAGCTTTTGGCAGGCCGGTCGTGCCGGAGGAAAACAGAATCCAAAGCGGATAATCGAACGGAACTTGCTCGAATTCAAATTCCTCCTGCGTGATAATGCGATGTTCCAGCAAATCGTTCCACTGCAAGGCAGCTCGGCATGGTCCGTCGTGATCCTCAGGATTCAAATAGGGCAAGTGCACAACCTGTTCGAGGCCTTTCAGCTCTCCGATGATCTCCGCGAGTTCTCCCTTACGATCAAATGCCTTACCGCCATACTGATAGCCATCGACGCAGAAAAGTAGCTTCGGCGAGAGTTGCTGGATCCGGTCGATCACGCCCCGCGATCCGAAGTCCGGCGAGCAGCACGCCCAAATCGCGCCAATCGCCGTGGTCGCCAGCATCGCAACCATCGTCTGCGGAATGTTCGGCATGTAGGCCACGACGCGGTCGCCAGGCTGCACGCCCAATCGGCGAAGCTGCGTCGCGAGAATCCGCACTTGCCCGGCAAAACTTTCCCAGGGAACGCCTAGAAGCGGCGTCGTCTCGCTCATAGACAACAGCGCATCGGCGCCTGCTCGTTCGTTCCTTAGGATGTGCTGCGCGTAATTGAGCCGTGCGCCGGGAAACCACTCCGCGCCTGGCATCGTGCGCTTGCCGAGCACACGCGTATGCCGCGCGGACGACTGGATGCCGAAGTAGTCCCACATGGTCTGCCAAAAATCTTCGATTTTGCTGACAGACCACTTCCACATCGCCTCGTAGCTGTCGAACTGCAATCC
>JBGPLB010000219.1:0-8005 GCA_041486245.1 Candidatus Acidiferrum sp.
AGCGCGGGTCCCACGTAATCTTTGATGAATCGCTCCTCTTCTTCCGCCGGCATCAGCATGCTCGGGGTATTCTTGTCGTTCAACGGTTCATTCTGGATGGTGATCGCCGCGATCTTGATGCCTTCTGCCTCCATCTCCTGGATGTACTTCACAAAATACTTTGCGTAGCTGCCATAGTTTTCCGCCTTTAGTTTTCCTCCTTTCGAGTTGTCATTCGTCTTCATCCATGCTGGCGCCGACCACGGCGATCCCAGTATTTCGATCTTTGGATTTATTGCCAGAATCTCTTTCAAAATAAGGATAACTTCCGTTCGATCCGGATCCAGACTAAATTTGGCCAGCTCAGGATCGGTCTGACCCACTGGCATGTCATCGTAGGAATAAACATGATCGTTCAAGTCCGAGGAACCGATGCTGACTCTCAGGTAACTGATGCCGATGTCATTCCCGTCCGCGCCAAAGAGTTCCCGGAGCAAGGCGGCCCTCTTTGCCGCGTCCATGCGCACGAGGTGCTGTGCGCTGCCCCCGGTCAGCGCAAACCCAAACCCGTCGATACTCTGAAGTTTCTTATGATCATTGATCTCAATGGTGGGGTCGTTGGCGGACTCTTGACTTTTGACCTTGGAAATGTGCACGTACGGTTTCTGTAGTTCGAAGAGGGCAGACTTGTCGGCATTCGTAAGCCACAACTGAACATCCCCGCGTTTCTGAGCGCGTAGCGGCGCAACTGCAACCGTCAAAACAGATAACCCCAAACAGACAATCGCGCACGACTTCATGCTGCCCCTCCGCAAGCGCTCTCTTATCGACAGCACAGCTACGAGCATCCGAGCCGCGCAACGGCCTGTCAACTCTCGATCAACCCATAGCTCGGACCACTAAATTCTCAGCTCAAGAGGACTTGTCCATTACTCCCGCTAAGGAAAAGTTGACCGGCAATTTTGCGGTCAAATTGTGACAACAGGAGCTTGCCACCTGCTTCAAGGAAGAGAAAGACGGAACTTGCAGAATAACAGTCGTGAAACATATGAAAGCTTGATCACCCAGCTCGCTCGACATTTGCTCCCCCAGTGGGGGGTTACCCTGAAGTCTCCCGCGGCACATGAAAAGACGGCACTTGCTCGGGCTGAGGATGTCTCAGAACTTCACCTGCTGATGTGTGCGCAATAGGACAGCGCGAAGCTTCGAGAAAGGACATGCTTACCGGAATGCGGCGCCGGCGGCCCAAGCAGCGGGACGGTAGAACTAACTAAAATTGCGCACGCGCATTGGAGCTTCAAAAACGGAACCATTGAATTTTTCAACTCTGATTAGGCTGTTGATTGGGCAAACACTTGGAATGGAGAGGTCTACGAAAATGACATTGAAACTAGGAACGAGAGCAGCGCTAATCGCGTCTCTCTTGGCGGCTGCGGTGGCCATGCCGGTTTGGGGCGATACGCTGATTCTGCGGAACGGGACACGCTATTCGGGAACGTTGATTGGCGCAAATACCAGAACAATAACGTTTAGAGACCGAAGGGGCGGCCAACGTCGTTATTTCGTAACTGACGTTGTGGCTGTGCGCTTCGGCGACGCTCCGGACCCCTACGATGGCCAAGAGCGTCGAGACGACCAAGGTTATGGACATCAGGATAATCCAGGCAACAGTAACGACCAGAATTATAGGCCTGAGAGCAATCCAGGCAACGGCACCGACCAACGGAATGGAAACCAAGATAACCGCGGCTACGATCAGGCGGCGTTGGAGAGGGTGGTGCTCCCCGCGGGCACCGAAGTGGCCGTGAGGACCAATGAGCGCATCGATTCGCGAGATGTTGTTGAAGGACAGACGTTCTCGGCGCAGTTAAATGACGAGATTCGCGACCAAGGCGGCTCGGTCGTGATCCCCAGGGGTTCGGATGTAAGGCTGGTCACGCGGCGACTCGAGGGGAATGGGGATATTACGCTTGACGTAGAATCCATCTCGGTGGCAGGACGTCGCTATCGTGTGAGCACTGCGGATCAAGAACTAGAGAATCGCCGCGATGGGGTCGGCCGCAACAAACGGACAGGCGAATACGTGGGCGGCGGGGCGGTGCTCGGCGCGGTCATCGGTGCCATTGCAGGCGGCGGTAGGGGCGCGGCCATTGGTGCGGCCTCGGGCGCCGGCGCCGGTGCGGCGGCGCAAATCATCACGCGAGGCAAGGAAGTCCATGTACCCGCGGAATCGGTGATTCGTTTCCAACTCGACAGGCCTCTCCGGCTGCACCTGTGGTCGTAACTGGCTCTTGACGCCGCTGCGACATTTGAGATTGATTTAGAATAGGCGGGCTACGTATTCCCGCATCTGGTGTTTCCAATACGGCCAGTCGTGCCCGCCTTCCGGGCCCCAGTTGTCCAGCGAATGCCGGATTCCCTTGTTCGAAAGAATCTCGGACAAGCGATACGTAGGGCCGCTGTTCTCCCACTGGCCGGTACCCGTGCTGAGGTGGATATCACACGAAGCAAGCTGTCCCAAAACCCAGGGATCGCTCAGATTCGCCAGATAATCGACTGGATTGTTGAAATAGAAATTGTCGTCGTACATCCCGTCCATGAAATTGCGCACGTCGTACACGCCGGACATCGCGAAGCAGCGCTTGATTACGTCGGGATGCTTAAAAAGTGAGTTAGCGGCGTGATACGCCCCGAAGGAAGCGCCCATCGTCGAAATCGCGATCCCGGGGCTTTGGCAATTGTCCCAGATGAAAGGAACGACCTCTTCTCTCAGGTACGAATCGAAGACGGATTGTACGTAACTGCGGTGAAATGGATGCGCGCCCTTGTTATAAAAACTAAGCCCGTTGATGGAATTGATGCTGAAGACTTTTATCTTTCCGCCGTCGATGAAATCGGCCAGAGCGCCGATCATGCTCTGGCCTTCCAGTTCCGTCTCGTCGCCCGCGCTCGTTGGAAACCCGAGAATTGGGTGTCCCCAGTGGCCATGGACGATGACGCCAAGGTCGAGTCCCAGCCGCGGAGAATGCCAGCGATGATATTCGCGCTTCATCTACTATTCCTCGCATGCCGTGCGGGGAGAGAGTATGCCAGCCCAGCCCGGATGGGGGCAATGGAATTGAGCTGAGAAACGGAGGCTCCGCCCGGTGTATATTTGAACCAGCAAAATATTGCACACGGAGGCAAACTTCATGGCGACACCATCCACTACAAATCGACCTACCCCGGAACGCATTTTCATGACTATGAACGCGTTCCAGCAGACCGAGGCATTGAAAACAGGAATTGAACTGGACGTCTTCACCGCTATCGGTTCCGGCGCGAATACTCCGCCCCTTCTTGCCGCGAACACCAGTGCTTCCGAGCGCGGACTGCGTATCCTGTGCGATTTCTTAACGATTATGGGCTTTCTCACCAAAGAAAACGGTTATTACGCGCTCACCGAAGAATCCGCCCTGTTCCTTGACCGGCGTTCGCCCGCTTGTCTTGCCAGTGTTACCGGCTTCCTCGCCAGCCCCTGGCACAAGAAAAATGTAGAAGCCTTAACAGGAGCAGTCCGCAAAGGGGGAACCGCTGGAGTGCAGGGAGACAACACCAAGCCGCAGGATGAAGTATGGGTAGCATTCGCGAGATCGATGGCGCCTTTGACGATACCGGCAGCCAATTTTATCGCCGGACTCATCGGCGCTGCGGAAGGCAAACCCTGCAAAGTGTTGGATATCGCCGCAGGGCACGGAAACTACGGAATCACCATCGCCAAGAAGAATCCGAAAGCGCAAGTTGTCGCCGTGGATTGGCCTTCCGTGCTAGCCGTCGCAGTAGAGAATGCAAAAGTGGCCGGCGTGTCCGACCGTTACGCCGCGCGTTCCGGAAGCGCCTTTGAGACGGACCTTGGCACTGGATACGACATTGTTCTGCTTACGAATATTTTCCACCACTTTGATCCAGCGACGTGCGAAAAATTGATGCGGCGCGTGTTTGCAGCGCTCAAACCAGGAGGAATGGCCGTCACTCTCGAATTTGTTCCCAATGAAGACCGCGTGACTCCGCCGGCCGCTGCGGCGTTCAGCCTCAATATGCTCGTGGGGACTGACGCCGGGGATGCCTATACACTTGCAGAATATGAAAAAATGTTTGGCAATGCGGGCTTTACGAAAACTACCTTGCACCCCGTAACGGGAATGCCTCAGCAGGTGCTGATATCCGGAAAGCCAGAATGAAAAAGAAAAAAACATCCAAGAAAGTTCTAAGAACAACTAGCTCGAAGCCGCCGCGCAATGTAGATAGAGATTTGCGCGAGCAGTTGGTCTACCTTCTAAAAGGCGGGGGCGCGCACGTTCATTTCATGGATGCCCTGGAAGGATTCCCTCCTGGGAAACACGGAACATACGCGAATGCTCTGCCGCATACAGGCTGGCAGCTGCTCGAGCATGTGCGTCTCGCCCAATGGGACATCGTGGACTTCAGCAAAAATTCTAAACATGTCTCCCCCGATTTTCCGGGAGGATACTGGCCAAAAACACCGGCGCCTGCCAATGAGAAGGCGTGGGAGGAAAGCGTGGCGGCTTTCCAGCGCGACCTGCAGGAGATGGTTCATTTGGTGCAAGATCCGCGCACGGATCTTTTTGCCAAAATCCCCCACGGTCAAGGGCAAACGATTTTGCGTGAAGCCCTGGTACTCGCGGACCACAACGCCTACCACCTGGGTCAGCTCGTGGATCTGCGCCGTGCCCTAGGCGCCTGGCCGGAGACTTAGAAGTAAGCGTTTCGCGTTTCGCGTTTCGCGTTTCGCGAATCTCGATTCAGTAAGGTTGCTTAGTTTCTTGTTGGGCCCAAGCGTAGAATATTGCCATCGATTCTTCCTGCAGAATCTGCTCCATCGGAATGCGCCGCGCGCTTGTGGCCTGTTTCAATTCTTCGTAGATGAATGCATCGTCAAATCCCGCCTCCGCGGCGTCGGATGCGGTCCCCGCATAATAGACACGCGCGGGGCGCGACCAATATATCGCGCCGAGACACATGGGACACGGCTCGCACGTACAGTAGAGATCGCATCCGGTAAGCTGAAACTGATTAAGCACGCGGCAAGCCTCGCGGATTGCAACAATTTCCGCGTGGGCCGTGGGATCGTTCGAAGAGGTGACGCGATTCGCACCTTCCGCAACGACCCGCCCATCATTAACGATGAGAGCGGCAAAGGGTCCACCGCGGCCGGTCCGAACGTTTTCGATGGCCAGAGCAATAGCTCGGCGCATGAAGTCCGCCGATGTGAGTTGCGATTGCATGGATTCTTAGCTTGCCCCTCCGCGTTCGAATTGGCAACGTCAGCTATGGTTGAGAGCGGAGTAAGACCCTCTGGCGCTGCGCCCCCGGCCCGGCAATCGAGCAGTGCGTGCTTGCAAGTATCGAAATTGGCGGTAGGATGTTGCTCTAGAGTTGTTGGCGGAGAGTTCGAATGCGGAGAGTGGATGCCATGATTCGAATCGAAAACATTTCCAAGAACGGGCCCAGAGCTAGCGATAGCCGGCGCGATTTTTTGAAAGTAATGCTGGGAGCGGGCGCGTTTGTGCTCAGCGTCTCCGTAATGCCGGAGGAGTTTTTCTCGGCAGCAGCCAGCGGTGGTGCGGGAGAGCCATTTCCGCCGATGGAGAAAGCGCCCCTGCATCCCAGTGTCTATTTGGCGATCGATACGGACGGAACGGTTTACGTCATCGCGCACCGCTCGGAGATGGGCAATGGAGTGCGCACGTCCTTGCCGCGAATTGTCGCGGACGAATTGGATGCGGATTGGGCGCGAGTGAAGGTCGTGCAAGCCATTGGCGCTGAAAAATATGGAGACCAGGACACGGATGGCTCGCACTCCGTAGTCAGTTTTTTTGTGCCGCTCCGTGAGGCGGGCGCGACGGCGCGCTTGATGCTGGTGCGCGCGGCGGCGCAGCAGTGGGGCGTGCCGGCGACGGAATGCTCGACGGAACTGAGCAATGTCGTTCACAAAGTGTCGGGAAAGAAGCTCGGGTACGGAGAACTTGCAACGGCCGCCTCGAAGTTGGAAGTGCCGAAGAAAGAAGAGCTGAAACTGAAGCCACGCAGCGAATGGCGCTACATCGGAAAGCCCGCGGCAAGCTATGACTTAAGAGATTTGTGCACTGGAAAAGCCAAATACGGACAAGACACACGGATGCCCGGCATGCTTTATGCAAGTGTCGCGCACCCGCCGGTATTGGGCAGCACCGTGAAATCGCTAGACGATTCCGCAGCGCTGAAAGTCGCTGGCGTGAAGCAAACGGCAACCATCGACACTTTCAAACCGCCCGTACTTTTCCAGGCACTGGGCGGCGTGGCAGTACTTGCCGACAACACATGGTCGGCTTTCCAAGGCAAAAAGAAATTGAAGGTCGAATGGGAGACCAGCTCTCACAGCGTCTTTAATTCGGATCCATATAAAAAAGAACTACAGGAGACGGCACGCAAACCGGGAAAAGTGGTGCGTGAAGTTGGCGACGTAGACGCGGCGTTTGCGAAAGGCGGAAAGATCGTCGAGGCGGAGTACTACGCCCCGCTGCTGGCGCACGCTGCAATGGAACCTCCCGCAGCGCTCGCTGTTTATCGAGACGGCAAGGTGGAAGCTTGGGCACCGACGCAGAGCCCTGTGGGCGCCCGAGACGCAATCGCGGCAGCCGTCGGAGCAAAGAAGGAAGACGTGACGGTGTACGTGACACTTTTAGGCGGCGCTTTTGGCCGAAAATCGTTTCCCGATTTTGCAGTGGAAGCGGCGGTGCTTTCGAAAAAGACGGGGAAGCCCGTCAAGGTGGTCTGGAGCCGCGAAGACGACATCAAATTTGATTCATACCACTCGGTGTCCGCGATGTATATGAAAGCAGCGCTGGCCGCTGATGGGAAACCTACCGCGTGGTTACAGCGGACCGTGTTTCCGCCCATCGGCTCGACATTCGATGCCAAGGCAGTCTATTCCGACGCGGGTGAACTTGGGTTGGGATTCAGCGATTTGCCATACGCAATTCCGAATCATCGCTCCGAAAACGGGCCGGCGACCGCTCACGTGCGCATCGGCTGGTTCCGCTCCGTGGCGAACATTTATCATGCGTTCGGCTTGCAGTGCTTCGCCGACGAATTGGCGCAGGCGGCGGGAAGAGATCCGGTCGAATACACGCTACAGCTGTTGGGGCCGGATCGCATTATCCCGAAGAGTGAGTTGCCGAAGGACTATACGAATTACGGCCAGGATTACGCGCAATATCCTATTGACACGGCAAGATTCAAGCGCGTCGTCGAGCTGGCCGCGGAAAAAGCGGGCTGGGGAAAGAAAAAACAGGGCAACGGCGCCGGGATGGGTATTGCGATGCATCGCAGCTTCCTGACGTACGTCGCGTCCGTCGTGCAGATACATTTGGATGATGCAGGGCGCGTGCATGTCGACCAGGTGGACACAGCGCTCGATGCCGGGACGGTCGTGAATCCAGATATGGTCAGGAATCAATTTGAAGGCGCGGCTGTGATGGGGAGCAGCATCGCGTTTTATGGAGCGATTACGGCGACGAACGGTGCGATCGACCAATCCAACTTTAATGATTATCCGATGGCGCGCATGAATAATGCACCGCGCGAAGTGCGCGTGCATATTGTTCCGAGCGACGCTCCCCCGGGAGGCGTGGGAGAGCCGGGATTGCCCGCGTTTCCACCCGCGCTGTGCAACGCTATTTTCGCCGCGACGGGCAAGCGCATCCGTGAGCTGCCCCTTTCCAAAGCGAGCTTGGCCTAAAGTGCTCAAAAGAAGTTTGTTTTTTCTTGCTGCGCTGGGAACGGCAGTCTCGTCGGCCTCCGCGCAGCGTAAGCCCGTGCTTCCGCAAATTGATCTGCCGCATCCTTATTACTTTCGCGAAATGTATTTGCCGCAGTTAACGAGCGGCCCGAGCAACGTGGCGTGGTCGCCGGATTCACGAGAAGTTGTGTACTCGATGGCGGGATCGCTGTGGCGCCAGAAGATCGATTCGAAAACGGCGCAGCA
>JBGPLB010000220.1:0-7847 GCA_041486245.1 Candidatus Acidiferrum sp.
ACGGATTTTTGACGCGCGATTCTCGCATGAAGGAACGCAAGAAGTACGGGCAGAAGGGCGCGAGGAAGAGATTCCAGTTCACCAAGCGGTAAAGAAGTGATTGGTGACTGGTGACTAGTGACTGGCGAAAGCCAGAGAAACGGTCATAACGGACTCCGGTGAGGGCGCGAGTTCTCGCCGAGATCACGGCCGGCAAGGAGCCGGCAATAGGCTGTTCTGTGGCGCAAATTTCGCCTTAAGCCGCCGGGCTAAAGCCCGGCACCTACAAAGGCAAGAAACGGCGCCACCGCAAACAGCTATCCTACTAGGAGGAAACTTGGCAGTAGAAATTACGATGAAAGAATTGCTGGAAGCCGGAGTTCACTTCGGTCACCAGACGCGGCGCTGGAATCCGAAGATGAAGGAATATATTTTCGGAGAGCGCAACGGGATCCACATTATTGATCTTCAGAAAACCCTCAAGATGTTTCGCGAAGCGAGCCGCTTCGTGAGCGATCTTTCCGCGCAAGGAAAAGCGGTGTTGTTTGTGGGCACGAAGCGGCAGGCGCAGGAAGCGGTTGCCGAAGAATCGAAGCGCTGCGGCGCTTTCTTCGTCAACCACCGCTGGCTTGGCGGGACGCTGACAAACTGGGCGACGCTGCAGAAATCCATCAAGCGGCTGAAGCTGCTGAAGGCCATGACGGAAGACGGCCGGATCAACGAACTTTCGAAGAAAGAAAAAGCGCGGCTGGGCCGCGAAATGAAACACCTCAACCAGAACCTGGAAGGCATCGAGAACATGAGCCAGCTTCCGGATGCCATGTTCGTGATCGATTCGAATGCGGAAGAGATTGCCGTGAAGGAAGCGCGGCGGATGGGCGTGCCGGTGGTTTCCGTGGTCGATACGAATTGCGATCCCGACGTAGTGGACTGGATTATTCCGGGGAATGACGATGCGTTGCGAGCGATCCGGCTGTTCACGACGAAAATTGCTGATTCCGTGCTCGAAGGGCATACGGCGTACCAGCAATCGCAGGTGGCGGAGCAGAAGTCTGCGGAAGATCAGGCGCTGGTGGATGGCGTCGAGTACGTGGATACGAGCGCGTACGAGCAGTATGAGAAGCAAGAAGGCGACTTCGTCGAGGGAGCTGACGTAACAACTCCCACGGATACAGCGCTGGAAGCGGCGGCTGGCGCGGAAGCTACAGTGCCACCGGACGAGGAAGAGCGGTAAGCGAGCGGCGCAACAGAGATTCACGAGGCCCGCTCCACGCGGCTCGGAGCGGGCCTTTTTGCAACTATTAGCAACACATTGAGATTTTGAGTCCGCAGAGAGAAAAGGATGAGCACACAACAGCCAGCTATGCAGATACCGGCACAACTCGTGAAGGAACTGCGCGAGCGGACCGGTGCGGGGTTCAGCGATTGCCGCTCGGCGCTCGTGGAAGCAAACGGAATCATTGAAAAGGCCATCGAGATCCTCAGGAAAAAAGGACAGGCGGCCGCGGCTAAGAAATCGCAGCGCGAAGCGAGCGAAGGGCTCGTAGGAAGTTATATCCACGCGGGCGGAAAGATTGGTGTGCTCGTGGAGATCAACTGCGAGTCGGACTTCGTGGCGCGCACGGAGGCTTTCCAGAACCTTTGCCACGACATCGCGATGCACGTCGCGGCGCTCGATCCGCGCTACGTGCGGCGCGAGGAAGTGACGCCGGAAATGCTCGCGACGGAACGCGATATTTACCGCGCGCAGGCGCTGGCAACCGGCAAGCCAGAAAACGTCGTAGAAAAAATCACCGCGGGAAAGATGGAAAAATTCTACGAGGAAAACTGCCTTTACGAGCAGCACTACATCAAGGACGAGAGCGTCACGATCGGCGAGATGATCACGCAGGCGATCGCGAATCTCGGCGAAAACATTTCCATCCGGCGCTTCGTGCGCTTCAAGGTCGGCGAAAATAGCGGGCCGGCCGGGGGACCAGAAACGGCGCCAGTTCCGGCGCCCGTGACTGCTTGACGCAATTCTTTGAAGCGCTATTCGAGAGCGTTCCGGCGAAACCGGGGCGCTCTTTTTGTTTTTTTGCAGGCTGACGCATTGTGCGGGGGCAGGCATAGTTTGTTACAATTCCGAGGATTTTAAAGGGCACTGACCGGAGCACCATGACCGTAAAGAAAAAGGCTGCTAAGAAGTCAGTGAAGAGAACGGCGAGAAACGGGCAGCTGGCCTACCGGCGCATCCTGCTGAAACTTTCCGGAGAATCGCTCCAGGGGCCGCAGGGATTCGGCATTCACGGCGAAACGATCCAGGCCATCGCGCAGGAGCTGAAAGAGGTGCACAACCTCGGCGTAGAGATAGCCATCATGGTCGGCGGAGGCAATATTTTCCGCGGTGGGCGCCAGAAGGGGTTTGAGATTGACCGTTCGACGGGCGACTACATGGGCATGCTTGCGACGGTGATCAATGCGCTGGCGTTGCAGGATGCGCTCGAAAAAGAAGGCGTATTTACGCGCGTGTTGAGCGCGATCGAGATGCGGCAGGTTTCGGAGCCGTTTATTCGGCGCCGCGCGATGCGCCACTTGGAAAAAGGGCGCGTCGTGATTTTTGCCGCAGGGACGGGCAATCCTTATTTTTCGACGGACACGGCGGCGGCGCTGCGCGCCATGGAGATCAAGGCCGACGTGATCCTGAAAGCGACGAGAGTGGACGGGATTTTCGACGCCGATCCGGAGAAGGTTTCCGGCGCGAAATTTTTTGCGGAGATCACCTACCGCGACGTGCTGAACCAGAATCTAAAGGTCATGGATGCGACGGCAATTTCCCTGTGCATGGACAACGGGATGCCCATCGTGGTGTTCAACATGAACCAGCACGGAAACATCAAGCGGGTGGTGATGGGCGAGCGCGTGGGGTCTTCGGTGACACCGGCTTAGACGCTGGCGCACGCCGCCGCTTCTGGTTTTTTCACTGCCAAGAGAAACTGGGAATCAAATCGGGAAGGACTCGGAACGAGGTATTTGAGTCGAGGACGCTATGACGACGATTGGCAACACGAAGGACGCGATGGCTGCGGCAAGGACGCGCATGGAAAAAGCCGTGGACGATTTCCGCAAGGAAGCGGCGACGATACGGACGGGCCGGGCAAATGCATCGCTGCTGGACAACGTCCGCGTGGACTATCACGGAACGCCCATGCCGCTGAATCAACTCGGCACCATGACTGTGCCGGACCCGACCATGATTATGATTTCGCCTTGGGACCCCAGCGTGGTGCCGCTGATCGACAAAGCCATTCGCACTTCGGATATAGGGTTGAACCCCACGAATGACGGCAAGGTTGTGCGCGTGCCGATCCCTTCGCTGACGGAGGAGCGGCGCAAGGATTTGGTGAAGCAGCTCCACAAGGTCCTCGAGAACCACCGGACGGCGGTGCGAAATATTCGCCGGGACATAAGAGAAGCGATCGAAAAACTCGAGAAAGAAAAAAAGATCAGCGAAGATGAGAAGAAGCGCTCGCTGGAAGAGCTGGAAAAACTCTCCCACTCGGAGACGAAGAAGGTTGAAGATCTTTCCGCCGGGAAAGAAAAGGAAATTCTCGGGGTCAAGTAGTTTCAAACCACAGCAATTCATGCCGTTGCGGCGGGCTCAATTCCAGATCAGGGTTTTTGCGGCTTGGCCGCGGTCGGTTCAGCACGTTCCAGCTGGAAGACTTGCGATTCATCGTTTTGAACCGCGCGTAGAAACGCGTTGTAATCGGCAGCGCGGTCAGCAGGAATTTCCTTCAAGATAAAATTGAGATGGCGGGAAGCGGTGAGCGTCAAATCCTTCGCGGAGTATTGCGAAGTGTAGGTGGCGAAGTCGCGCTCGACGGATGTGCCCGTGGGAACGCGCGCGGTTGTGCCGGTAGGCAGGTGAATGGTCGCGCTCACTTCGACGTCGAGGGGCGTGCCCAGGTCGATTCGCGAAGCTGCTCCCGCATGCGCGGGTTTTGCGGGCGGGTCTGGCAGGCCAAGGAGCGGTAAAAACGCGGGGATTCGCACCGCCTTATTCGACCAGTCCACAAATTTCGGCTGCGTAATTTCGTATTCGACCGTGAAAGGATTATGCGTTTCGTAGGGATCAGTAGCAGTGACTTTGCTTACTTTTCCACGGAAGCCATCGGATAGCGCCAGGATCTGCGCGACACTATCCCATTTTTCTCGGGGCGTCTGATGAAACGCTGTGCGCAGTAGCAACTCGTTCTCGCCGCGCATTGAATACTTTGCACGAGCGGAAAGCGTGCCGTCAGCGGAAAGCGTCGCGTCAATCGTCACGCGTTGCTTTGCCGGGAAGGGAAGCGGCGCCTCCAGGTTCTCCCATTCATGGCCTGTGGAGCTTAGCGAATAAAAGAGACGATTTAGCAGGAATGCACAACTGCCAGAATTCGGAGGGATTAGACCGAAGGGAGCAACTTCCAAGCTTGGATCGATCCAGTAGCTCTTCTTGCCGTCGGACGCAGAAACCAGCAGGCGTTTAAAGACGAGAGGCCGGGCAGGTCCTTTGCGATCGCAATAGCCAGTCAAGGCCGCTTCAGCGCCGAGTTCTACGGCCGAGGCAAGCGCCGCAAAGAGGACAAACTTGTCCTCCTGAGTGGCGTAGCCAGAAGCAAGAATGGCAGTCGCCGGACGAGAGACAAATCCGGTGGAACCTAAGGGAAGATCGACTGTCTTAATTTTTTGAGAGACGAAATCGTACAACGCTACCAGCTTGGCCCGATTTCCTTCACTATCTTGCGTCACTTGAAGCGCCTTGCCAGCAATCTCTGGCGTGACGGCGCGCGTTGTAGGCTGAATGGCCTTGTTTTCGTACGCTGTCATATCCTGCAGAGCTTGTCCGTCAAAGGAAAGTCGTTCGTCCAGACGGATCGAAAGAGTTTCCCACTGATCCGTCGATACGATGATGTCAGCCTCTGCCGCTGAATCGCTCTCTCCGGCTTGCGATTTCGTAGTTGCTGAAGATGGTGCTCTATCCCACTGGTAAACCGCATAAGCGGGGTTAGCTTGACCCGATTTTTCCGTTGAGTCGGGTGCAGTCGCTGGATTAATCCGAACCTCCGGATTGCGGGATGTAGGTAATTCAAGTTGGAATCGCTCGTGAGAGACGACGCCGGTGCGGTCGAAGGTGTGCTCGAGCCAGAAATCGGGAGCGAGCGGGTGATGGGAAACAGTGGTGATGACGCGATATTCGAGCGTGTCGTTGGGGGCAAGGCCGAGGATGCGGACGGATTTGACGCGCACATCTTGATACGCGGGGGCGTTGACGACAGCCGGATTGGGAGTGTCGGTTATGGCGCTTGGCAGGACGTCTACCGTGCCGCCGCTGGCGTGGGTGATGCGAACGAGGGGGATTTCGACTTGTTCGAAGGAGCGGTTGAAGTCGAAATTGAGACGAGCAAATTGGCGTACACCGAGTTCGTCGTTAATTTTTACGCGCGCGTAGACTTCTTTGCGGCTTCCGCCGTCCGCTTCAAAACGAACTCGCGTTTCGAGCAGCTCAATTTCTGCGGGAAGTTTGGCTGGGGCCTTTGTTGCGGGCTTTTCGTTGGGTTTCTCCTGGACCTTGTCGAGGCCTTTTTCAGCGGGTTTATGCGACACGTCTTGCGTCAGCCCTGACCAGGCAGGGGGCGCGCCAAGAAAAAAGGCTGTGGTAGCAATAAAAATCAGGAAGCGAAAGACCCGAATAGCTTTCACGATGGCCTCGCAGGCAGTTTAGGGCGAGAGGCAAGTCGCGTAAAGCAATCGCTTACCGGCCGTTGCCGGCCAAACACGAGAGAGGAACGGCCGGTGGACGAGTGCCGTTCGCTTGCCGAAACCGTTTTGAGCGTTGTCCGTCTGAGGCATGGTAGAGTCTTGTGCGCTAAATTGTGTAACGCCTGAGGAGAGCTGCGAATGCGAAAGGTTTTCGGGGGGATTGCAGTCATTTCGTTGATGGCGGCGCTGGCCGTGCGAGCCGAGGACAAGACAGCAGCCAAAGGGCCTGACGAGGACGGAACGAAGCCCGCTCTCGTCAAGATTGCAGGCGAAGGGATGCTGGACTCTCGTGCGTTCCAATACCTCACCGAATTGAGCGATGATGTCGGCGCGCGTGTGACCGGCTCGCCGCAAGCGCAAAAGGCCGTCGAGTGGGGCCAGGCGAAAATGCGCGCGATGGGGCTTGAAAATGTTCACGCGGAGAAATGGCAACTCTGGCGAGGGTGGACGCGAGGCACAGCGCAAGCGGAGCTCTTGACGCCGATTCGTAGGCCGCTGCACGTGGATGCGATGGGTTGGACAGGCTCGACGCCCGCTGGAGGCGCCGAGGGCGACGTCGTCGAGGTAAACATGTTCGACCTCGACAATGAATTGAAGAACGTGGGGAGGCTGAACGGCAAGGTGGCGCTGGTGGTGACCCGCGGCGAGCCAAACAAGAGCTTCGTTCAATTGTTCGCGCAATTCGGTGATTTTCTAAGAGCCGCCGGCAAGGCGGGCGCGATCTCCGTGATCGGAGGACAAGGCGGCGGGAAGGCCCAGGGAATGAATCTGACGCACACCGGAATCCTTGGCTTCGATGCGGATTTTGCGGTGCCCGTGGTTTCCATGAGCGCCGAAGATCAAAGCCAGTTGGAACGCTACATCGGACGCGGATTGACGCCTAAGGTGCGATTCAACATACAAAATACATTTACGAGCGGTCCGGTTGAGAGCGCCAACGTGGTGGGCGAAATTCGCGGGCGCGAAAATCCGGAGCAGGTGTTGGTTGTGGGCGGTCATCTGGATTCGTGGGATCTTTCCGAGGGAACGACAGATAATGGAATGGGTTCTAGCTGCACGCTCGGAGCAGCGGACGCGATCATGCGCAGCGGGATGAAACCACGACGGACCATCCGGTTCGTCTTGTTCACGGGAGAAGAGCAGGGGCTTGATGGCTCTTTCGCATACGTCAAGCAGCACCGGGCGGAAATGGCGAATCATCTGGGCAGCTTGATTCTGGATAACGGCCAAGGACCTGTGAGGGCATTTCAACTCGGAGGCCGCGACGATCTGGTGGACATTTTCAAACCGTTCGCCACTGCGCTAGCGGATATTCGCGAGGTGAAGGTAGACGACAAGGTGGAAGACGGCACTGACACCCTGCCGTTTTCGGTGGCTGGATTGCCCGGCATCAACATGGATCAGGAGTCGCCGGAGTACAAATACACGCATCACTCGGCTGCGGATGCGCTTGAAGCAGTGAAGCCGGACGTGCTGGCCCAGGATGCTACGCTCATGGCGCTCGCGGCATACTGGATTGCCGACCGCCCGGAACGCTTCGCCTCGCCTTGGTCTGCCGAAAAAACGGTGAAGATGCTAGTGGGGCAGCATCAAGACGCCATGCTGAAGGCCTTCGGTTTGTGGCCCAAAGCCTTCGCAGACATTGAGAAGCGGGAAGCGCCTTCCAATTAAAGCTATTATTGTCAATAGTTTATGGGAATGGAAGGCCGATCTTCCGCTAAATGGCCGTTATTGCGTCTCGATAGAGGTAAGTGGACGTTGTTGCCCTCCCGCCAGCGAGGGTTTGACTCTGGTGCACAATGGAGCGGGTGGTAGCTCCCAAGTGCTTGGTTTCCACAGAGATTTCCACCGGCGGCCGATGAAAGAAATTTGACAGAGCACGTTCTTTTCCTTATACTCTACGTTTTGTTGGGGATGTTTCTACCCTGACGAGGGCGACCGCTAAGCTGTTGAAGCGGTTGAGTGGGTTGGAAGGGAAATATCTTCGGTCCCGGAACAAAGTAAGACGGAATGGGACAGAAGAGCGGCCGGAATGGGGCGCCAGCCCCGCAAAGCCGAGTAAGCCTCTCCGAACTGAAGCCAAG
>JBGPLB010000221.1:0-7808 GCA_041486245.1 Candidatus Acidiferrum sp.
AACACGATCTTTGGCGGCAGATTCACTTCCGAGCTGAATGAAGCGCTTCGGGTCGAGTCGGGTTACAGCTACGGTGCAGGGTCTTTTTTTGATTCCCACAAAGCTCCCGGTCCGTTCGAGATCTACAGCTTCACGAAAAACGAAACCACAGCTCCGGCAATCGATCTCGCCTTGCAGGTCTTGGAAAAACTTCACAAGAACGGCGTGACCGAGGAACAACTCAAGTCTGCGAAGAGCTACATTAAGGGGCAATATCCGCCGACCATCGAAACTTCGAGCCAGCTTGTACGGCGGATTGTGTTCAACGAATTTTACGGGCTTGGCGACGATGAGGTGAACCAGCTCGAGGCACGCGTCGATGCAGTCACTCCCGCAATCGCCAGGCAAATCATCGAAAAACATTTTCCGCTCGATAGCCTGGTTTTCGTGCTGATTGGGAAAGCCTCGGCCATCGGCCCTGCCGTAAAGAAATACGCCGACAAGATGGATCAGCGCCTCATCAGCGATCCCGGCTTCTGGCCGCCGCAGACGGGCGCCCTCAAATAGCATTTTGCTGTACGATTCGCACGGCCTTAGGAATTTGTTCGGAGTTCTCCAGGAGGAATGATGCGTTTTCGGATCTCAGCGGTTCTAGCGGCCCTGTTGCTTGCGCTGTTGTTCACAGCGACTTCGTCTGCCGCGGCAGAGGAAGCTCCGCTCCTCGTGCAGGCGCCTACGATGAGCAAGACACAAATCGTTTTTGCGTACGGTGGATATCTGTGGAGCGTCCCTCGTCAGGGCGGAGAGGCGCGCCAGCTTACAACCGGCGGCCACGAGAGAGGGCCAAAATTCTCTCCGGATGGAAATTGGATCGCCTTCACCGGCCAGTACGACGGCAATGTCGACGCGTACGTCATGCCCGCCGATGGCGGTGAGCCAAAGCGCCTGACCTGGCATCCCGATCCGGACGTGGTGGACGGCTGGACCCCCGACGGCAAGAAAATCCTCATTAGGTCGCCCCGCGAAGCCTACGCGGACTTCGACCGCTTGTACACCGTCCCGGTCGAAGGCGGCGTTCCAGAAGTTCTGCCGATGTGGCGCGGGGAGGCGGCTTCCTATTCTCCAGACGCCTTGCGCATTGCGTATGTGCCGAATCTGAAATGGCAAGTCGCGTGGAAGCGGTATCACGGCGGGCAGACAACACCGGTCTATTTGCTCCGCTTGAGCGATTTGCAACTCGAGAAAGTAACTCGCGAGAATTCGAACGACGACGATCCCGTATGGGTTGGCGACACGGTCTACTTTCTATCGGATCGCAAAGGTCCCGTCACAATCTTTGCCTATGACACCAAGACGAAAAAAGTCAGGCAAGTGCTGGAGAACGCCGGGCTCGACCTGAAATCACTTTCTGCGGGGCCGGATGCGCTTATCTATGAGCAGTTCGGCGGCATATATACTCTCGATCTGAAGACGGAGAGAGCAAGCAAGGTCGAGATTCACATCGCTGGCGATCTGCCGGCGACACGGCCCCACTATCAGAAGGTGGGAGACAAGATCCAGAGCGCGGCAATATCGCCGACTGGGATTCGCGCCGTGTTCGAAGCGCGCGGGGAAATACTGACAGTTCCTGCGGAGAAGGGCGACGTAAGAAACCTCACGCGTACCACGGCTGTGGCGGAGCGTGATCCAGCGTGGTCGCCGGACGGTAAGTCGATAGCCTTTTTCTCCGACGAATCCGGCGAATATGCGCTGCACATCGTGGACCAAACCGGATTGGGCGCCGGGAAAAAAGTCAATCTCGGCAACCCTCCTTCGTTTTTCTATGGACCGGCATGGTCCCCGGACAGCAAGAAGATAGCCTACACCGACAAGCGCATGAATCTTTGGTACGTGGACGTGGAAAAAGGAACGCCGGTGAAGGTGACTTCGGATCGATATGAGGACCCAAGCTCCACGATGAATGAGACCTGGTCGCCGGACAGTAAGTGGCTGACCTATGCAAAATTTTTAGAAAACCATATGCGGAACGTCTTCGTGTACTCGCTGGAAACAGGCAAGGAATCGCAGATCACCGATGGGACTAGCGACGTGCGCTATCCGGTGTTCGACAAGAATGGAAAGTCACTTTACTTCGCGGCCAGCACAGATCTGGGACTCTCCATCGGATGGCTTGATCTTTCCAGCTTTCAACATCCGGTGTCCAGAAATATCTACGCGGTCGTGCTGAAGAAAGGCGATCCCTCCCCCGTCGAGCCCCAGAGTGACGAGGAAAAAGCTGCCAGCGAAGAAAAGGCCAAGGATGCTGATAAAGACAAACCCAAAGCGGGCGACAAGAGCGCGGATAAAGGGAAAGAAGGTGAAAAAAAGGAAGGAGAAAAGAAAGAGGAAGTGAAAGTCACGATTGACATGGACGGAATTGGCCAGAGGATCGTGGCGATGCCGAGCAAGGCGGCAAACTACATCGGACTGGATGCGGGCAAGACTGGTGTGTTGTTTCTAAGTGAAATTCCGGATGTGCCGAGCCTGACAGAACCAACGCTGGTCTCGGTTTCGAAGTTTGAACTGAGCACCCGCAAGACGGAGCCGTTCCTGGCGGGTGTGAGTTCGTTCGTAGTCTCCTCGAACGGTGAGAAGGCTCTCTACCGTCAAGGTCCCGGACCTGCCGCGCCGTGGTTTATCGCGGCGACAGCCGTTGTACCCAAGCCGGGTGATGGCGCGCTAAAGCTGGATGGGATGGAGGTCTACACCGATCCGCGCGTGGAGTGGAATCAGATGTACCACGAGGTGTGGCGGATCGAGCGCGATTTCCTCTACGACCCGAACCATCATGGCTTGAATATCGCCGCTATGGAAAAGAAGTACGCGCCGTACCTGAAGGGCGCTGGAGGCCGGGCCGACATCAATCATCTCTTCGAAGAAATGCTCGGCGAGATCACCATTGGGCATATGTTCATAGCCGGAGGGGACGTGCCGGAACCGAAGCGGGTCAAGGGCGGGCTCCTCGGCGCGGATTATAAAGTGGAAAACGGGCGTTACCGGTTTGCGCGTATTTTCAATGGAGAAAATTGGAACCCGGACTTACGAGCGCCGCTGACCCAGCCCGGTGTCGATGTCAAAGTCGGAGACTATCTGCTGGAAGTGAGCGGCCGCGAAGTGCGCCCCCCCGTTGACGTCTACAGCTACTTTGAAAACACGGCAGGCACCCAAATAAAAATCAGGGTAGGGTCAAATCCGGATGGCAAAGACTCACGTGAAGTGACCGTTGTGCCGCTACCCAACGAGTTTCCACTCCGGAATCACGCCTGGGAAGAAGACAATCGCCGCAAGGTCGATCAAATGAGCGGTGGCAAGGTCGCTTACGTGCACGTGCCGGACACGGCCACCGGCGGCTTCATCAATTTTAACCGCTATTACTTTGCCCAAGTCGGCAAACAGGCTGCCGTCATCGATGAGCGCTACAATCACGGCGGCGAAATCGCGGACTACATCATCGACATGCTCAAACGGCCATTGCGCAATTGCGACATCACGCGGGAAGGTGAACAATTCTGCTCGCCGCTCGCGCAGATCTACGGCCCGAAGACCATGGTCATCAACGAGATGTCCGGCTCGGGTGGTGACGCTCTGCCCTGGATGTTCAAGCAAGATAAAGTCGGGCCGCTGGTTGGAACGCAAACTTGGGGCGGGCTCGTCGGCATCTATGGTTACCCGCCTCTGCTGGATGGCGGCTTCATCACCGCTCCTCGCGTGGCGATCTTCGGCCTGCATGGAGAGTGGGAAGTCGAAAATCATGGCATTGCGCCGGACATCGAAGTGGAGAACGATCCCGCATCCGTCGCGGCTGGTCACGATCCCCAGCTCGAGCGAGCCGTCCAGGTGACGCTGGAGGCCTTGAAGGCGCAGCCAGTTGTGATTCCCGGGCATCCTCCCTATCCGAATTATCACAAGAAGTGATTTGCAAAAGTTACGGGAAATCACGTATTTCATGGGATTCTTGCCGCTCGCCTGCAGCGCGTCGAGGGGATGTGATATTTTGTTTGTGATCCCTCATGCCGGAACTTCCCGAAGTCGAGACAGTAGCGCGCGGCCTGCGGCGAACGATTCTCGGCCGGCGGATTCTGTCCGTGCGGCTCGGGAAGACCGATTTTATCGATGACCCAGCCGCTCTCGAGCAGCATCTACCGGGTAGACAGATCGAAGCCGTCGAACGCTACGGCAAGTTCATGCTGCTCCGGCTCTCGCCGGTGAATGGCGTCGGTCGTGCCGTTGCAAACGGCGATGCGTTGCCCGCCGCTCTTCTCGTGCATCTCGGGATGACCGGCCAGATCGCGCCGAATCCCTTGGCACAGCCCTGCGCAAAGCATACCCACGCTTGTTTCTTGCTCGACGATAATCGCGAGCTTCGTTACACGGACCCCCGGCGTTTCGGCCGGCTCGCCTACCTTTCGGCAGGACCGCTCGCGGAGGAGCTGCGTACCTTCGGCGCCGATCCTCTGGAAATCAGCTCTGAAGAATTTGTAGCGCAAACGCGATCCCGCCGCGCGAGAATCAAGGCGCTGCTGCTGGATCAGAGCTTCTTGCGGGGCGTGGGTAATATCTACGCGGACGAAAGTTTGTGGCGAGCCAAGATTCATCCGGCTCGCCTGGGCGCCACACTAAAGAAACGTCAAGCGGCAACGCTGCATCGCGTGCTTCGTAAGATCCTCGAGAAAGCTATCGTCCTGCGCGGCTCGTCAATTTCCGATTTTCTCGACGCCGAGGGCCAGCCAGGCGAATATCAGCAGCACCATCAGGCTTACGGGCGCGAGGGCAAGCACTGCTACCGCTGCCGCGCGGTCATTCGCCGCGCGATTGTCGCGGGCCGCAGCAGTTATTTCTGTCCAAAATGCCAGCCTGCGCCGCGCGGGTGTCCTGTGCTGCCGCTAGTTCGAAACCTGGCGAAAAAAGCCCAAAAATAGGAAGGTCAAATGCGGGCCGTAGTGCAGAGGGTGAGCCGTGCGCGCGTCACGGTTGAGGGCCGCGTAATGGGAGAGATTGGCTCCGGACTTATGATTTTGCTAGGCGTCGGCCGCGAGGACACCTCTCTGATTGCAGCGTCAATGGCGGAAAAAGTAGCCAACCTGCGTATTTTTGAGGACGAGCAGGGGAAAATGAATCGCTCGCTGCTGGACGTGAAAGGCGGGGCCCTCGTCGTTTCGCAATTTACGCTGTATGGCGATGCCCGCGGACAGCGCCGCCCAAGTTTTATCTCCGCCGCTCCGCCGGAAAAAGCCAAGGCGCTTTATGAGGAATTTACGCTGGCGATGCGGGAACTCGGAGTCAGCGTCGCAACTGGAATATTTCAGACGATGATGTCCGTGGAGTTGGTGAATGAAGGGCCGGTCACGATCCTCCTCGATTCAGAAAAAACGTTCTAGCCCGGGGCGCCGCGCGAAAACCACCCAAAAGTGGACGAAAGTTGCGGCGCTTCGCGAGCTCAAAAAGCTCGCAAATCCAAACGTACGCGCTAAGATGGCCCACTTCGGCGTTAACGTTCCGAGAGCCTATGGAATCTCTGCGCCCGTGCTGCACGCACTCGCGCGGCACATCGGCAAGGATCAAGCACTGGCCGAGGATCTGTGGTCCTCTGGCATTCACGAAGCAAGAATCCTCGCCACGTTGATCGGCGAATCGGAGACAGTCACTGCGACGCAGATGGAGCGCTGGGTGCGTGATTTCAACTCCTGGGACATAGTCGATGCAGCATGCTGCTATCTTTATGCGGCTGCGACGCCTGCGTGGGAAAAAATCTATGATTGGAGCCGTCGGGGCGAAGAGTTCCAGAAGCGCGCGGCGTTCTCCCTGGCTGCGTATTTGAGTTACAAAGATATGGCGGCGGAGGATGCGCGCTTCAAGCGCTTTCTTTCTGTGATCGAGCGCGAGGCGCACGACGAGCGCAATTTCGTGAGAAAAGCGGTCAACTGGGCCCTGCGGAATATCGGAAAGCGAAATCTTCGGCTCAACGCGGCAGCGATTCGATCTGCGGAGCGGATCCGTCAGCAGGATTCGCGTGCCGCCAGATGGATCGCTGCAGACGCGCTTCGCGAGCTGAAGAGCGAAGTGGTACAAGCGCGGTTGCGCAAGAAAGCAGGCCTAAAGGATGGCTAAGCGAGCTGGCAATCAACGCATAATCGTTCGCCGGGCGCGAACCAACGACGCCCCGCAGTTGGCAGAGCTTAGTGGCCAACTCGGCTATCCGACAACGGCCAAGGAGATCACAAAACGAATGCGCAAGCTCAAGCCCGCATCTCAAAATGCGTTGTTTGTGGCGGAGGCGCACAACGCGGGTGTTGTCGGCTGGACGCACGTCAGCGTTACGCATCTTGTGGAGGTCGGAACGCGCGCGGAATTGAACGGGCTTATCGTCGCCGAAGGCCAGCGCAGTCTCGGAGCTGGTGCCCGTCTGCTGGAAGCCGCGGAGGATTGGGCCCGCAGGCACGGCTGCCCGAGCATGTCCGTGCGCTCAAACGTGATCCGTGAGCGCGCCCACAAGTTCTACGAACGTCAGGGCTACGAGCACTACAAGACACAGAAAGCCTTCCGCAAGTCGCTTTGACTTTCTTCCTTCACGCTCCCTCAGCCGGTTACCGTCAGTAAACAGACCCATTGTTCCGCGTGGCAAGATATATCGCATTACGATATACTGAGTCCGTGTCGCCAGATGTCACACCCGCCAAATACCGCGCGCTGTCCGAATTACGCTACCGCATTCGCCATTTTCTGCGCGAAGGCGACGCCAAAGCACGGGCCGTCGGCCTCGAGCCCCAGCAGTACTTGATGCTGCTCGCCATCAGTGGACTCCCTGAAGGCAACGAGGCGACCATTCAGACCCTCGCCGAGAGGTTCGTGCTGAAACACCACAGCGCAGTGGAACCCATTGACCGCTTGGAGGCGCACGGATACGTCCGCAGGACTCGAAGCCGGGACGATCGCCGCCGCGTGTTCGTATCTCTGCTGCCTCGTGGCGGCCGCCTGCTCGAACAAGTCGCTCGGAACCGCATCAGTGAGCTGCGCACGAGTGGCGAGACTTTCGTCAGCGCCATCGAAGCTCTGCTCGAGCGTGGTCAGCGCGACGACAACAACCAAAAAAAACCAGCAAAGAGGGGAGCGCGCGCGAGTCGTGCCTGACGAAAACCAAAAAACCAACCCACGCGTAAAAGCTAACAAGGCAATCCGCGATCACAACGAAAGGTTAGGCGACTTCACAACTACGTTGCGCGTCGTCCCGATCTCATGCCTGGCGATGCTCATCGGAGTGCTCTGTGCGTTCGTAGCTCTTGTTCTGCTTCGTTTGATCGGCTTGTTCACCAACCTCTTTTATTTTGGCCGCTGGAACACCGCGATGATCTCTCCTGCCGGCAACCATCTGGGTTTCTACAGTGTTCTCGTTCCGATTGGAGGGGCGCTCATCATCGGCGTCATGGCGCGGTATGGCTCGGAGCGAATCCGCGGCCACGGCATTCCGGAAGCCATCGAGGCGATTTTGATCAATGGCAGCCGCGTTGAGCCGAAAGTTGCGTTTCTCAAACCTATCTCTTCGGCAATTTCGATCGGTTCTGGCGGGCCCTTCGGCGCGGAAGGCCCGATCATCATGACCGGCGGCGCCTTTGGCTCCATGATCGCGCAGCTTTTCCATCTGACGAGCGCCGAACGAAAGACGCTCCTCGTAGCCGGGGCGGCAGGCGGGATGTCAGCGACGTTTGCTGCACCGGTGGCAGCGGTGTTGCTGGCCGTCGAGCTCCTGCTCTTCGAGTGGAAACCCCGGAGTCTTATACCCGTGGCGCTGGCCA
>JBGPLB010000222.1:0-7752 GCA_041486245.1 Candidatus Acidiferrum sp.
CTATCAATTTCTCGTTCCGGTTAGAAGAGAAGTTCTGGTGGTTGGAAAGTTTCTTGCCGGCGCCATCATTTCCATTGCACTTTTTGAAACTGCGGTCCTTGCCTGCTTCTGCCTCACCTATAGCCGCTTCGGTTCAGCGGGCAGATCGTACATTTTTGACGGACCGGGCCTCGCCCAATTGAGTGCCTACTTGCTCGTCACGGCCCTCGCTTGCCTAGGCTACGGCGCAGTCTTTCTCGCTCTCAGCCTTCTATTCAAGAATCCAATCATCCCCGGAGCAATGTTGATGGGATGGGAAGCGGTCGCTCCGATCTTTCCTGCCTGGGCCCAGCGACTGAGCGTCACTTTCTATTTGAAACATCTCTGCCCCGTCAGCCTGCCCGTCGATGGCCCGCTAGCCATCTTCACCATCGTGGCCGAATCCGTCTCTCCGTTCATTGCCGTCTTTGGCTTGCTCTGTCTCACCATCGCGATCCTGGTCCTCTCTTGCTTTCTCATTCATCGGCTCGAAATAACCTACACCGCCGAGTAGCCTCGCCAAAGCGCGCAGACGATCCGTTTAGGCCTTGCCGCCTGCGTTACTCGGCTCTCCGGGTTGCGCTTCTTGCTCCAACCTTAGGTGCGCCGCAACAAGTCTGATCTCCTCATAACTTATTGCCGCCGGCAGAGCATCCTTCAAGGACTTGAGCCGTTCGAATCCAAGCCGCGTGCATGCCTCTTCGATTTGCGCTTGCTTCTCCGCGTCAACCCAGCTCGGCTGGAACTCCAATTCTCCCTTTTCCATTAGCCTCACAACCAACTCGACCACACTTCCCACTTGCCGCCCGCGAACGTTGGCAATCTCTTGAAAAGTGCGCCCTTCCGCCAGCAATCTCATCGTCTCTTCCGCTGGCTTCGGCTTCTCCTCCTCCGGCAGCCTGGGCGCTCGTGCGCCATTCCGAAACCGTTCTAACGCATCTAGTACCTTGCGGCCATACAACCCCGTCTTGCGTTCCCCAAAGCCCGAAACTCTTCTAAGCTCGACGAGCGAACGGGGTCTCGCCCTACAAAGTTCGTCGAGAGACGTGTCGTGCATAACGCTGGACGAGGCAATGCCAAGCTCCTTTGCCGTCGCGCGCCGCCACACGCATAGATATTCGCGCAGTGTGGAGTCGACCCGAGCGGACACGCTGCTTGCGCTCGGAGCCACCGTTGAATAGCGGGCCGTTTCTTGCTTGGTTTTATTTGCCTGATGAACAGCCCCGCCACTCCCTCCAGTTGCCGCCGCGGCGGCCTTGCGCTTCGTCGCTTTTTTCGCCGGCGCAGTCGCTGCCAGCCATTCCGGCTCCCCAACGCACACATCGCAAGCCCCGCAAGACCTCCATTTGCGGTCTTCCCCGAAGTGCGAACAAATCTGATGATGTCGGCACGTTCGCGCTTCGACAAATCTCCGAATCTCGTGATACCGCTGCCACGCCCGCGCCTTCTCCGCCTCATCGCTCAACTGCTGCACGAAATACGTCAGCAACCCCACATCACGCTTCTGCCACAGCAAAAGACACTCCGCCGGTTCGCCGTCTCGTCCCGCCCGCCCCGCCTCCTGGTAATACTGCTCGATCGATTTCGGCAACGAGAGGTGAATCACCGCGCGCACTGCCGCCTTGTTGATCCCCAATCCAAACGCAATCGTCCCAACCAATACTCGCACTTCGTCGGACATCCACCGCTCTTGATTCCGCCGCCGCGTCTCCCCTTCCATCTTCCCGTGATATGCAACCGCGGCAATTCCCTGCTCCGCCAGAAAATCCACTGTCGCTTCCACTCGCGCGATCGTAGGCGCGTACACAATCACGTTGCTCTCCGCATATTTTCGCAACGCCCGAATCAACAGCTCATCCTGCGTTCGTCCTGCGCATTCCTTCACGATGTACTGCAAATTAGGCCGGTGGAAGCTCGCAATATATTTGTCCGGCTCGCGCAGCTTCAGTTGTGAGAGGATGTCGTGCCGCACCCGCCTCGTAGCGCTCGCCGTAAACGCCGCAATCGGCAGCTCCGAAAAATGTTTCCGCAAACTGCTCAACTGCCTGTACTCCGGCCTGAACTCGTGCCCCCACTCCGAAATGCAGTGCGCTTCGTCAATCACAAAGAACGAGACAGGCACTCGGCTCAACCAGCCGAAAGTATCCTCGCGCGCGATCCGTTCCGGCGACAAATACAAAAGCCGGTACGCTCCCTCGATCGCCTTATGCAACACCCACGACTGCACATCCGCCGCAAGAGAACTATTCAGCAACGCGGACGGAATCCCCATCTGCGTCAGCTGCGCCACTTGGTCTTGCATCAATGCAATTAGCGGCGAAACCACCACCACCGTTTTTTCAGGCATGATCGCCGCCGGCAACTGATAGCACAGCGACTTCCCTCCCCCCGTCGGCATCACCACGCAGGTGTCCCGCCCTCCGAGCAGACTCTTAACAATGTTTTCTTGCAAAGGCCGGAACGCGTCGAATCCCCAATACTGCCGCAGCGCCGCCCGCAACTCTTCCCCGCTACTCATGCACAGAGTATAGATGCCACTCGAGATGCGGTCTATCCACACACTTCGCTCGCTTCTCTTTCCTTTTCACGGACGCTTCCACACCGACGATTCACTTGACTTCCGCCCGGCAAGAAGGTAACTCCGCTACCTTGCCGGAGGCCCATCCTTGACCTGGACTCAAATCTACGACCCCCTCCACCACTGGTGGCTCTCCACTCTCGTTGCCTCTCTTCCCGTCGTTGTCCTTCTCGGTTTACTCGCCGGCTTCAAAGTCCGCGCCCATCTCTGCGCCATCGCCGGCGCCGCAACCGCGGTTCTTTGCGCCATCTTCGTCTTCCACATGCCTTCGCCGTTGACCCTCAGCAGTTTTCTCTACGGCTCCGCCTACGGCCTCCTCAAAATCGTCTGGATTGTCATCGCCGCAGTCTTTCTCTACGACATCTCCGTCGAGACCGGCCAATTCGAAATCATGAAGCAGTCCGTCGCCTCCATCACCCCCGACCGCCGCCTCCAACTCCTTCTCGACGCCTTCTGCTTCGGCGCGTTCATCGAAGGCTGCGCCGGCTTCGGCGCTCCCGTCGCCATCGCCGGCGCTTTCATGATCGGCCTCGGCTTCAAGCCCTTTCACGCCGCCGCTCTCAATCTCATCGCCAACACCGCCCCCGTCGCCTGGGGCGCCATCGGCATTCCCGTGCACACGCTCGCCTCCGTAACGGTTCTTTCGGAAAGCGATCTCAGCGCCATGATTGGCCGCATTCTTCCCATCACTGCGGTTATCATTCCCTTCTGGCTGGTTCGCGCTATGGTCAGTTGGTCGGAAACGTTCGAAGTTCTGCCAGCCATCCTCGTTGTCGGCATCTCCTTCGCTGGCACCCAATTCGTTTGGTCCAACTTCGTGGACAGCAATCTGGTCGACATCGCCGCCGGCGTTGTCTCTCTCGTCGCCACCCTCCTCTTCCTCCGCGTCTGGCAGCCCAAGCGCATCTGGCGGTTCCCCGAAGAGCGCGAAGCCGGCGCCATCCACGCCGCAACCCAAACTGCCGTAACCGACACCATGGGCGACGAATGGAAAATCCGCCAGAAGCCTCTCCCCGGCCCGCGCCATTCCGCTGCCCAAGTCGCGCGCGCCTGGCTCCCCTTCGCCGTTCTTTCCATTCTTGTCCTCTTCTGGGGCATCCCGTCCTTCAAAAACGCCATGGGTAGAGCCACCACCCCCGCCTTCCAATCCGGCGGCTGGGAAGTTCCTTATCTCCACAAGGCCGTTCTCCGCGCCCCACCCGTTGTCGCCCAGCCCACTCCGGAAAACGCCAAGTTCGATTTCAATTGGCTCACCGCCACCGGCTCCGCTTGTTTCCTCGCTGCTCTGCTTTCCGGTCTCCTTCTCGGCCTCGCTCCTGCCAAACTCCTCCAAATCTTCGGTCGCACTCTGATCCGTTTACGCTTCGCCATCGTCGCCATGACCTGCATGCTCGGCCTCGGTTACGTCACGCGCTACTCCGGCATGGACGCCGTCCTCGGTCTCGCCTTCACTCGTACCGGCTGGTTCTTCCCTTTCTTCGGCGCTTTCATTGGCTGGCTAGGCGTCGCCCTGACCGGCAGCGACACCTCCTCCAACGTCCTCTTCGGCGGCCTCCAAAAAATCACCGCCCAGCAGCTCAACCTCAGCCCCATCCTCATGTGCGCCACCAACAGCGCCGGGGGCGTCATGGGCAAAATGATCGACGCCCAATCCATCTGCATCGCCACCGCCGCCACCAACCAGGTCGGCCAGGAAGGCTCCATCTTCCGCTTCGTCTTCTGGCACTCGGTTGCCCTAGCCTCCATCGTCGGCATCATCGTCATGCTCTACGCCTACGTCTTCCCCCAATTCATCCCCCACGGCCTAACCTTCATCCACTAGCGCTCACACTTGCAGAGGCGGGGCTTGCCTTTACGGTGCTTTGTAATTCTCGAAGAACTTGTTAATCTGCATATATCTTCGTGAATTTTGGACGGCCATTGTTTCGATTTTTCCTAAAACTCGTTCTGCTTAGCGCAGTGCTATCGACCGTGTGCTTGGCTTGCGAGTGCATTGGCGTCGAACGGCCGTGTGAGCACTTGCGGAGCGACGCAGCATTCGTCGGCCGGGTGACTGAGACAGTCTCCGTAAAACATCCCATGGAAAAGAATTCTTGGACGCAAGGCTACTCGATGCGATTCGTTGTCGAAACACCATTGCTAGGTAATCTGGAACCCGAGGTCGTGATCGAAACAGGAAATGGTGGCGGCGATTGCGGAACCCCGCTCCCTCCCGGCAGCAAGTTCTTGATCTTCGCCTATAAGGAAAAGGACGGAAAGCTCTGGACAGGCATGTGCAGCGGCAACCAGAAGCTAAGTGGCTCACTTGACGACGAACAAACAATACGGCAGTACCAAGAACTGGTCAAAAAAGGATCGGCGAGCATCTTCGGTCACATTTTTCACACCATACCGGGCTGGCAAGGAGACGAGGTTAGGAACGACGTCCAGCCGCAGCCTTATCAGGGCATGGTTCTCCGTGCCGAAAGCCTTAGCTTTACAACCTCTACAAAAACTAAGTCGGACGGGTCCTACGAATTTAGTGAGTTGCCAGCTAGCAAATACAGAATCATTCCGGAAATCCCAAAAAGCCTCGATTTCAGTCACGAATATGAAGACAACTACCAAGCAAGCCTAACCAACGGTCAATGCGCGAATATCAATTTCCTTCTCCAACCTAACACGAGGATTCGAGGACATTTGACCCTGCCAGCCGGGATGGAATCGAAAACTATTGAGGTCGTCGCGATTCCTACGCACCTGACTAGACTGAACCAATTCAGCGGCAAATGGGATTTCACTGATGAAAAGGACCGCTTCGATCTTTGGCCGCTACCCCCTGGGGATTATTACGTGGGAGTGAATATTAATAGTTCTCCGAAGCCGGACGCTCCCTTCCCGCCGACCTACTATCCAGGCGTGACGAACCAGAAGGATGCCAGTGTGCTTAGCGTTGGCCTGGGGGAAATCAAGGAGTTGGAACTCCCCGTACGCGAAATCGCCAAGCCTCGCACCGTTCACTTTGTTGCGACCGGTCTGGACGGAAGGCCGATGAAAGCGATCTACATACAATTGGAAGATCTGCGCCATCCGGGGGATGCCGGAAGTTATGTAAACGTCGATCTAGACGACAATGGAGGCGGGTCACTCATCGTCTACGCTGGGTATTCCTATCACCTCCACGGGAGCCATTGGGTGAGTTACGGAAACGATTGGTGTTCGAAGCCAGTTTTGATCAACGCAGGAACCGAACCGGTCGAGGTGCGATTCGTTATGGATCACAAAGAAGCCAACTGCCAGATCGATGAGATCGATGGGCTGAGAAAATAGCTCCCGATTGAACTAACTTGCCTGGTATGTCTTCGCAATCGCGTAGTATGGTCCTCGGCGATCTTATGAACTCCTCCCTCCTCACCGAACTCCGCTCCATCGTCGGCCCCCGCAACCTAATCACCTCCCCCGACGAACTCCACACCTAAGAATGCGACGCCCTCACCTATTTCCGCACCATGCCTCGCGCCGTCCTACTCCCCGATTCCACCGCTCAAGTCCAGGCCCTCCTCCGCCTCTGCCATCGCGAACGCATCCCCTTCGTAGCCCGCGGCTCCGGCACCGGCCTAAGCGGCGGCGCGCTCCCCGTCGAAAACGGCATCGTCATCAGTCTCACGCGCATGAATCGCATCCTCGAAGTCGATCTCCCCAACGCCCGCGTCACCGTCGAGCCCGGCGTAATCAATCTCGACGTTACCGCCCGCGTCCAACCGCAAGGCTATTTCTACGCCCCCGATCCCTCTTCGCAATCCGCGTGCAGCATCGGCGGCAACGTCGCGGAAAACGCTGGCGGCGCGCACTGCCTGAAGTACGGATTCACCACCACGCACGTCCTCGGCCTCGAAGTCGTTCTCCCCGACGGCTCTCTCGTCCACCTCGGCGGAAAAACCCTCGACCCTCCCGGCTACGATCTCCTCGGCGTCTTTGTCGGCTCGGAAGGCACTCTCGGCATCGCCACAAAAATGATTCTCCGCATCGTCAAGCGCCCCGAATCCGTGCAAACTCTTCTCGCCGCATTTCCCTCCACCAACGAAGCCGGCGCGGCCGTCAGCAGCATGATCGCCGCTGGCATGCTCCCCGCCGCCATCGAAATGATGGACCGCCTCGCCATACAAGCCTCCGAAGCCGCCGTCCACGCCAACTACCCGATGTGCGGCGCCCTCCTCCTCGTCGAGCTCGATGGCCCCGTCGCAGAAGTCGAATCCCTCATGGCCGATGTCAACAAAATCTGCCGCGCCCACGCCGCTTCCGAAATCCGCGTCGCCCAATCCGAAGCCGAGCGCGCCCTTGTCTGGAAAGGCCGTAAAGCCGCCTTCGCCGCCATGGCCCGCATCTCTCCCAACTACATCGTCCAGGACGGCGTCATTCCCCGCACCGCTTTGCCCCGCGTCATGAGCCAAATCGACCAGTTGAGCAAGGAAAAAGGCCTCCGCGTCGCCAACGTCTTCCACGCCGGCGACGGCAATCTCCATCCCATGGTCCTCTATGACCACCGCATCCCCGGCCAGGAACTCGCCGCCGAAGCCCTCTCCAATCTCATCCTCGAAATTTGCATCGCCGCCGGCGGCTCCATCACCGGCGAACACGGCGTCGGCGAAGACAAAAAGTTAATGATGTCCAAAATGTTCGCCGAACCCGACCTCGCCACCATGCACCGCGTCCGCTGCGCCTTCGATCCCCTCCAGCTCTCCAATCCCACAAAAGTTTTTCCGACGCCCCGCCTCTGCGGCGAAAAACCCGGCGAATACACCCCTCACCCCCTAGAATCCGCCGGCCTCGCCGACCGCTTCTAATGCCGCGGACTCCGCCTAACGCGGCCGAGGAGTTTACCTTCGAACTCTGTCGCCGCTCGTTTTTATCTCTATGGTCCTACCGAAACCCTAGGCAGTCTCCCGGCGGCAATGAACTCTGCGATGTACTTGTTGTTTGTGAACCTGATGTGATCATCTTTAGCGTGAAAGAGATACAGCTAAAAGACACCGCACGGCCAGAAACGGACGCAAGGCGATGGCTCAGAAAAGCTGTTGAAGAATCCTCCGCTCAAATTTACGGCGCCGAAAGCACAATCATGAAATCCGCGAAAGTGATCCGCCATGACAATTCATTCGGTCTCCCATTCCCCAAAC
>JBGPLB010000223.1:0-7705 GCA_041486245.1 Candidatus Acidiferrum sp.
ACGATAAACGGCGCGTTGCCTCCAAGTTCAAGGGAGAGCTTTTTGACCGTTCCCGCGCATTGGGCCATCAGAATCTTGCCGATTTCCGTGGAGCCCGTGAAGGAGAGCTTTCGAACAGTGGGATTGGAGGTTAGCTCGGCGCCGATCTCCGTCGCTGAGCCCGTCACAATGTTCAACACGCCTTTTGGAACGCCAGCGCGTTCGGCAAGTTCGGCGAGAGCAAGCGCGGAAAACGGAGTTTGCGAGGCCGGCTTCAGAACCACGGTGCAGCCGGAGCCGATTGCGGGTCCGGCTTTGCGCGTAATCATGGCGAGCGGAAAATTCCACGGAGTGATGCAGGCCACGACCCCGATAGGCTGCTTGATAACGACAATTCTTTTGTCAGCCTGATGCTGGGGAATGGTGTCACCGTAAACGCGCTTGGCTTCCTCGCCAAACCATTCGAGAAAGGCGGCAGCATACGCGACTTCTCCGCGCGATTCCGTGAGGGGCTTACCTTGCTCGAGGGTCATAAGCCGCGCAAGGTCTTCCTGGTTGGCCATCATCAGGTCGAACCAGCGACGCAAGACGGCGGCGCGCTCTTTCGCGGTTTTCTTACTCCACGCGGGAAAGGCGCTGTTCGCGGCTTCAATGGCGCGGCGAGTCTCAGCGCCGCTCAACTTCGGCACGTTGCCGATAATTTCCTTGGTGGCCGGATTATCCACTTTGATGGTCTGGCCTGAGCTTGCCTGGATCCACTGTCCATCAACGTAGCAAGCTTCGCGGAAAAGCCGGGGATCTTTCAGCTCCGCAGCAGTGCTCATGGATCTTGTCATCGTGTCAGGCATATCGAACTCCTAGAAACTTCCATTCGTTAGATGCGGCCGGCCGCGCAAAGACGCTTCGCGAGACTACTTAGCAAACTCTTGAGAGCAGCCTGTCACAAAGTTACGCGTGAGAAAGCGCAGCTTGCTTGCGTTCCGCGACGCCCGCCAGGGCAGCTTCGAGCACATCCAGTCCTTCTTTGAACTGTTCGTCGGTAACGACGAGCGGAACGAGTATGCGAATGACATTGTTGAACGTGCCGGCGGTGATCAAGATGAGCCCGTGCTCGTAGCAATGTTTGGCGATTTCTTTTGTCTCCGTATCCGCGGGCTCGCGAGTCTCTGCGTTGCGTACCAATTCCATGGCGCACATTCCGCCCAAACCGCGAACGTCGCCGACCAAGGGCCATTTTTTCTGCCAAGCGCGGGCGCGTTTTTCGAAATGTTCTCCAATGGCCGTGGAACGCGTGAGCAAACCATCTTTTTCGATGGTTTCGATCGCAGCGAGCGCCGCGGCGCAGGAAGCGGGGTGTCCGCAGTAGGTGCCGCCGAGAGACCCGGGGCCGGGAGCGTCCATGATTTCAGCGCGGCCCGTCACGGCAGCGATGGGCATACCACCCCCGAGCGATTTCGCCGTGGTGATCAAATCGGGCTCGACACCGAAGTGCTCGGAAGCGAACCATTTGCCGGTGCGCGCGAATCCGGACTGGATTTCGTCGGCAATGAATAGGATGCCGTGCTTGCGGCAAATGTCTAGGAGAAGCTTGAAGTAATCGCGGGGTGGAACAACGAATCCGCCTTCGCCAAGAACAGGCTCTGCAATCACGGCAGCGACGGATTCCGGCGCGACAGAACGCTTGAAGGCATCTTCGAGATGATGAGCAAAGTCCTCGGATCTCCTGCCGGATGCATTGCGGTACGGATAGGCAAACGGGATGCGGTAGATGTCGCTTGCGAACGGCTGGAAACCAGCTTTGTAAGGATGTGTCTTGCTGGTCAGCGACATGGTGAGAAGCGTGCGGCCATGAAATGCATCTTCGAAACAAATGATGGCGGAACGTTTTGTATAGGCGCGAGCGATTTTGACGGCATTTTCGATAGCCTCGGCGCCGGAATTTACAAGAATGGTCTTCTTCGCAAAATTGCCGGGAGCCAGTGAATTCAGTTTTTCAGCGACAGCGACGTAGCCTTCATAGGGAGTGACCGCGAAGCAGAGATGTAAATACTTTTCGAGCTGCTGGCGGATCGCGGAAATGACGCGGGGAGATCGATGGCCAATATTGAGGCAGCCGATTCCGCCGGCGAAATCGATATAACGGTTGCTGTCGACGTCCTCAATGATCGCGCCATCCGCGTGGGCTGCGAAAATGGGCGTGGCATTGGCGGGTCCACGCGGGATGGCGGCTTCGCGGCGCGCCATGAGCGCGCGCGACCGCGGCCCAGGAATTTCCGTTCGAATTTGAATCGTAGCCATTTTCTCTTCCTTTTCGCGCCGCCCAGGGAGCGGCCTGCATGATGAACTCTAGTACCAGCCGATGGGCGTTTCGTCGAGATTGACGAAAACCTGCTTCGTTTCGAGATATTCTTCGAGACCCCAAGGGCCGAGTTCGCGGCCGAAGCCGGACTGCTTGTAGCCGCCCCAGGGCGCTTCGACGTATGTCGGCTGCATGTGATTGACCCATACAATGCCGGCGCGAAGCGATTTCACTATACGGAACGCTTTGTAGATGTCGCGCGTCCAGACGGCAGCGGCAAGCCCATACGGCGTGTCGTTGGCTATCCGGATGGCGTCGGCTTCGCCGTCGAAGGGGATGACGGACGCGACCGGCCCGAAAATTTCTTCGCGAGCAATGCGGGCACTGTTTTCCACGTCGTAAAAAATTGTTGGCTCAACGTAATAGCCCTTGCCGAACTGCTTCGGGCGGCCACCGCCAATAGCGACCTTTGCTTCTTTCTTGCCGATTTCGAGATACGCATTTACGCGTTCATATTGTTCTTTGCTGACGAGCGGGCCCATTTTGGTTTCTCGATCGAGGGGCGCTCCAAGTTTGATGCGTTTGGCCTTTTCGGTCATAGCCTCGACGAATTTGGAATAGATTTTCTTTTCGACAAGGATGCGGCTGCCCGCGGAGCAGACTTCACCTTGGTTGATGAACACGCCGAAGAGCGCGCCGTCGATGGACGCTTCCCAATCGGCGTCGGTGAAGAAAATGTTGGGAGATTTGCCGCCGAGCTCAAGCGTGACTCGTTTGAGCGTGTCTGCTGCGCTCTTGACGATGAGCTTGCCGACAGCGGCGCTGCCGGTGAAGGCGATTTTGTCGACGGCCGGGTGTGCGACGAGCGCGGCGCCGGCGGTTTCGCCGAAGCCGTTGACGATATTCACGACGCCGGGCGGCAAACCTACTTCCGCGAACCAGTTCGCGAGTTCGAGCGCGGTCAGCGGCGTTTGCTCGGCGGGTTTGAGAACGCAAGCGCAGCCGGCGGCAAGCGCAGGCGCAAGTTTCCATGCGGCCATCAGTAATGGATAGTTCCACGGGATAATTTGGCCGGCGACGCCGACGGGTTCGCGCAGCGTGAAGCTGAGCGCATTGGCGGGGACAGGATTCACGCTGCCGAGAACTTTGTTGGCGAGGCCGCCGTAGTATTCGAAACAAGTTGCGACGTCCGCGATGTCGTATTCGGCCTCGACGATCGGCTTGCCGGTATTGCGGCATTCGATTTCCGCAAGAAAGGCGGTGTTTTGACGGATTTTTTCGGCGAGCTTGAAAAGGATGCGGCCACGGTCTTGCGCAGAGGTCGTGGCCCAAGGACCGGAATCGAACGCGGCGCGCGCAGCTTTCACGGCACGGTCGACGTCGGCCGCACCAGCGGCGGCAACTTGCGCGATGACGTCCTCGGTCGAGGGATCATAAACGGGAAACGTTTCTCCGGAAGCGCTGCCAACCCATTCGCCGTTAACGTAATTCTTGTACGTTCGAACTCCCGCTGTCGCACTGCTGGACATCTCAACCTCCCAAACTCGCCATAGCCCCAGCCCCCGGAGAGAGGGCGCGCCTCGTTCAAACAGTTTGCGCTGCATCAGCGAATTTTCTCGCCGCTTTGCGCCGTCCGTAAACAAAAAAGAAAAACGCGGCCAGCCCGATGAAAAAGAGGGTACCGCCAAACATCCAAACTTCGTAAGAAAGAATGGAGGTCACCTGCTGCGCGGGGAAAAAGGCCAGCGCGATTCCCAGCGATGTGGTGACAAGCCCACTGGCGCCGGATAGAAGCAATGTCGATTTGCCATAGCAGCCTTTCGCAAATGAATGGCTGAATGCGATCTTCAACAGCGCGCCAAACATATAAAGAAAGGGAATCAATTGAAGAACCACGGCGAGTGAGAGCAGCTTCTGAAACGTTTCCTGCACGCCGGTTGGGCTGGCCGTTAGGTTTGACACGACAAACCCGAACGCTCGCAACATGTTTCCCACAAACGCTAAACCAATAATGCTATTCCAGAGCCACCAGCCGCTGAAATTCAGCACGACGAGCACCATGGAGACTGCAGCGTGAACGATCAGCGCGGCATAGGGTGTGCAGTAGCGAGGATGCACCTTCCCCAGCCAAGCAGGCATATAGGAATCGAGCCCGGCGACGAATGGAATTCGAGCCGACCCACCAAGCCAGGCGGAGGCGATGCCGGCGATCGATAGGCTCAGCAGAAATGCAAAAGGCGCGACGATCCAAGCGACTCCTACACGGCCCGCCATGTGGGCGACGGCCTGGACGATGCCTTGCAGAACATTGATGTCGCCCTTGCTGACGGCGATGAGCAGCGTGAGTGTTGCACCGATATAGAGCGCTCCGGACAAAACGCCGCCCCAGGCAACGGCTCCGGGCAGAGTCTTTTGCGGATTCTCAATTTCATCGCCCATGACAGAGGCGAGCTCTAGGCCCACCAGTCCGAAGCAAATCACGCCGAAAGAATTCAGGACAAATCTTGGATTTGCCGGGATTCGAAATTCAGCCCAGCTTACGCTTGTGCCGAATCGCAACCACACAACGATGCCCAATCCGATCAGAACGGCGGCGGCAATTCCGGTGCCGATGGCGCCGAGGTTGTTGATCCACTTCCCGACACCGAGGCCGACGATGTTTAAGATGACGAGGACAATCAGCAGTAGAAGCGAAGCGGTCAGCGCGAATTTCTTATTGTCGCCCAAGGCCTCGTGTCCTGGCCCGAGAGCAAAAACGGAAACGCCGACAAAGTAGAGCATCACCGTCGGAACATACATCATGTTGTTCGTCCAGTAGCACCAGCCGGAGAGAAAACCGTGAAAATCTCCGAAGACCTCCTTGGCCCAGAGGTAGACGCCGCCTTCGCCAGGGTACCTGTGCGCGAGCTCGATGACCGCAATGCCCTGCGGCCAGAAAAATAGAGCAAGCGAGATAATCCAGAGCCAGACGGTCACGCCGCCATTGGCGGCAATTGAGGGAACGACATTTAGATTGAATACGGCGACGACGAAAAGCAGAACGAGGTCCATGCGTCCTAACACGCGCCGCAGGTGAGGCGTGCCTTGAACAACCGGCGCGGCGGATGCGATGACGGCCTCGTTCTGCAATGAAGCGTTCTCCTGAAATTAATGGCCCGCGGCACCGACAAACGCCGCGCCGCGCTCCTGCTGCGCTTTTGCGAGAGCGGGCGCAATTTCATCGAAGACCGCGAGATGCTTTTCGATGTCGGCTTCGGTGTGCTGGACGGAGATGGTCCACTGCTCGTCCCACCAATAAGGCTGAGGCAGGACGCCGCGGTTGACCATCGCGAACCAGTAGTGGCGCCACAAATCGATATCGATTTTCGTCCAGTCGCGATAGTTGAGAATTTCCTTCGGGTAAAGCATCAGGGCGCCATTGACGCCGGCGCTTGCGACGTAAGCCTGCAAACCGGTTCTCTTGACGATGGCGCGATAGCCTTCCGTAAGTTTTTTGCTGAGCTTATCGACATGCGCATAGTTCTCGCGCGAGAGAACATCGCGAAACGTCGCAAGACCCGCGGCCATGGCCGCGCGATTCGTGTTGTACGTGCCGCCGTGAAAGACTTTGTGCTGAGCGATCAGATCCATCACGGGGCGGCTAGCGCCAAACGCGGCTAGCGGCAGGCCCCCGCCGATGGATTTCGCTAGGCAAATTATGTCCGGCTTAACGCCGAAGTATTCGCTGGCGCCGCCCCACGCCAGTTTCGCTCCGGTTTTCACTTCGTCGAAGATAAGCAGCGCGCCGTTTTTCGTGGCGATCTCGCGCAAGCCTTGCAGGAAACCGGGCTGCGGCATGCAGAGTCCGATATTCATCAAAATGGGTTCCAGAATAATTGCGGCAATTAGTCCCGGATTCTCACGGAAGCGGCGCTCGACGCTCGGGAGGTTATTGAACGCTGCGACAACCACGTTGGCAAGCGAAGCTTTTGGCACGCCTCCTCCGCCGGGGACGGAGTTGGGCGCGTCGGGATCTCCGTATTCCTCGGCCTTGGGCTTAACGCTGACCAAAGCCGTGTCATGCAATCCGTGGTAGGCGCCTTCGAACTTTAAAATCTTATCGCGGCCCGTGGCGGCGCGCGCGATGCGGCAAGCGTGCATCGTGGCTTCCGTGCCGCTTGAGCCGAAACGGACCATCTCGAGGGGGTAGCGCTTGCAAATTTCTTCGGCAAGCTCCCATTCCATGTCGTGCGGCATACCGAATGTCGTGCCTTCGTGCAGCTTTTGCTCGACCGCCTTAACCACGGCGGGATGACAGTGGCCAGCCATCAGAGCGCCGAAGCACAGGTTGTGATCGATGTATTCATTTCCGTCGAGGTCGTGAATCTTGCTTCCTTTTCCGTCCTTTACAAACAGCGGATAGGGCTCGTAATGGCGGTAATTGCTGGCAACGCCAAGCGGGATGCGCAGCAAAGCGCGCTTGTGCGCGTCCGCGGATTTTGGGGTGCGCCTCTCGTAGGATGCGATTTCTTTCTGTAGTGCTTCGTGCATTTGCTTTTCCATGTTCCGTGCGGCCAAAAGCGGCCAGCGCTCGCAGGTCTGTTCCCTGTAGTCAGTATGTGCTCACAAAACTCTCGATGGCGAGCATCTTCTCTTTATTTCTCGAACGTACGAAGGCGCCCCGAAGGAGACGGGGCGCCTCAGGATGCTTCGTCAATCCGCCGGTCTAGGCTAGAAGTGAAACTTCAACGCGAACTGCAACAGGCGGGGGTCGCGGACATGCAGTACCTGGCCAAACGTCCCGCCTTGATTCGATATGTTGCCATCCACGGTGTAGAACTGGGCGTGGTTCCAAATGTTGAAGACGTCGGCCCGGAACTCCATCCGCCACCTTTCTCCAAACATAGTCTGTTTGGAGAAGCTCATGTCCCAATTGTTGATACCCGGCCCGCAGCAGATCGAGCGCGGAGCGTTGCCGATGGTTCCCGGCGTAACCGTCGCGTTGGTGAACAGATTGGGATCAAAAGCATAGCCGGAAACAGGCTGGCAATCGAGAGCAGTGGGATCAACAGCCTGCGCCAGCGGACCGGTGAACGCCGCGCAGACCGTGCTCCGCGGGTTGACTTTCTTGAAAGTTCCGACGAGGTTTGGCTGGCCGGGCGCTTCGAAGTCAAAAGTAGTGTCGAGTAGCTCAACGTCGTCCTGCGAGGTGATACGAACCGGGAAGCCGCTCTGGAAACTCAGAATCCCAGAGACTTGCCAGCCATCCAGGAGTTTGCCTTTGAAGCCATCAAATTTCGGCACCGGCAAGTCCCAGACGTAATTAAAAACGAAGCGGTTCCGTGCATCGTAATTAGACAAACCATAAGTGGCGTTAAAGTTGAGAGGATTCAAGGCGCTCTCAAAGCTCGAGGCGTTGTCCAGAGATTTGCTGAATGTATAGGACGC
>JBGPLB010000224.1:0-7553 GCA_041486245.1 Candidatus Acidiferrum sp.
GAAATGGGTGACGATTCAGATGGGCCGCCGTCAATATCCGTTTTAAGCTAACGGCAGCGTTCGAATCCCCTTCAACAGAAACGCTAGTTCGAATCAAGCGTCGAAGAAAACAGTTTCGCCGGGGCCCTGGAGAATGACGTTCCATTCCAGCGCGCCGGGATGTCCGTCGATTTTTTTTGCGATAAGTGTGCCGCGGCGGCCAGCCTCTACAAGATTGAGCGCAAAGTCTTCCTTGTTGCCTTGCTCATCCGGGAAATAGATCCGTGTAACGAGGCGGCGCAACAAACCGCGTGTAAAAACCGAAACAGCGAGATGTGGCGCTTGGGGTTTTCCATCCGGGCCGGGAACGCGCCCCGGCTTGATAGTCGTAAAATGAAAACGTCCTTCGTCGTCGGTGGGAATGCGGCCGTAGCCGGTAAAGCCTGCCTCGGTCGGTGTGTCCTGCGGGTCATCCGGATGAGCATATTTTCCTTGCGAGTTGGCTTGCCAGATTTCAATGACCCCGTCGGGTACTGGTTTGCCGTCGCCGTCTAGAATGCAGCCTGCGATTTCCACGCGTTCACCCAATACACCCGGGCCCGCTAGATTGTCTTGATACAGCCATGAGAAACCAATCTTGAAAAATGGGCCAACAGTTTGTGAAGTCGTCGCATGAAGGCTCATGATTTTTCTCCGTGGGTGTGAGTCTCCATGGGCGTGCTTTCGCGTCCGCTGAGAACGATGTCGAAACGGTAGCCCAGCGCCTGCACGGGGATCGTGGTTTCCCAATCGAATATCGAAATAAGACGGTTGCGAGCTTTTTCATCGTCCGTGCAATTAAAGATCGGGTCGTAGGGAATCAGCGGATCGCCCGGAAAATACATCTGCGTCACGAGACGCGTCGCAAATGCAGGACCGAACAGCGAGAAATGAATGTGGGCCGGCCGCCAGGCATTGAAGTGATTTCCCCATGGATACTCGCCCGGACGAATTGTGACGAAGCGGTAGCGGCCTTCGGAATCCGTCATCGCATGCCCGCAACCGGTGAAGTTCGGGTCGAGCGGAGCATTGTGTTGATCTCTGCTGTGGAGATAACGCCCTGCAGCATTCGCTTGCCAGATTTCGACGAGCGTGTGCGGCACTGGCCGGGAATTTTCGTCGAGAACTCGGCCGCTCACAATAATTCTTTCACCGAGAGGTTCGCCCGAGTGCTGATGCGTCAGGTCGCTGGCTTTAACATCGGCAATCTCCGGTTCGAATGATGGCCCGGTAATTTCAGAAAGCGTGTGAGGGAGTCGCACGAGAGGCTGTAGCGGCGCGCGCTTAAGAGAAGAAACATACGGAGGATGCAAATGGCGCGGCTGCGTTCCGGGGTAGTATTGTCGGTATCCGGGCGTGGAGCTCATGCAAAACCTCTCCTTGTAGCTCGCCAGGGATGGAATCCCAGCGCAAGCGCAGCAGGGAATTTATGGCATCCAAAAACGCGCGTCAAGCTGGTTATCGAAAGATCGTGCGCATATCGGTCAAATTCGTGTAATCTCTCTCGCCGATGTTGTTTCTTGATTGTTCCCCCGAGAGGCGCCAATGGTTGCTGGCTTGCCGGGTCCGCGTTCCAGACAACAACCTCGAAGCAAACCGGGCTCGAGCCGACTAGGGTCGCGAAGAGCCGATTCGAATGAACAGGTTTCGAGCACACCTGGTTCGAACGCAGCATCCGCCGCCCCGCTGACGGTTTCTGCGCCGATTGACGCGCACGGCGGCGATCCCAACTTTATGACTTCGTTGGCGCGGGGACTGGCTGTGATCCAGGCCTTCTCGCAACGTCAGCGCGAACTTACCGTATCTCAAATCAGCGCGAAGACAGGATTCTCGCGCGCCTCAGTGCGGCGTTGCCTTTATACACTCGGGAAACTCGGCTTTGCGGCTAGCGATGACAGCAGGCACTTTCACCTTCGGCCCCGCGTTCTCGCGCTCGGTCATTCCTACATTTCCTCGATGCCACTTGCTGCGATGGCGCAACCGATTCTTGAAAATGTCAGCCACATTCTGCATGAGTCCTGTTCCATTGCTACGTTGGATAAAACAGAAATCATTTACATCGCTCGTGCAAACGTAACGCGAATCATGTCGATCGATCTCGGTGTTGGAAGCAGGCTTCCGGCGTTCTGCACATCCATGGGCCGGGTCTTAATGGCCGATCTTCCGGCGGAAAAGCTTGATGCATTTTTGGCGCGCATCGAATTCAAGCGGTATACGGAGCGAAGCGTGGTGAACGCCGAAAAACTCCGCCAGGTTTTACGTTTGGTGCAGCGCAATGGCTACTGCATCGTGGACCAGGAACTGGAGTCTGGCTTACGATCGATGGCAGTGCCGATACGAGACTCTGCCGGAAGAGTCGTCGCCGCGCTGAACGTCGGAGCGCACGCGCAACGCGTTTCGATCCAGGATTTGCAGTTGAGATTTCTTCCGCAGCTGAGAGCTGCCGCGCAGGAGCTTTCTCTAATTGTGAGATGAAACCGTGTCGGAAGCGGAAAAACGACGCGAAATAAAGATTCCGGCAAGCGAATTTGAGCGATATTCGCACGAACGCCCGATTAATGTCTTGACAGCGGCGATTCGAAGCATTAGACCTGCACGCAAGACGGGGTGTATTTAGGATTTTGATTGGAGAAATCGTTGGTTCGAATCGTTTCTTGGAGGGGTGAATCATGAGGCGAAGCTTAGGGGCGTGGGCTGTGGTTGGGATCGTGATTCTCTGCGGCTGGGCGAAGCCGGCATTCTCACAAGCCGGAGGCAGCGCTGCCCAGCTCAATGGAACTGTGCGTGACGCGAGCGGAGGTTCGGTCGCGAAAGCCGCCCTCAGCTTGCGGGAAGTGAACACGAATCGCACCTACACCGCCGTTTCGAACGACAACGGTCTGTATGTGATTCCCAATCTTCCTCCGGGAACTTACGAATTGACGACTGAAGCCACGGGATTTGCTAAATCTACGCATACAGGGATCGTGCTGACGGTAGGCCAAGTTGCAACCATCGACGTGAACGTGAGCGTCGCCCAGACCGCAGAAAAAGTGGTGGTCACGACGGATACGCCGCCGGTGGAGCCCACGCGGACCGAAGTCAGCCAGGTGATCAGCACAAATCAAATAAACTCGTTGCCGATCAGTGGCCGATTGTTCACTGATTTCGTTCTGCTAACCCCTGGCGTCACCACGGGGCGTACCAGTCTCCAGTCCACGTTTACCGAATCGGAAGTCACGCGCATTTCCTTCGGCGGCATGCGCGACTTTAGCAACCTGGTCACCGTGGACGGCGCCGATACCATCAACAGCGCCACCGGCTCCCAGCGCGGCACACCCTCTCAAGAAGCGGTGAGCGAATTTCGTGTAGTCAATAACGGCTTCGGGGCCGAGCAGGGCCGCGCATTGGGAGGCATCGTCAACATCATTACCAAATCGGGGACCAACGACCTGCATGGAGCGGTCTATGATTACCTAGAGAACAGCGCTATGAACGCGCATAACCTCCTGCAAAGGGGGATATTGCCGGTCTCTGGGGCTCCGGTGCCGAATACGCTGCGGCAAAACCAGTTTGGCGGGACGCTTGGCGGCCCGATCAAGAAGGACAAGACCTTCTTTTTCATGAATTACGAAGGTCAGCGGAGAGGGGAAGCGGCGGTTCAATCTCCCACCTTGCTGGCAAATTTCAATTTGATTAACCAAGCGAAAGCGCTGCTCGGGCTTCCTCCGGAGCAAGAATCGACTCTGAAAACACAGGACTCCGACAGGGGGTTCTTCAAACTCGACCACCAAATCAACAAAGACCATCGACTCTCGGTGCGCTACAACGTCGAGGATGCGCGCAATCTTAACGTTCTTGTCGGAGACACGCTTGACGGCGGGGGCCTCGCGGCCTCCTCGAGTGGCCACAACAACTTCTTGCGCGACCAGTCTCTGGTGGGGAGCGTGTCTTCGCAGTTGAAGCCTACCCTTGTGAACACGCTGCTCGCTCAATATGCACGGCGTCACTCCACCTACCCCGGGGTCACCGGCCAGCCTAACCTGGATTTGCCGAACGGGGTCATGATGGGACATAACTTCGGCATCTTTGACGCTACCTATGAGAGTCGTGGGCAATTTTCCGATTCGCTCTATTGGGTCAAGGGGTCACATCTGGCGAAGTTCGGCGCGGACTATAACCACGTCAACGACCACATTATCTGGCCGGGATTCTCTCCCATGCGCATCGTTCTCCCCGGATTGAATTGCCTGGTGGATTTTGCCAATTACGTTGACCAAGTAAAGGGGTCGCCTTCGCCATTTCTCACCCCCAATTTTAGTGCTGGCCCGTGTCCGATGGCGCTGCCCGGATTCAGCACGCACGGAGATCCAACGCGGAATTGGGCAGTTAGCGCAGGGGGACCGGGACCAGGCAACTGTCTGACCCCCAACATCTTCGCCTGTCTCCCCGGAGGGCAAGAGGGGGCAGGAATCAATTATTCGGATATCGCGAATGGTGTACCGGTTGTCTTCTGGCCATCGCCACTCGGGCCAGGGGACACTTCCCAAATCGACGGCATGACTCCTCCCACCGTGAATACCAACTGGCAGTCTGCCTATCCTGCTTCTGCAACTCCGGACTACTTCTCGGACATCAATCACGGATACTTAGGATTCTTCGCCCAGGACCAGTGGCGGGTGACTCCTAAGTTTACCTTGAACTATGGAATACGCTGGGATTACGAGACTGGGCTCAGCGGCACGGTGAATAACTACTATAAGGCGTTCCAGCCAAGAGTTGGTTTGGCGTATTCTCCTGACAAGCACACGGTTATTCGCGCCGGCTTCGGGATCTTCAACGACCGCTACAACATTGGGTTCTTCTTCGTCACACATCCGCAGCGGCCGACCACGTTTGTTTGTGTTGCGCCCTCCCCGAATTGCCCCGCGGGGAGTAACTTCTTCCTGCCCGGAATTCGGGATGGCGGGGCCAATGCCACGTACGCCCTAAACCAGTTGCCATTTCTGGGAGCCGGCCCGAATCCTTTCGGCCTTCAGCCCGCCGATGCAGCTGCGAATCTGTTGCGGTTCGGCAGCTATCAGCCCGTCGCGATGATTACCGACGTTACCAAGGGTGAGTTCTCGCCGGTCGGTGACGGCACTGTGGAAAGAAACAGCAAGATGCCATATGCAGAGCAGGGCAGCCTCGAGATTGACCGCGAGCTCGGACACGGGCTAGTGATAAGCGCCGGCTATCTCTTTGTGTCTTCGCACCACCAGGTTCGCGCGGAAAATTTGAACGTTTGCCCGGCGAACACGACCGGCGGGGCCAGCCCTAGCGTGACCACGGGCTGGTATCAGTGTGGGTCGAATGCATTTGGCAATTACACCGCGCCGCCGGGCGATTACCCCACGGGCAAGAGCTTTTTCCAGACCGTGCTGATTCCAGTCGGCTTGCTCTATTACACGGATAACAGCGGCAACAGCGTCTACCATGGCGGAAACGTCTCGATTACAGAGCGCGCGGGTCAGTACTTCCGGTTCAACGCCAACTATACATTCTCAAAGACATTGGATGATGGAACGTTTACCACATTCGTGAGCACACCGCAGGATCTCTACCAGCGATCTTTGGAGCGCGCGAACTCCAACCAGGACGTCCGTCACCGCTTTATTGCCAACTTCACCGCGACTGGGCCGCAGAAGACCTTCCTGCGGAACACGGAATTGAGCAGCATCATTACTTTGCAGGGCGCTCGTCCCTTCACGGAGTTTGTGGGATTCGACGCAAACAACGACACAAATCCGGTGACGGATCGCGTTGGACTCGCAGCCCGCAATACCTACTGGGGCGACAAACTGAAGACTATTGATCTGCGCGTCTCGCAAGCATTCAAGTTCCATGAGAAACAGAGGGTCGATGTTGCGGTCGATGCCTTCAATCTTTTTAACCGGCCCAACGTGGACGAGGTGGACTCAGTTTATGGCACTTATAACTTCTGCGGTGCAACGCCACACAATTACAAGGATGCGGTCTCCACGAAGATCCAGACAAACCCCTTGTCCTTCATTGGCACGTGCCCTGCGGCTGGTCCGCCATTCCCGAATGCGGACTTCGGCGCGCCGAGAAAGGTATTTAACGCCCGGCAATTCCAGATCTCGCTGAAGTATTCTTTCTAAGGACTTTGTGATGGCTGTGCAGAACGAGATGTCAGCCTCGCTCTTGGTGGCTGCTGCTGATTCACAGTTAGCGCAGACTTCTTGAATTGGATTTCAGCCGTATCTTGGCGGATTTACGGACTGATCCATTCCCATGCAAGTCTGTCCGCCTTTGGCCACGTTGACGCTGATCAATCTTGGCCCTGGAGACGCGAAAGCCGCTTTCAGGACGGATTCGAGGTCGCCGGGTTGGTCCACTTCTTGCGCGGCCATTCCATAACCCTGCGCAATTTTCACTATGTCGATACCGGGCAAGTCCATGCCGTGAACATTGCGGCCAACTTGGGTGAAATCGCAGAAGGATTTCAGCGCGGAATAGTCTCCATTGCGCAGCACGATAAAAATCACGGGAGCCTTGGACTGAATGGCGTTCCAAAGCGCCTGGATGGAATATTGGATCGAGCCATCACCCACTGGGCAGACTACCCTTCTATCTGGATGGGCGAGTTGCAGGCCGACTGCGGCAGGCAGGCCAAAGCCTAATATTCCGTTAGGCACCGAGTAGAAGGAGCCAGGCTCATCGAGCATCAGATAGCGGTCAAGATCGCCTTTGGACGAGGGGCATTCTTCAGCGATGACTGCATTTCGCGGCATGACCTTGTTGAGTACGCTGAAGAGATAAGCGGGCGTGATGGGATATTCAGGGCTCGCTGGCTGCGGGCTCGTTCTAAGCGATGAGTCTTTTTGTTCTCGCGGCTTGGCGCGGGCACAAATGTACCGGGCCGCAGAGGCGAGATTGCCTACGATGCTGGTTCCAGCCAAGGCGGCGGCAGCATCCTGCGGCGAATTCGTGATTTGAAACAATTTGGTTCCGGGCTTGATAGTCTGGCCGGGGACGTAGGCATAGTAAAGAAAGACGGGCGCACCTAAGACGACCACAGTGTCATAGCTTGCAAGTTGATCGGCGAGGGGTTGCTGAGCAGGCAGCAGTCCTCCTCGAAAAAGACGATGAGTTCGCGGGAAGGTCCAGCGCGGGGGAATGGGCTGTTGATAAACGTCGGTGTTGAGGTGCTCGGCGAGTGCGACAACTTCGTTCCAGCCATGGTCTTCTTCAATTTGCGCGCCGACGACAATGGCGGGATTGCGACTGGAATCGAGTGCGCTGACGATTTGATCGAGAGCAGCGGAATCCGGTTGAACAATCTGCGACACTTCGCGCACAGTCATGTTTTGACATTCGTGAGTCCAGTCGTCCATGGGAATAGAAAGGAAGACAGGTCCCATGGGCGGTTGCACCGCGAGGTAATATCCCCGCGCGATAGTTGCAGGCACATCCTCCGCGCGAAGCGGTTCGGAGGCCCATTTTACGTAGGGCTTAACGACTTCAATCGCGCGGCTCACAAGGAAAGGTTCAGC
>JBGPLB010000225.1:0-7527 GCA_041486245.1 Candidatus Acidiferrum sp.
AGCGTCGTTCGAAGTGGTGGGTCATGGCGAGGGATGGAAACCAGCGGACGCGAAAGGGCCGGCGGAAGTACATAAGAACGAGATTCCGATGGAGAATGAGGTCGTGAATTTCGCGGAGAAACCGTAGAAAGACAAAAATGCCGCGAAAGTCGGAAGCTTGGACACGGGGGAAGAATTCGAGGAACTAAGCCTCAAACCACGAGACCATTGGTCTCGTGGTTTGAGGCTGGCCCAAGAGACACTTATTTTGATGGCTCCTTTTTGTGGAGCGTGGAGCAGGCGGTCAGTGCGGTGTTGGGGTCGACGGCGCTGTCGCCGGCTTCAATGAGGCGGATGATGCCCTCTTTGTCGATGACTATGTTGGCGCGCAGAGCCCACTGGTAGGTCTCCTTCTGGACGTCGTAGCCCTTGAGGATGCCGTAGGTGGTAAGCATCTTGTGGTTCATGTCGCTGAGAAGCGGGAAATTGATGTTGATTTGCTTGGCGAAGGCAGCATTTGCAGCGGGACTATCCATGCTAATGCCGAAGACTGCGGTATCTGTGGTGTCGATTTTACCCGAGGCGATTCCAGCCTGGACCGCCTGAAGTTGTTTCGTTCAACCGCCGGTAAAGGCCAGGACGTAGACGGCGAGAAAGACGTTCTGCTTGCCGCGATAGTCGCTGAGCTTCACACTCTTCCATTGATCGCTGAGCAGGGTGAAGTCCGGTGCCATATCACCTACTTTCAGCGACATCTTTGCCATTTCTGGTTTTTGCACCTCTTGCGCCAGGGGCGGAGCCACAGGCGTAGCGGCCAGCAATACCAGCAGAGCCAATATACGTTTCATTCGCACCTTCCTTGTGGATGGAATACGGGATCGAATGTCGAATACACCCTATCATCATGCTATACCGCGGAGAACCTGAAAATATTCCCGCGTTCTGAGTTCGAGGAGTTCCGAGGCGAGGAAAGGGGAAAGGAGCTGGGAGCTTTGCCTGGAACTTTGAGTAGGAAGAATTCGTATGTCTGGACAGTGGCTTAAATCGTACGTGAAACAATCGCAGTAGTGTGTCGTCCTACTGGATAAGACGGTTTACGAGGAGGGTGGTATGAGGAAAATTGAGACTGGCGATTGGTTGGCGTTACGGAGACTTGGCAGGCGAGCGGTATTGGTGAGCGCAGCCTGGTGCGCGGTAGTGAGTCTGGCGGGCATTGCAGCCGTGGGGCAGGAGAAGGACAAAAGCGGCGTGAATGTGACGGTAACGGGGAAAGATGGAAAGGATGCGGGTGGGTTGGTGATCAGCGCGCAGGCGACGGCAAAGGAAGCGGGACTGCCGTTGTACCCAGGCTCTCGGCCGCACAAAGAGGAAAAGGACGATTCGTCCGCGGCAAAATTGGGGCTATGGGGAAGCTCATTTGGGTTCAAGTTGGTGGTGCTGAAGATGGAATCGAACGACTCGCCGGAAAAGGTGGCGGCTTTCTATCAAAAGGCGCTGGCAAGGTATGGCACGGTGCTGAACTGCAGCGCAGCCTCGAAAGAGCCAGGCGATAAAGACAAGAACGACTCGTCGAAAAAGCTTACCTGCGCAGACGACCGTCCGGATGAGGGAGGGATGCTATTCAAGGCAGGCACGAAGGAGAAGCAGCACATTGTTGGTGTGAAACCGAACGGAACAGGCTGCATTTTCCATTTGGTTTATCTTGAGGCGCGTAACGAAGAGAAGACTCCGGCTTGAAGATCTTGCGGGGCGGGAAGGGTCAAAGTATGCGCAAGGCCGTATTCGCCGCGATGGGGCTTGTAATACTGACTCTGGGCGTCACGCTTCGCGTTACGTTGGGCCAAGAGCAGCAGCAGATACAGGTAAAGGTGAACTTGGTGAGCGTGGCGTTCGTCGCACGAGACGCGCGCGGCGCTTTGGTGGACAACCTTTCACAGGATGACGTCGAGGTTTTCGAAGACGCGATGCCGCAGAAGATTGCATTTTTTGCGCGAAGCGTGGATGTGCCGCTGACGCTAGGGCTGGTGGTGGATGCGAGCGGAAGCCAGGATCATTTCTCGAAACAACATAAAAAAGACCTGGAGGTTTTCTTCAAAGATGTACTGGGGCCGAAGGACCTCGTGTTTTTGGTGGGCTTTGGGAACCACATCCGGCTGGTCAGCGATTTTTCGCAATCAGGAGCAGCCTTGCTGGACGACTGGAATGGATTCCAAAAGTCCACCGGGAGATTCCCGGAGCTGGGACCGCAGGAGTCGCGCGATTTGGGAACGGCATTCTACGACTCGATCTTTTACTCCGTGACGGAAAAACTGGCTCGCGAGAACGGGCGGCGCGCCATCCTGCTTTTCAGCGATGGAGAGGACAACTCCAGCTCACACGACATGATGACCACGATTGAAACAGCGCAGCGCGAAAACGTGCTGGTGTATGCGATTCGCTACACAGAGAAGGAGCACGGCAAGCTGACGGCGCGGAATAAGTACGGCACAAGCGTGATGGACCGCGTGGCAAGAGAGACGGGCGGGGCGCACATCGATGCGGAGACGACCGACCCGCACACCTACTTCCGGCAGATTGCGGAAGAGTTGAGAACCTCGTACGAACTGGGTTATTACCCGAAAGATCCGCTGAAGGACGATAGCTTTCGGAAAATTGTGATTAAGCCCAAGAGGGATGGGATTCGCGTTCGGTCAAAGACCGGATATTTTTCAAGGTAATCACTTCTGCGATAGCCAAGAATCAGCGCGATGCCGGACTGCCGGCAAGCCCCGGTGGATCATCCCAAATAACCTCCATTTTGAGGATTGCACGAGAGAGCTAGGGCCAATTCTGGCTGCGGTCCGTTGAGGCATGCTCATGGCTCGCTGAAAAAAGTGAAGCGCGGCAAGGATACGGGGCAACCCGCGGGGACGAAGGCCCGCATCACACAGGGAGAGGATTCCTGGGCGACGAGCCAATGCTGTCCGGACGGGCAAAGTTCTTGCTCCACCTGGCCTTTCGTTCAGGCTATAATTGAGGCTTCCAGTCAATTGAAGGACGAGAACGTTCCGGTTTCAGCAGGCCAGCAGGAAGATTGCAGCGAGGAACCTGACATTCGCGAGAGGGGTGAAGTTTGATCCAAACGGTAAGTTATAGGATCGCAAAGCAACGCGTCCCTGGGAAGGGTATGGCGTGCTTGGTCTTAGGGGCGCTTTTTTTGTTGGCAGCGACCACGAGCGACGCGCAGATTTTCCATAGAAAAAAGAAAATCAATAAATCGACGAGCGCGGAGAATAACGCGCAGCCAGACAAGATCCTTTACGACAGGGCAATGGACAATATTAAGCATGGCCGGCAGGAGGTTGGCCGACTGACCATGCAGACCCTTATCAATACATACCCGGACAGCGAGTATTTGGCGAAGGCGAAGCTGGCCATCGCGGACTCCTATTACAAGGAGGGCGGGACATCCAACCTGGCGCTGGCAATCTCCGGTTACAAAGACTTTGAGGTGTTCTTCCCTTTCCTGCCGGAAGCGACCTACGCGCAGATGCAGGTGGCGATGGCACACTACCGGCAGATGGATAAGCCGGATCGAGACAGGACGCATGCAATCGCAGCGGAGGAGGAGTTCCAAATCTTTCTGCAAAAATATCCGAATGACCCGCTGGCCTCCCAGGCGCAGCAGCACTTGAGGGAAGTGCAGGAAGTGCTCGCGGAGGGCGAATATCGAATTGGGTATTACTATTATGTGAAGGGCGATAAGCGAGCGGCGGCGGCAAGGTTACTCAGTGTAACCGAAAGATATCCGCTGTATAGCAGGTCGGATAGGGCACTGTGGATGCTTGGCGACATCCTGGAAAAGAGCGAGCACAAAGAGGTGGCGGCGCTGTATTACGGGCGAATCGTAAAGAATTATCCGCTTTCCGGCATGGTGCCGGATGCCAAGGACAAATTGAAGTCGTTTGGAGCGCCAGTACCGCAGCCCGATCCTGCCTCAGTAGCGTGGATGACCGCAGAGCAGAATGCACCGAGGCCGCGCGCCAGCCTATTCTTGAAACCGCTGGGAATGATTAAGAGCGGGCCGACTGCCGAATTGTCCTCTGCCGCTAGAAACGGACCGCCAAACTTGCAGCCGCAGTCCGACACGATGTCCGCGGCGGACCTACTGACGGGCGGAGGCCAAACCAAGATCGGGGGAGCGGGGGGAGCTACGACGGGAATCGTAGCCACGGTGTCGCCCGGAGGAACCAGCGCGGGTGGAACGGCGGCTGGGTCGGAGAATGTGACTGCGCCCACCACCGACCCTGCTGTGAACGCCCCGGCGACAAGCGATCCACCAAGGGATGCAGGCACTGCGCCGGCGCCCCCCAGTAATGGGACAAGCAGTGAAGCGACGGCCGGAACAGAGGCGAAAAGCGATCCGGCAGCCGCAGCTGGGGATCCGGCACCAGGCGCGGATACGGTGAAAACGGGCGACGCGTCGAAAAACGGCGATGCCAAAGACTCGAAGGACAAGGATAAGAAGGAATCCAGCAGCAAAAAGAAGAAGGGATTGCGCAAAATAGTCCCCTGGTAGCCACTGCAGGCTCAGAGAAACCAGAGCATGAAGGAGGGGTGCGGCGAGGGCCGCGCCCCTTGTTTTTTGCGCTGCCGAGGCTTCTAGACGGGTGAACGAGGCCATATTCACTTCCGACACACAGGTACTGCGATACGATTGACGCGCAATAGTCCGGGTGCTCCAATACTGTAGAGACGGCTTGAAGTGGCGACCGCAAGGCAGCTGAGGTATGGTGCGGCTGCGAAGCGGTCGGCGTTTGAGAGACGGGTGACATACATCCGGAGGAAGTTTAGTGGCCAGGATTCTCGTTGCGGACGATAACAGCAACATCCAGAAGATGGTAGGGCTTGCCCTGAAGGATCAGGGCATCGACGTCGTTGCCGTGGGCAATGGTGAAGCCGCGGTGCGGAAGATTTCTGATATTCGCCCGGATCTGGTACTCGCCGATGTTTTTATGCCGGTGCGAAACGGATACGAGGTATGCCAATACGTAAAGTCAGACAGCTCGCTTGCGCATATCCCGGTGATCCTGCTGGTGGGCGCATTTGATCCGCTGGACGAACAAGAGGCGCAGCGCGTTGGAGCGGACGGAGTCTTGAAGAAGCCGTTTGTTCCACCGGACCCATTGATATCCATGGTGAAGTCCGCGCTGGCCCGAGCGGGCGTAGCAGTTGGCGGAGTGCCGGCTGCGCCGCATGTGAAGGAAGAACCCATACGAGTGGCGGAAATGCTGACGCCGCGGTCCGCGCCGCCTCCGCATGACATTCCGAACATGGGTTCGATTGCTTCGCTGCCGGAATTCCCCTCGGTCGAGAGCGAGGCAGTGCACGATGAGCTTCCGGCAATTCAGGAGCCGGTGAAAATTGATGAAAAATCGCAACCCCTGGCGTTTGGCAGCCTGCTGGAATCATCGGAAACCGAGCAAGAAGAAGTTCTTGGCTACGCAACATCACCACCGCCGGAGCTAGAGCGGGATTGGAAGTCCGAGGAAACGGAAGAGCAAGAGGCCGTCGAGGAAGAAGAAGAGAAGCAAAGCGCTTCCTGGCGACGAGACGCCGGCGATGAATCGTTGGAAGTAGAATCGGCGGACGGCCCGGCCAAGGATTGGCGCGAGACCGCGTTTTCCGAAGCACCGGCGCAGAGAATGAGGAACAATTCCTGGGCGCCGCAAAAAGAGAAATCCGGTTTTGAAGAAGCGGCTAATGCCGAGCAGAGCGTAAGCGCCATGGTTACGGACGCGCCCATCGCGGAGACGAAAATAGCTCCAGCGGCAGCTCCGCCCTTCACGGCGGATGCGTGGGCGGCGGCTCTGGGCCACAACACCGCGGCGGTAGCAACAACCGGGGAAGCGGACAGCGCTGCGCCTTCAAAGAAAGAAATAAGGCCCGAGGCCGGCGCGGAGGCTACTGTTAGCACGCCCGTGAATGCCGAGCCTCATGTGGAGCCCGAAAAGAGAGCCGGGAGCGCGTGGTTTTCCTCGGTGGCCAGCCCGTGGGACGCGGAAGTGCAAAAAGCAAATCAGCTTGCGACAACCTGGGATGCTCCGGCAACAAGTTCGCACGCGGCAAACTCGAATTCCGAGACGGTAGTGCAACCTGAGTTACACGAAAACCCGGCTAAGCATGATCCGGCCGCGACAGTCGATAGTCTCACGCCAATCTTCAGCGAAAACATGATGGCCGAAGTGGAAGAGGCGGCGTTGCCGGCGGCGACAGTCGAAGCGATTCGCGAACAGGCCCAGTACGTGGCAGAAACGGCCGTGCAAGAGTCGCCCGTTGCCCAAACCACCTCAAAAACTGCCGAGCCCAGCATGGAAGACCTGGTGGCGAAAGTGCTTTCAAAGATGAGCCCGGAAATGTTGCAAGCCGTGACGCGGGAAATCTTGAAGCCTGTCGTGGAAGCGATGGTTCGTGAAGAGTTGAACACGAAGAAAGAGTAGTTCCCTCCTCCGAAAAGCCTTTCAAGAATTAAACCACCAGGAGTGCTACGTTATGAGTATTTATAGGGCTATCGGTTGGGTACACCCCCTCCCCTCTTTTTCTGTAAGTGTTCATTCCAAAGGGTTTTAAGTCCAATGTTTTGGAAGTGTTCATTCCAGAGAGTTTACAGGCGTATTTCTGGAAGTGCAGATTCCAAAGGAGTTAGGGAGTGGAGACGCGTGACTAACAGATTTGCGGAGCCAAGCGTGGCTGCGCCGTCTCTGGGTGTTGAAACCCGCAACTTCCGGCTTGCCGACCACCCGGAAGTTGGTTGGGCCACTCAATACAAGCGCGTTTATCGGTACTGGCGGCGTCGCGAGAATGGTGTGCGATTCCGTGACACTATGGCGCCATTGATCATGTCCTTCTCTCTCGAATGCGGAAGATAAGTTGCGATCAGACAATCGCGGCGTTGTGGCCAAACAAGGTTTATGATTCTCCCTGTGGCCATGCACCGGCAAGCCAAACACAAGGGAGCACCTACCGAGGGACATGCGCGTGCTGTCGCACGGAGCCCGCGCCGTGTCCTTATCGTTGCTGTACCAACAGTCAGAACGCTTGACCTGTTCGGTCCTGTCGAAGTGTTCGGCGACGCGAATCATCTGTATGGCGGAGATCTGGCCTACGAAGTCAAAATCATTTCGGCGGGACCGGAACGCGTCGTGCGAAGTCACTTGGGAACACCTCTGAATACGGATCAGACGTATCGAGAATGCCGCGGCCGGATCGATACATTGCTGGTGGCCGGGTACGACAGTCGTCAAGCGATGAGGTTTGAGCAGGGTTTTCTGAACTGGCTTAGAGAACACAGCGGAAGGAGCAGGCGCTTCGGTTCGGTTTGTACGGGCGCTTTTGTGCTGGCTGCCGCTGGGTTGCTCGATGGCCGGCGCGCGACCACGCACTGGAACTGGTGCGACGATCTCGCGCGAGACTACCCGTTAGTCACCGTCGACCGGGACCCCATCTATGTCCGAGACGGCAACTGTTACACATCGGCTGGAGTCACCGCCGGTATCGATCTGGCACTTG
>JBGPLB010000226.1:0-7505 GCA_041486245.1 Candidatus Acidiferrum sp.
GACAGGGGCGGCTTGGCTCAAAGCAGGAACTCACAGGATGGAAGAGAAGAAGAAAAACATTCTTACAAGAAAGAAGAAGAAAAACATACTTGACACTCACCGGCCTTCTCATGGAAGGAGTTAGCCACGGATTTCCTGGGAATCCTGATCACCTGCCTTATTTGGGGAATCCTTCTCGATGACCCAAGCTGCTCTCGCACGAAAGGCAGTGTGGCGTTCGGCTCTACATGGTTGCTGGAAAGAATGTATCCCGGGAGCGACGGGGGGCCGTTCCCGGGATGTCCAGGGTTAGTCAGTGTCAGCGAAACACACTTGACCAGAGTAGCGGAACGCCGTGCCATGAACCAAATCGGCTTCGCCGATGTTATCCAGCTCCCCCGTAGCTCCGGCGAATTTCCCAGTGCCGCCGCTGATCTTGACGTGGTAAGTGATGACCGCGAACAAGGTTTGCGAAATGGGTTGCGTCGTAGCTATTGCTGGTTCGAAGTAAATGTTGTCGCCCGAGTTGGTAACCCAGTGATGCTGGACGTGGAAGATCACCGTGCCCCCCGGGCCAGATGCCGGCGGTGACGTCAACGTAGCTGCAACCGCGCCTCCCAAATCTCCCGTCGCCGGGCCCAGAGTGGTGTTCGGGTCGACCGCGCCGAAATTGGTGATGACACTGCCGCCAACAGACCTGCAGTCACGGTCTTGTCCAGGATGCGGCTGGGCTTTCTCGGCAGGACGGCTGCCGCTGTTTGCAAGCAATGCCGAAAGTAAAACTGCGAGACAAGCAAACATCGTAATGCGAGCGATTCTTCCAATCATGAGGGTCTCCTTTACTGGCGAGAGAACGCCTGCAACGCAGCTGCTTGCGCGTTCTCTCTTGCCGCTGGTCGCGCACATTGGCGCAAGCGCGACTCGGGATCAAGAACCTTGTGAGTGGTTTGTTGGTTCCATTGGAAGCTGTTGAATCCGCAGGTCTAATCGTGGTGGGTTCTTCCTGGCGCTTAACTTCGTGCAAGGTAAATTGTGATAAACTCCCCGCACGCAGCCCCACCGCAAAGCGGAGTCAGCCATTGCCACCAATCCCAGTTCGCCTCGGCTCGTCTGTTTCGGCGTCTTTGAGGTCGACTTGGCCGCCGGTGAGATCCGCAAAGCGGGCATGCGGCTGAAGCTCGCGGGTAAAGCCTTCCAGGTGTTGCAGGCTCTGCTGGAACGTCCTCAGGAAGTCGTGACACGGGAGGAGCTACGGCAGCGCATGTGGCCCGGAAACACGTTCGTCGATTACGATCTGGCGCTGAAAAAAGCCGTGAATCGCCTGCGGGACGTTTTGGGTGATTCCGCCGAAAGCCCTCACTTCATCGAAACTATTCCGCGGCGCGGATATCGCTTCATTGGCAGCATCGCGATGCCGCTGTCTGCTCCGCCAAGTTCAGTTGAGCAACCTCCAGCTGGCGACGTCGAGGCGGTCGAGCAGCGCGTCGAGAAACCCCGCTTCAAAATGAAAAAGTCGTGGAATTTGATCGGCGCTCTTGCTTTGACTGGTCTCGCGGCGGCGCTGCTCTGGCTAAACGCTGACAAGCTTCGCACACGCATTTTTGCTCGATCCCGCTCCGCGGAGATTCACGTAATCGCTGTTCTCCCACTCGAGAACCTCTCGAGGGACCCGGAGCAGGAATACTTCGTCGATGGTATGACCGACCAACTCATCACCGAACTGGCCAAGGTTCGCGAGCTCCGAGTCATCTCCCACACCTCCGTGATGCCCTACAAAGGTGCGCGCAGACCGCTCGGCGTGGTTGCGAAAGAGCTCAACGTGGATGCGATCGTCGAAGGAACGGTCCTGCGATCGGGCAATCGCGTGCGGGTCACCGCGCAGCTGATCAGTGCTTCTCCGGAGAGACACCTTTGGGCGGACAGCTACCAAGGGGAAGTAACCGACATGTTCTCGTTGCAAGACCGGGTGGCGCGCTCGATCGCAGGCGAGATAAGAGTTTCGCTTACTCCGGAAGAGCGGGCCGGTTTGACAGGCACGCCGCCTCCCGAGCCGGAAGCCTACGACGCTTATGTCCGGGGCCGCTACTATGCGTCGCAAATCACTGCCGATGGCTTCGAGAAGGCGGTTGTGAGTTTCCGCCGGGCCGTCGAATTGCAGCCGCGATACGCGCAAGCTTACGCGGATTTGGCGGAGACGTACTGCTGGGCTTCCGCGACAAGCGTAATTCCCGGGCGAGAGGGTTTATCCAAGGCTCGCCAGGCCGCGTTGAAGGCTCTCGAACTAGACGAGGGCCTTAGCCAGGCCCATAGCTCATTGGCTTGGGTTAAATATGTTTATGAGTGGAATTTTCCTGAAGCCGAAACGGAGTTTCATCGCTCCCTGGGGCTACGCCCCAGCAATTCGTGGCCGGCCCTCTGGTACGGCATGTACCTCGCCGAAGGAAATCGGATCGAGGAATCCATCATCGAGATGAAAAAGGTCCAGCAAATGGACCCGCTCTCTCCGGTCGCCAACGCACTGGCGTTAACTCCCCTGCTCACGGGGCGCAATTACGACGCTGCGATCGAAGATGCGCGGAAACTGCTGGGCATCGATCACCTCAATGGCCTGGCGCTCTGGATCATGATCACTTCATATGAACGGAAGGGCGAGTACTCCCAGGCGATTGCCTTGCAGCAGGAGACAGCTGTGCTCTACGGCGTTCCTGAAGGGGCGGCGGCGCAGAGCGCCGAGCATCTTCGTAACGCATACAAGAGTCGCGGCCCTCGCGGCTATTGGCGCGTGAATCTCGAGCGGAAACTCTCGGAATGGAAGAAGAAGCCCGGTGAACCGTATGACCTTGCCGCACTTTATGCTCGGGTGGGCTACAAGGAAGACGCCTTCGTTTGGCTGGAAAAGGCCTACCTGGCCCGCTCGCAGACACTCATTTTCTGGCTGAGGACTGACCCCGCATTCGATCTCTTACGTTCCGACCCGAAATATGAGGAGCTGGTTCGGCGAATCGGCTTCCCTCGATAATCTCCCTAGACTCGTCACGTGATTCTGCGAAGGAACCCTGATAACCCAGATTATCCGTAAATCTAGCTACCTGCTTTGTAAGCGGCCTCACGGCGTCGATGTAGCCGGCTTTGCGACACGCGCTAATTTCGAGCTTCTCCCACGTCCCAGCGTCTCAAAGCCGGCATAGCTTTCGGTCTCCACCCTAGGCAGCAATCAATCAACTGCGATAGTTCTTGGAATCGAATTTCGCGTCTGGTAGTCGGCAACTCAAAGAGTTTCATTGGACGTCGCGGCAGCGTTTACCAGGCACTGCCTCAGATGGTGGACATCCTCTGTAGATAACCCTGCTCTGCGCTTCTGCATCTTAGCGGAAGAATGTGAGCATCGAATGAGGAGGCGCTGTGCGCCTTTCCGTGGGGATTAGCCTGCTCCTACTGGTGATGCCCCTCTCTTGCATTACGACGGAGGCACAAAGTCCACACGAAGACTCACCCCGATGGGAGATTGGAGGCCACTACACACTTCTGAACATCGCGAGCAATCGCACGGACTGCCTCGGCTGTGCGGTGAACAATTCGGGTCTGCGGCTAAACTTGGGAGTCAATTTTTACCGCTGGATTGGTTTTGATTCCGAGATGAATTTCTTCCCGGACCCTGGAAACGGGGCAACCAACCAGGAAGGCGGCCGTATCACGCAAGGACTGTTTGGCGTGAAAGACCCCTTAGCTCTAATTTCTGCCGTGTGAACTAGTCACTGAATTGTCCATGCTCCGTAACTTTGACATTGCTTTTACACCACAATGACAACTTCTCTGCAGGTATGGTTGTATTCAATGTGAGCGATACGTGAAGTGCAGGGGCTATGGGTTGGGAGGAACGGGAATTCCCAGAGCGGCGTACCGGGCGATATGAGCTTGTTTCCAACGGTCGGGAAGCCAAGTATTCAATCTCCGATAGACCTGAAAAACAGAACTCTTATCGCCAAGTAAAGAGAACTGATTGGCGTATGAATTCAACCCAGCGCTGTATAACAATATTATGGGCCGGCAACATGTCAGAGACGTGACTGGTAATCTGACACGTCGGTCCCATGGACGCTTGTCTGAACCTGTGTCCCGGAGAATCCGGAGTTCCGAATGATGAGTTTTTGCTTCGTCAGTACTGTAAGGGTTTACCGGACGTCAACGGTTCTGTGTGCTCTACTTTGTTTGGCGGTTGCGCTTCTCGTTGCCTGCGGGGGTAGAGAGACTCCGCCAATCAACAGCGTGGATCTCGCGGTCGTTGGCCAGACAGTTACAAAGGTGCGCACGGCAGGCAACGAGGTCGTGTTGCTTGAGGAACGGCTTACATCCCTATTTGAGGACGGTCCACAGCGCACGCTCGCGATACTACAAAGCGATCGCCATAGCGTGCAGGCCTACACGGCGCCGCCGGGATGGTCAGTTGTTGACTTCGCGGTGCATCCGTCCGGCGACATTTCGGCAATCCTGACCACCGCGAGGGCAGTGCGAATCGTTCGGCTCGACTCAAAAGGATCGATTCGAAGTGACCAACCGTTTCTCGACCCCGACGCCCCAACGGATCCATTTTTCAACTATGCCGGAGGTATTAAGGACGACACTGCCCTTCAGCCTGCCCTGATGCATGACGCCGCGCGCCTGGCACCGCTCGGTGAAAGCTTGGCCGTTGTGTTGCGCACCGGGCGTAACGCCATCGTTGCCTATCGTCTCGACCTTGACGCGAACGGTGCATATCAGCGTGCCTGGCGCACGCTTGTCGAGCCCGGCGCTTCCATTTTCGGGATTGGCCTCACGGGTGGCAGCTTCGACGTTGTCGGCCAACTTCAGAATCATCTGAGGATCTATGTAGAGGTGGATGCAGATACGCCCGCAACACTGGCGGTCGGTGTCGTCAATGCCCCGTTTCTCAACTTCACGTTCCGAGCCCACGCAGAGTATTTCAGCGAACCCATTGCAGCATCGACAGGTATCTTGCTCACGCGTGTGGCAAGCGACGACGGCCGACGACTGGGCAGCACTGTGATCGACACCCACGACCGAGCCGAACTGCATGGCGTGCGCGCTACGCCTGGCGGTTTCGCATTGGTGGGCCGAGTTCTCTCCGAGGTGCGATCCGACGGAGGCGGTTGGAATGCGTTCACGGCACTTGTCGGGCACGATGGAACTCTCGGCTCGTACAACCTGGTCGATGTTGATCGAGGCGACGTATTGTTTGATGTTGCAGCCTTGCCCAGCGGAAGATATCTCGCGTTGGGCACCACCGGGTATGTACAGAACCCATCCGGCGAGAGTATCTCCGAAGCCGCGCAGCCACTGTTGGTGCTGTTAAACAGTGACGGCTCGCTGGCCCAGAACCTCGGCTACATCGGGGGCGCCCGCCACAACCAACTGACTACTATCGCCTCTCTGAATGGCCGCTGGCTTTTTGGCGGAATGATTAATGGTCCCGGGACGCATTCTGGGGACGCTGACCGCAAGCTCATCGTCGCCGATGGATTCTTGCGGGAGGGACCCAATCTGCCGACCGAGTGAGCTGCGTTCTTGCCCCCTAAAGGTTTCCTTTACCGACCATGATTGCGGAAATCTCTGCCTGGGGTGGACTGTCGAGCCCTGCTGGGGGTGTTTATCATCATCGTTGAAGGAGCCCTGGGTACAACTTCGGCACGACTCGGCAAGAGACGGAACAGCTTCCGGCTCCTAAAGCGACGCCAGATGACGTCGTACCACAATAGAACCCTTACTGTTCGGATTGTCGGCTACTCGGAACTTATCGTTGGACCACGGCGCTAAGTCCTTCCATGAGAAGGCCGGTGAGTGTCAAGTATGTTTTTCTTCTTCTTTCTTGTAAGAATGTTTTTCTTCTTCTCTTCCATCCTGTGAGTTCCTGCTTTGAGCCAAGCCGCCCCTGTCGCCATCCTTCCTTCCGCACTCTTTTGTTGAGCGATTTGTCGCTCGGTGCAAGTTGGGCGTACTCGTTTCAGTAGGTGCTGCTACCTGATAATCGACCTCTGTTCCCCTCTTTTCGAAGGGACTGGGCCAGGACTTAGCCGCAGTCACCTGAACTCGGCGGTTGAGCTCGGCTCTTTGCATTGCAAACTCTCTAGGCCACAGCGCGTACCGCTTTGTGGCTGTTTCGCAGTGGCTCGTACACCTCTCCGCTCACCCACAACCGATGAAGTAGTACCGCCAACTTTCTGGCCACCGCAACAACAGCTCGTTTCTTGGCATTTTTCCCTCCGCGTTTGGCAAGTTGCAGTCCCCATCGCCGCAGATCACTATCTTCCCCAAAGGGCCCCAGGATATAGTGCGCCCCTTGCACCAGCATCGTTCTCAAATAGCGGTCCCCTTCTTTGCTGATGTGCAGCTGCGGCTGGCTCTGCCCGGAGTCCCTGCGCCCAGGTTTTAACCCGAGAAAACATCCGACCTCGCGGCTCTTCGCGAACCGATGCGGGTCGTCTAGGGTTAGGACATACGTCAGCGCGATCTGTGTTCCTACCCCCTTCACCTGTTTGAGCAGTGCGACTTGCGGGTAGCTTTCCGCGGCGATTTTCTCCATCCCTGCGTCGTATTCCTTGATGCCCTCGTTCAGCGATTCCACTTCTGCCAACAGCGGCTCCAGGGCCTCTCTCAACTCCACATTCAATTCAGCGACCAACTCCCGGCTCACCTGCCCCGTGCCACACTTCGGCAGCCGTTCGCCGTAAGACCTCGCCCATCCTCGCGCTGCATTCACCAAGGCGGTTCGTGCACTCACCAATTCCGCTCGTGCCCGGATCACCGTCAGATGAATTTGTGCTTTCGCGCTGCGATGCCGTACCGGCCCCAACAGCTCAGAATCGATTCTTGCCAGCCGCGCCAGTGTTTGCGCATCGAGGCGATCATCTTTTCGACTGCTCTCCCCGATCAAACGCACGTTCCGTGCGTGCGCCACGATCACTTCGTGTCCCAACCGAGCTAACAGACGGCTCACCCAAGGAGAATGCGTTCCTGTCTCCAGTGCGATGCGACTCCGCGTCATCCTCCCAAATGCCTGCTCCATCGCTTCCGGAGCCGTCGCTACTTTTTGTTCCAGAATGACTTCGCCCGCTTCATCTAAAACGCAGTAGAACGACCAGCGATCGCCCAGGTCCAAACCGATCGTGAGCTTGCTTCCTTTGGAAATCACGATTTCCTGCACCCGAACAGTGCTAATCTTTCGCATAGCCGGTCTCCTTTTCTTTGCGCCTCGAGCGCGTCGATTCTTGGGAGCTTATCGCATCCCGTGGAGACCGGCCTTCTCATCCCATCTGGTTAGTCGCAATCGGAAACTGGGCCATTCCCGGTAGCGTAACGTCTTTTGTGTAAATTCCGGTTTTAAGCGAAAAAAAGGGCGTACTTTCCTTTGGAGCGCGAACTCACAGAGGAGGTACACCCTAATGCGAGAACTAGAAGTCCTCGTGGACGGCCATCTTAAGCTGGACTTTGCCGACTGCCAAGAATTCTTTGAACAGGACCTTGCCGAGCAC
>JBGPLB010000227.1:0-7489 GCA_041486245.1 Candidatus Acidiferrum sp.
CATTTACTCAGTCGGTTTTCTGTAGCTACAGTCCCGTAGTCGTAGAATGGCCGGAAATGCTTTGCGCGCGTGCCACAGGTAGCGCTTTTCTACCTGGGGTGTCGGCCTTATGGCCGCGGAATTTCCAGTTGTCTGCAGATGGCCCGAACCGTTCCTTCTTTGATTTCGCGATGGCGTGGGACGCTGGCGATCTTGTTCAAGGTAGGGTTGAACCAAATGCTATGGGCGCCACCTTCGCGATACAAAACGCAACCTTGGTGGCGCAAATGGCGTTCCAATTCCGCGAGTTTCATGCTTCCGCTATTTCGAAAACCTCGCGCACAGCGTGTGGGGAAAGGCCTTTTTCCGCAAGCTCGCGCTGGCATTGCAGCGCCAGCTTGAACGCGTCCGCAAGATTCGCTTTGGCCTCTTCGATGGTTTCGCCTTGCGAAATCGCGGCCGGAAACTCTTCCACAAAACAAGTATAGCCACCCTCTTTGGCGGGTTCAAATACGGCTGTCAATTTCATGCCCGTAGATTATCACACCTGCAAATGGCGTGCGGAGTCGGGTGCCGCAAGCACGATTTTTCTCGTACAGTAGGAGCATAAGGGCTCATCTGTCTAACAGCTTGTTGAAAAACACCGTTCAACTGCAACTTTATTTAGATCGCGGTAGAGTCTCAGTTTGACATTCTCGACCAGCGCCACGCTCTATGCTCGGACTTCGCCACCATGCGGGCCGTAAAATACACGCCAAAGGGCGAGGTCCTCGGTAATGTCCTCGAACTGATGCTCGGTCCCCGCAGCCACGAACAGGAGGTCGCCTGACTGGAACCGGTCCCGCTTGCCGTCGTGAATGAGTGCTCCTCGGCCGCGAATGATGAAGTAAATCTCGTCCTGTGCATGCGGCGTCTGTTGGCTCGGGCGCAGTGGGAGGCCAAGGGCTACGTCAAGAGTGCCACGCTGCAGGACCATGACAGCGCGCTCGCCCGCGGGGCCCGGGATACCCGCTTGAGCCTCGGCAAGACGGATAACACGGCTACGACCTGGCTTGCTCATGCCTCACTCCTTTAATGTTCTGCTCACTCAGACCGCAGGTAACGAAAACGAACCGGTCCGTGACTTCACCCAGTAGTGCCTGTTGAATGGACAGCTTTAACAAAATCAAGTCATGGTTCGTCATGGTGGGTCATAAGCGCATGGGATAATAGATGTGGTTCTTAGAGCAGGCTATTGTACTAACGCCGGTTTTCGGACGGGAGTATTTCCCGGGACGACCGAAGGGGACAGACCGAAGGGGACAGACGGGACGTTCCCTCGCTTTAAATAGCGAGCGCCGCCCAAGCCCGCACTTCAATTCCGCGAATAACAGCTCAACCCCGATCGCGGGGTTTTGTCAGGTCACCTTATTTCGGCAACAAGCGCACTAGAAATCCCGTGATCGCGTCGTGCCACGCGTGCGTCATCATTCCCGGCCGCAAATTCTGCCGCGCTTCCGCAAGGATCCCGAACATCAAGCCATACACGCCAATCACAACCGTCGCCTTCCCGCCTTGATAAACGTGCCCGGCGCCAAACAGCACCGCCGAGAGAAACACTCCGATGGGTGCGCTTCGCGTCCAAGCCACGAATTGGCGCTGCAAGTACCCGCGGAAAATGGTCTCTTCGCAAATGCCGGCGGTGACAGAAAGGGCAATCCAAAGGATCGATTCGAACAGGCTCTGCGGAGCAAGTCTGCGCGCGGCCTCGGCCATTCCCGTCGCATGAACAAGCCTGGCAACGATGCTGAGAACGAAGATTGCGGCGATCCAAAATCCGAAAGCGATGGCGATATCGAGGAAAAAAGCGGAAGCGCTCGTCCAGCTTTTGCCTGCGATGTTTCGAATGGATTTTCCGCGGCGGCGCAGACCCCAGTAGATGTACGCGACGAGAATCCATTCCCAGGCAATGGTCGTAGAGTAGAAGAGCAACCGGTTCGGAATGCGTGCCGTGCCCTGGCGATGGATGGAGAAGTATCCGATGACGGCCACAGCGGCAAGAACGACAAGCAGAAAAAGAGTGTGGACAACACCGGCGACCGGTTCGAACCGCCGGATGGATGTTTCCGGACTCGTTTCCATGGGAGCGTCCGTCATAAACCTCCTCAGTGTAGATTTCTTGGCGCGGATTCTCTCACAACTGACGCAGAAAAATCGGAAATCAGTCAGAAGCGCCTGCATAAAGAAGCAGTTAGAGCGACAAGCCGGTGTGAGGAGGAAATCCACAGGGAGCACAGTTACCTCTGCGCGTCCTGTACTTTTGGGCAGGCGATTTTTGACCGCTTTGTAAGAGATGATAGGCTTTGCCCAGTGGGGAACCGGAGCAAGTAAACCGGCGATAGAGCGCGGGACGCTCGGCAGATGTGGGCCGCAGTGTGAGCGCCAGGAACAGACAAGTAACTGCCATCCTTTGAGTGGGGGAAAGTTTTAAGATGCTCGCGGAAATTAAAGAGTCGCAGAATCATGTTTCTGCAGAAGAAGCCACTGGGTCGATTTCGATGCTTGACCTGGCGGAAATTCTCGATCAACACAAAATCTGGGTGGAAACGGGCGGAGAATCCGGAGTTAAAGCGGATCTCTGCGGTGTGAATCTTTCCCACTCCGATCTGACGGGAGTCAATCTCGAAGGCGCGTTTATCCAGCGCGCAAATTTGATTGGCGCCGATTTGTCCATGGCTAATTTGCGGGGCGCTAGCCTCGTGCAAGCCGATTTGCGCGAAGCCAATTTGCTCGGCACTGAGCTCCGCGGCGCCAATTTGATGGGTGCGAATCTTTACGGCGCGGAAGGCGTGTGGGTGGGGAGGCTTGGAGGAACGAATCTTTTTGATGCCATCCTGCCAGAGACGATCGCATCCTTCGACAGCACCAAAGCAATCTCGGATGCGAGTAAGGTCGCGCGCTGGTTTTATTTTCTGATTTTGGCTGTGAGTCTTGCGTGCATCGCACTGATCGGATTGACGACGGATGTGCGGCTGGTCGTGGACGCTTCCGCGATTCCCGTGACGCGGTTTCCAAAAATTCTGTCGATGGCAAGTTTTTACATGGGCGCGCCTCTTTTCCTGTTCATTTTGTACCTGCGATTTCATTTTTTGCTGTTGAGGCTGTGGGGAAGCATGTCCGGGTTGCCCGCGGTATTCAAGGATGGACAAACGCTGGAAAAGGACGGGCCGTGGTATTTGATGGGCCTGGTGCGGCGGCATTTTAGCTGGATGCGCGAGGGGCGCTCGCCATTTTGGGTGCTGGAGACGGTGGTGGCGACGGCGCTGGCCTATTGGGTGGTGCCTGCGACCCTGTTTTTGTTCTGGCTGCGCTACCTGGTGCGACAGGATTTTCGCGGGACGCTGCTGCACGCTTTTCTTTTGACGCTTTCGGTGGCGGCGGCGACTTGCGTTCCGACGATCGTGGCGCGCGTGCTGCAACCGGGAGATTTGCTGCGGCAGAAATCGAAAAACTTGTTGCGGCTGAGCTTCGCGACCGCGCGAGTTGCGCTTCTGACCGGCTGTGCGCTGCTGATTTTCTCGCTTGGAGTGAATCACGGATTGCCCTCGGACAAGAATATTGCGCCCCAACATTCTCCGGCCAGCTTGCTACGATGGGTTTCGGAAGGGATGCAATCGATCGGCTACCGGCCTTATGCGGAGTTGACGGAAGCGACGCTATCCGGCCCGCCGCCGAGAGGGAACTGGAGCGAAGAAGCGCTCGCGTCCGTGCCGGGAGCGAAACTGAACGAAATGAATCTGCGATTTGCGAGAGCCTACAAGGCGTACCTCGTGAACGCAAAATTGTGGCGCGCGAATTTGGAGGGCGCATACCTCTCCGAGGCCGATATGCGAGGAGCCAATTTGCGTGAAGCGGTGTTGCGGGATGCGATTCTGGACCGCGTGCTGGCATCGAAGACGGTGATGGTGTCCGCGGACGCGAGCCGCGTGAACTTCACGGGCGCGGATTTGCGGGGCTCTGATCTTTCGTTCGCGACGCTCGAGAATGCGCTGCTGTCCAACGCGAAGTTGGGAGGCGCGTCGCTCTATGCGGTAAACCTTCGCAATGGGCAGATGCTGCGCGCCGATTTGTCACGGGCGGACATGCGAGACACAAAGCTGGAGCACGCCGTCCTGTCCTTTGCAATTTTGGAACAGACAGATTTTTCTTCCGCAAAATTAATGGATGCGAATTTTACGGGAGCGCAGTTTAAGGGAACGATCTTGATGGATGCTAACCTTCGAAACGCGGATTTGCGCGGCGCGTTTTTCGGCGGGGCAATCTTTCGCGGAACTGAAATTAGCGGGGCGAGCGTGGAGGGTGCTGACATGCGCGGCGCGCTGGGGTTGACTGCGGATCAGGTATGCTCGACGCACGGATGGCAAGGCGCACAGCTCGACGCAGACGTACTGGCACAAACGCAAAGCCTGTGCGGTGCCAGGCGTTAATTTTCCGTTGAGGTCAGTTTCTGACACCGCGGCCACCCATCCAAGTCGATACCGTTAGGTGCATCGCAACCTCCCACAACGGGACTTCTGGAGTTGCGCGCGGTAACTTGCAAGCGCCTTACCGCCGCGAAGCCGGCGGCACCAGGTTGTTCGCGCGATAGTAGACCACAAGCTGGCCGTAGTGCTCGCCGCTATGCTCGATGGCGAACGTCCAGATGGAGGAGTTGTGGGCCAGCCGGTTCCCAAGAAATTTCGATGTATTGTCCAGCCCCGCGTCGCCCTGCTGCTGAATCACTCGCGCTCCGTCCGCGACGGCCTCCTGCACAAACTTCACCACGTCGGCCTTGGTCTTGAAAACGTCACGCGTAGGATTGTCGCCCGGGCCGAAGTCGGGTCCGAGGTTTGATCCGGAAACCCTGCGTATCAGGACGAAATCCAGTGCGGCGGCGTGGAGAAGATTCTGGGCAAAGGTGCGCTGGTCTTTCTGCAGCTTGAAATCGTATTTGTCTTCGGGAAAATCCTGAGCCATGGCGATGAGTCTGTTTCCGATGTCGTTCCACATTTCCAGCGTTTCCTCGGCTCGGGAACGCGCCGGACGCGGAGCTTGATTTTGCGATTGGCCCTGTCCGTAAATAGTTGTTCCGGCGGCGGCAAGCAGGGTTACCACAATCAGCGCGAGCGAAGACTGTCTCATCTCTGTATTCTCCTTTGGATAAATCTGCCTTCCGAAAATCAACGATTCGCCGCTCCGGTTTATTGCGGGAATGGAGCTTACGCCCTAATGCGACGCAAAATCATTCCTGACCAATTGGCCGTCCTTCATCACGAAGCGAACGCGCTCCAGCTCGGTAATGTCGGCGATCGGATCTCCAGCAACAGCGACGAGATCGGCAAATTTCCCTGGCTCAATCGACCCCACGCGATCCTGCCAGCCCAACATTTCCGCTGCATTTGTTGTGATGGCGCGAATAACGTCCAGCGATGGCATGCCGGCGTTATGCATAGGTGGAAACACGTTGGCGGTGGCTTGGCCGCGCGTTTTTCCTGGATAGAACCAGCACATGTCTGATCCGAGGGCAAACTTCACTCCTGACTTGAGCACCCGCTGAACGAGACTGTCGTATCGCTGTCGAGCCCGGTCAACGGAGCCGGCAAGCGCAGCCCGAGATGCCGGGGAGATCACGATAGTCGGCTCAGTGAATTTTGCCCAACGGCCCCCATAAAAAGTTGGCGTCAGATCGAAGAAGATTCCCTTGTCGCGCATGACCCTAAGTTGCTCGTCGGTTACGCCGTTGCCGTGTTCGATGGAGTCTGCGCCGGCATCAATCACAGTTTGAACGCTAACTGGCGTGAAAGCGTGGACGGCAACCTTCAAATGCTGGCGATGAGCCTCTTCGACGATCGCGGTCATTTCCGCGACGGACATGTCGTCCTCGATGGAAACCTTGATAAGGTCGACGTCATAGAACATATTATCTTTTACTGCCTGCCGAGCTCCCTCGGGGCCGGTTACCTCTAGAAATTCCTGTTGCAGGATGGCCGTGGCAAGCGCGGGATTGAGACTCTGGAGATACCCGTCTTTGCCGTTCTGCGCAAGTTTGCGCCCAGACGCCAGGACCCGCGGGCCGGGGACGCGCCCAGCGTTGATGGCATCCCGCAGCGCAACATCCCCATTAACGCCGGAGTGCCCGAGGTTGCGCACTGTAGTGAAACCACTTTCCAAGTCTTCGCGTGCCAACTGCGCACCCAACAACACCCGTTTACTGGGCGACTCGACAATCGCCAGCAATAGCGCCGGAGCAAAATCGCCGTTGTGCCGGCGCGCACTTTCGGCTTCTGGCGGCACAATGACGTCGAGAAGCAGGTGGGTATGACTGTCAATCAGCCCGGGCAGCAAGGTGGCGCTACGCAGATCAATGGTCTTGACGCCGGCGGGCGCATCCGCTTGCACTCGCGAAGGCGAGCCAACTTCCTTGATTTTGCCGTTTTCAATCAGCACGGCGGCGGGCGAAAGCACATTCCCGGTGCGCGGATCGAGCAGCCGGCCAGCTTTGACTAGCGTGACGGAAGCGGGCGACTGGGCGGCGGCCTGCCCGTTTGAAATCAGTGTGAACAGCGATGCCGCCAACAACAAGCAGATTCGAATTGGTTTCATTCGAGTGATTTCACTCCATTTAGTAAGTTCGTTGCGCCAAAAGACTGGATTTTGAAGCGCCAGCCTTGTAACCGAATCACGCCCTTATCAAAATCAATGGGCCGCATTTAGCTCTTTGAGTGTGTCCTGCACGCCGCTACGAATCTCGGCGCGCCGCTGCTCGGTATCGGACCACGACGACAGAGGCGCTTTGTGAGTATCAATCATGGCCAGCGCCTTTTCCGCGTACTGCCGCGCCAGATCCTTCTGTCCATTTTTCAAATAGGCATCGGCCAGGTTATAGTGCGCGTCCGCAGAGTCCGGATACGCGTGGAGGTTGAGCTTGAAAATCTCAATCGCTGTGTCTATCTCCATCTTGGCCTCGCGCAAATGGCCAGCCTTCCTCTCCGACTCGCCTTCACGCACGTGGTCTTCGCCTATGATGTCGACGTTAACTTCCGGCCACAACTGCACCTGGGGATCTCTCCGCCGGGCTTCCATCAGTTGCTGCTTGACGCGCGCGACTCCTTCGGACGTCCAGAGTTGATTGAGGATTGCCGCAGATGCCAAGGCGTCCGCTGGCGCGTGACCCGGCGTCTTAATCAGCGTGGTTACAAGCCAATCCACGATGATGCCGGGCAGCTCCGGATGAACTTTGAACATGTCGGTTCCGTGGCCACCCTTGGCGGGAACTTTACTGGTATCGCTGGTTTCATACCAGATCCAGGGCGCGTCTTGTGCAGCCGAATAGTGCACGAACTTCTTCCCCGGGCTGGAGGAGGTGATGTAGAGCCATTCCATCGCCTCGACCGTGGGAGGGTATTCGTCGTCGTCGGCCACGACGAACAGCCCGGGCAGTTGCGACGCCTGCTGCAGGAATCGCTGGCCCGCCAGGTCGGTCTCTCCGGAA
>JBGPLB010000228.1:0-7397 GCA_041486245.1 Candidatus Acidiferrum sp.
ACTGCAAATCACTTTGACTTCTCGCAACCGCGAAAAAGGCCAGCCGATACCGATGTGCGGTGTTCCATATCATGCTGCGGACGGATATATCGCCCGGCTGATCCGCGGCGGCTTCAAAGTCGCCATTTGCGATCAGATGGAGTTGCCTGGCCCTGGAAAGAAGCTGGTGCGCCGGGAAGTTGTCCGCGTTATCACGCCGGGCACGGCCACAGACGGCTCGGTTCTCGATGCTCGCGAAAATAATTATCTGGCCGCCGTTGCGAAACATTCCTCCGGTTCGCCCGTTGGCTTGGCTTTCGTGGACCTCTCGACCGGCGAATTTCAGTCCACGGAATTTTCCGGGCCCGAGGCCGACGATGCCCTCCGCGAAGAGCTGCAGCTCCTCCACCCGAGCGAAACTCTTCTGCCTCGCCCGCAACAACTTTTCGAAACCGCGAAGACTTCCCTTCTCGAGGGCGCTGGCGGCGTTGAAAGCTGCCTTGAAGACTGGATCTTTCATCGCGACTACGCTGAGCGAATCTTGCGTGAACAGTTTGGCGTTGCGGAACTCACCGGCTTCGGTATCGACGACCATCCGCAAGCGCTCGCCGCGGCGGGCGCTATCGTTCACTATTTGCGCGAAAACGCCGCTCGCGGCGCTGATAATTCCATTGGCTCCACCAGCACACAACCATCGACCGTTGAAGCGCTGCAACATCTCGACCGCGTGCGCTACTACGAGCAACATGACAACCTGGTCCTCGATCCTGTTTCCGTCCGAAACCTCGAGCTCCTCACGCCAATCTTTACCGAGGAGACTTCGCGAAGCGGGCCAGTGACTCTCGTCGCCGCTCTTGACGCGACCGTCACCGGCATGGGCGCGCGTCTCTTGCGCTCCTGGATTCTTCGGCCCCTGCTCGATCGCAGCGCCATCGAGGCGCGCCTTGAGTCCGTTGCCCACCTCCTCCAGCAGACCGTGGTTCGCGGCGAGATTCGAAAGGAGCTGCGCTGGATCCAGGATCTCGAACGTCTTACAAGCCGCATCACGCTAGGGCTGGCCTCGCCTCGGGAACTCGTCGCACTCCGCAAGTCGCTTGTTCAGCTTCCGGTGCTGAAGAACTTTCTGACGCCGCCTCCGATCGGCGGCAGCGCGCTGCTCCGTCAACTTCACGGCGAGCTTGACGAACTTACCGATATTCGCGAGCGCCTCGAACGCGCCATCGCCGACGAACCTCCCGCGCTCGCCACCGAGTCCGGCATGATTCGCAGCGGTTATCATGGCGAGCTCGACGAGCTCCGCGACCTCAGCCAGCACAGCAAACAAATCATCGCCGCGATGGAAGAGCGCGAGCGCAAACGGACCGGCATCGCCTCGCTGAAGATTCGCTTCAATCAGATTTTCGGCTACTACATGGAGATTTCGAAGCCCAATCTCCATCTTGCGCCCGCGGACTATGAACGCAAGCAAACGCTCGTGAATGCGGAACGTTTCACTTCACCCGAGCTAAAAGAGTACGAACGCAAAATTCTGGCCGCGGACGAACGCATTCTGGAAATCGAGCGCCAGCTTTTCGTCGAGATTCGCTCCAGCATCGCAGCCCAGGCCGCGCGACTGCGCCGCACGGCCGCCGCCGTCGCTCAACTCGACGTGCTCACATCTTTCGCGAAGTTGGCCGCCGATCGTGGGTACACGCGACCTGAATTCAACGCTACCGGCGAGCTGCTCATTGTTGGAGGCCGTCACCCCGTCATCGAAGAACTTCTCCGCCAGCGTGGCGAGCGGTTCGTTCCCAACGATCTTTGCTTCGATCCCGACCGTCAGCAGCTTTTGCTCATCACCGGTCCGAACATGGGCGGCAAGTCCACCTACCTTCGCCAAGCCGCGCTGATTGTGCTGATGGCGCAGATGGGCTCATTTGTTCCGGCAAGACAGGCGAAGCTTCCCGTCACCGACCGCATCTTTACGCGCATAGGCGCCAGCGATAACCTCGCGCGTGGCCGCTCCACGTTTCTCGTTGAGATGAGCGAGGTCGCCGCCATCCTGCATCATGCGACGCCATCAAGCCTCGTTCTTCTCGATGAAGTCGGCCGCGGCACCGCGACCTTTGACGGGCTTTCCATCGCGTGGGCTGTCGTCGAGCACCTGCAGAAGCACACTCGCGCGCGCACGCTCTTCGCCACGCACTACCATGAGCTCACCGAGCTCGCCGATCTACTCACCGGCGTGCAAAACGTTCACGTCTCCGTCAAGGAAACGCCCAACGAAATTATTTTTCTGCGCCGCGTCGAGCCCGGCAGTGCCGATAAAAGCTACGGTATCGAAGTCGCCCGCCTCGCCGGACTTCCTCGCAGCGTCATCGAGCGCGCACGTGAAGTCCTGAAAAGACACGAGCAGAGCGAGCACGCCCTCAGCGAAACGCTCTCACCTGGCGCTCTCGATGATCTATCGTCAAGCGCGGCAGGCGCATCAACAGGTACCGCGGCCTCTTCCCCGCACCGCCGCAATGGCCACCAGGAAGTCCTGTTCACAGCCCTCGATCGCGCTGTCCTCGACAAGCTCCGCGACGCCGACCTCGACCAGCTCAAGCCTCTCGACGCCCTCAACCTTCTCGCTGAGCTCAAGAAACAAATCTCCTGATTTCCGTGCCTAGGGTTCGAAGGTCGTCCTGCTTGCAAACCTGCATCGCTTTTCCTGAGTTCACTCTTTATCTCCGTCCGCCTCTGTCCGCTCTGTGTTCTCGGTGTCCTCTGTGCTTAAATTCTTTCACAGGCGATGGCATCCAAACCCATGCTCGTCCTCGGCCTTATGTCCGGCACTTCCGCCGACGGCATCGACGTCGCGCTCGCGAGCATTTCCGGTGCACCGCCTCATCTGCGAGCGAGACTTCTGGGGCACACGTCGAGCGAATTTCCGCCCGCGCTGCGAAAAGAGATTCTCCGTGTCGCTGAACAACATCCAATCAGCGCCGGCGAACTCAGCCAGCTGAATTTTCGCCTCGGCGAGGTTTTCGCCGAAGCCGCTCTCGCCGCCTGCCGCAAGTTTCACGGTTCACCAAAACGCGTCGCGCTGATCGGCAGCCACGGCCAGACTATCTTTCATCAAGGAAAGCCCGCGCCCTATCTCGGCCACGCCACGGCGTCCACACTGCAAATCGGCGAGCCCTCCGTCATAGCCGCGCTCACCGGCATCACCACCGTCGGCGATTTTCGGCCCGCCGACATGGCTCTCGGCGGCCAAGGCGCGCCGCTAGTCCCATACGCCGACTATCTTCTCTATCGCCACAAAAAACTCGGCCGCGTCTCTCTGAACCTCGGCGGCATCGCCAACATCACCGTCATTCCCCCTGCGGCAAAGCCGGAACAAATCCTCGCCTTTGATACCGGCCCCGCCAACATGCTCATCGACGCCCTCGTCGCTCACTTCGCGCGCGGCCGCCAGCGTTTCGACAAAGACGCTCGCCTCGCCCGCAGCGGCCGATCCATCCCCGCGTTACTCGACGAACTGATGCGTGATCCCTATCTCAAGCTCGCTCCTCCCAAATCCACAGGCCGCGAATATTACGGCCACGCCTATCTAAAAAAGATGCTCGCCCTCGGCAAAAAACATCGCGCCAAACCGGCCGATCTCATCCGCGCAGCCACAATTTTCACCCCGCTCTCTGTCGTCGACGCCCTAAACCGCTTCGTCCTCCCCAAAACGAAAATCCATCAACTTATCGTCTCCGGAGGCGGCGCAAAAAATCCGCTCGTCGTTGCGCAACTGTCCGCCGCTCTCGGCAGAATCGAAATCATTCCATCTTCCCGCTTCGGCATCCCGGAAGACGCCAAAGAAGCCTTCGCGTTCGCACTACTCGCTTACGAGACCTTCCATCACCGTCCCAGTAATCTCCCCAGCGCCACCGGCGCACACAGGCCAGCCGTTCTCGGTAAAATCTCCTATGCCCCGCCGCAATAACGCCCCATCTCACGCTGAAAACTTCCACCGAAGAACAAGCCCGCCTCATCGGCGCAGTACTGCAGGAGCAGTGGCGCCGCGTCGGTGTCGACCTCGAATTGCGTCCGCTGGAACTCGCGACGCTTCTTTCCGACGCCGCAAGGGGTAATTTCCAGCTCACCTATTCGCGCTGGGTCGGCGCCAACAACGATCCCGACGTCTTCGAATTTGTTTTTTCCTCGAAGCGTTTTCCGCCCGACGGCGCCAACCGCGGACACTACCGCAACCTGCGCATCGACGCGTTAGTCGATCAGATTCGCACTGAAACGGATCGCGAAAAAAGGAAGGTTTTTTGCAGCGAAGTTCAAAAAATCCTTGCGGACGATCTGCCCTATCTCCCGCTCTGATTCACCGACGTCGTCTCCGTCCATCGGCGCTCTCTCGGCAAACTCCAACTCTCCCCCACCGGCGACTTCGACTTCCTCGCAACACTCCCCACTCTCCGGTAAGTGCTTCGCCTCCCTTATTTCAGCGCTTTCTCAATCTCCGCCAGGGGAATCGCGCCCTCGCGGATAATTTTCCACGCCCCGCCACGAACTTCGACAATCGTCGATCCCAGCACCGCCCCGGTTTCTCCGCTATCCAGAATCAGCGGGAGCCGCCCTCCAAGCTGCTTCATCACTTGCTCCGCGCACGAGCAGGACGGAAATCCGGAAATGTTCGCGCTCGTTCCCGTAATCGGCCCGTCAAACTCTTCGATCAATCTGCGGGCCACATCGCTCTTCGGCCAGCGCAGCGCCACTTTTCCCGTATTCGCCGTCACTTTCAGCGGCAAGCGGTTCGCTGCATCCACGACCAGCGTCAACGCTCCCGGCCAAAACTCCTGCGCTAGCCGCAAAAAATTCTCCGGCACCTCGCGCGCCATCTGCATGGCCTGCTCGAGCGAACGCACCAAAATGGGAAGCGCGCGCGTTTCCGGACGCCCCTTCACTCTGTAAATTTCATCCACCGCGGCGAGGTTAAACGGGTCGGCAGCCAGCCCGTAAAACGTGTCTGTAGGAATTCCAATGACACTTCCCCGAGAGAGAAAGTCCGCTGCGTAACGCAGCACTTCCGCTTCGGGGTTTTGCGCATTCACGCGCAACAGTTCTGCCGGCAACTTTTTGGCCTTCGGCGAAGACATAAGCCCGCATTTCGCGCTTCGCTCGCAATTTCACTCAATCGGGCGACGCTACCATACCCCTCCAGCGCATGCAATAAGAGCCTGCCTTTGGAAGAGCGTGCCTCCTCTCCGTGTGGCGATGCGGCGGAACTTCGCGTCGCTCTCAGATACTTCGATACTCTCATTCGTAACTTCGAGGCAAAACGCGGCATCAAACGCGTGTGATTCCGTTTTCCATTCTCGATCTCTCGCCGATCGCCCAAGGCGCAACTGCAGCCGACGCTTTGCACAACTCGCTCGACCTCGCGCGACACGCGGAGGACTGGGGCTACCATCGTTTTTGGCTGGCGGAACATCACAACATGCCCGGCATCGCCAGCGCAGCTACCTCTGTGGTCATTGGCCATGTCGCGGGCGGCACCAAGACAATCCGCGTCGGCTCCGGCGGCATCATGCTGCCGAATCATTCTCCGCTCGTCATCGCGGAACAATTCGGCACGCTCGCGTCGCTCTATCCAGACCGCATCGATCTCGGGCTAGGCCGCGCTCCCGGAACCGATCAGCCCACCGCGCGTGCTCTGCGCCGCAACATGGCTGCTACGTCGGACAACTTCCCCCAAGACGTCGAAGAATTGCAATCGTATTTCGAGCCCGCCACGCCAAATCAAAAAATTCGCGCCGTGCCCGGGGCAGGACTTCGCGTGCCCATATGGCTGCTCGGCTCAAGCCTCTTCAGCGCGCAGCTCGCCGCGGAACTGGGCCTGCCTTTTGCGTTTGCATCGCATTTCGCGCCTGCCGACATGATGCAAGCCGTGCAGCTCTATCGCGCACAGTTCAAGCCATCCAAGCATCTCGATCGCCCCCACGCTATGCTCGGCCTCAACGTGATCGTCGCCGAAACCGACGCTCAGGCTCGATACCTTTTCTCGTCGGTTCAGCAGGCTTTCACCAATCTTCGTCGCGGCACGCCCGGCCAAATTCCTCCGCCGATCGACGACATCGATTCCTATTGGTCGCCACAGGAAAAAGCCTCCGCCAGCATGACACTCCTGTGCTCGGCAGTGGGCTCCCCGGAAACCGTTGAGCGCGGCGTACTCAGGTTCATAGAAGTCACGCAACCCGACGAACTCATCACCACCGCGCACATCTACGATCACGCCGCCCGCCTGCGCTCCTTCGAGCTACTCGCCGGAATTCGTGCCCGCCACGCTTCTCGTGATTCACAAAACGCTGCTTCTTTCGCTTCGTCCGCGCAGCATACGTAGAACCCCAGTCGCTTACTCCGACTCTTATCGTGGAAGCGAGCTGCTTCAGCCACGGTCCGCTAACCTCTCCCGCCCGAAATTTGCTACGCTCGCCTTGATGGCTACCCCCGGCAAACCCGCTCGCACCGCAGCGAGCACAGCCGCGCCCGGAGTCCTCACCAGCCGCGACAATCGCTGGCTCAAAGAATTCCGAATGGCGCTCCGCGGCGGTCTTCCCACGGAATCCGGCTCCGTTGGCGTCGAAGGCGTCCGCCTCGTCGAAGAAGCGCTTCGCTCCGGCTGCCGCATCGCAGCGGTCCTCCTCAGCGAGTCCGGCGAACGCCATCACGAACGTCTCGCTCCCCTTATAAGCAGGCCCGAAATGGCGTTTCCCGTTCTACGCACCACAGATCGTCTATTCGAGGGCCTCGCCGATACGGAGCATCCGCAAGGCGTAGCCGCTCTGGTCCAGCCGCGCACGGCTTCTCTAGATGAGTTGCTCCAAGCCCCCACCTCCGCCTGTGCTCCGCTTCTCGTGGTTCTCGCCGGAGTTCAGGACCCCGGAAACGTCGGCACAATCCTGCGCACCGCCGCAGCCTTCGGAGCAACCGGCGCGGTCACCGCCGCTTCCGGCCAATCCGGCACCGCCAGCCCTTTTTCGCCGAAAGCACTGCGCGCCTCGGCCGGCGCGGCGCTTCATCTCCCGATACTGCCCGGAATGTCGCTGCCCATTCTTCTTACACAACTGAAAATCGCCAATGTTCGCACGCTAGCATCCAGCGTGCATGAACCGCACGAGGGCGAGCCGCGGGTCCTATCCCCATGGGAAGTGGATTGGTGCGAGCCGGTCGCTCTCCTCGTCGGCAACGAAGGCGCTGGCCTCCCTGAAGAAGTCGAACGCAGCGCCGATGCCCGTATCCGCATCCCCATGGCCAGCGGCATCGAGTCTCTAAACGCCGCCGCCGCTGCCGCAGTCCTGTTCTACGAAGCCGCCCGCCAGCGCCATCCCCATCCGTAGGGGCACGGCATGTTTACCCTGAGCTTCGAAGGGCCGTGCCCGTCTTCGATGCTAAACTCT
>JBGPLB010000229.1:0-7391 GCA_041486245.1 Candidatus Acidiferrum sp.
CGATGCAAATGTGAAGGACCGCATCTTGTCACGCCCGCGCGCGAAAGAGCTGGCCGCCGAACCGCCGCCATCGCCGCCGGAAGAATTGCGTAAGCGGTTCAAGCCAGGAATTTCGGACGAGGAGTTTTTGTTGCGCGCTTCCATGCCCGCCGAAGAAGTGGATGCCATGCTGGCAGCCGGTCCCGCAAGGCGGCATTACAATCCCGACATGCAGCCGATTTACAAATTGTTGCGCGAATTGCGGAAGCGTCCCGCGGCCTCAGACATCATTTTTGAAAAGCCGGACTTTCGTCTTGAGCTGCACAACCGGCGGAATCGCGAGGCGACCCATGCCTGAGGACACGGCGGTGACCGCAGCTGCCACGCATTCCTTAGCCGCGATCGAAAGGTTGCGGGGCTCGCGTGCGTTTTTGTTTGATATGGACGGCACACTGGTCCTGGGCGACAAGTCGAATCATGGTTTAAATCCGCTGCCGGGAGCGCTCGAAATCACTAGATTTCTCTCGGCGCGCGGAGTGCCGTTCGTTTTGTTCACCAATGGAACGGCGCGTACTCCGCAAGAATATGTTGAGATGCTACGCAACGCCGGTTTCCCGCTGTCCGATAATGGCGTGATGACGCCAGCGAGCAGCGCGGCAGACCACTTTCGGCGCCGAGGCTACCACCGCATCTTGACGCTAGGCGGCGCGGGACTCGAGAAACCTCTGCGAGATGTTGGAATGGAAATCGTGAGCCCGGATGGCAAACCGGAGGCGGACGCCGTTCTGGTCGGCTGGTTTCGCGAGTTCACGATGAGCGCACTGGAGGCGGCGTGCTACGCGGTGTGGGGCGGAGCGAAGGTTTACAGTTGTTCGCAGTCGCTCTATTTTGCTACCGCACAGGGCAAGGCGCTCGGCACTTCGCGCGCGATCTCTGCAATGATTAAGGACCTGACTGGCGCGCGAATTCACGTGATCGGCAAGCCCGCGCTTGAAGCGTTGCGGTGCGCGGCCCGGCAGCTTGGCGTTCGAACGAAAGAACTCAGCGTTGTCGGCGATGATCCAACGCTGGAAATTCCGATGGCACTGCGGGGCGGTGCGCTCGCCGTGGCCGTCAACACCGGAATCGGTGCGGCTGATTCTTACGCTGATTTGCCGCAGAAGCAGCGGCCACATCTAATCGTCCACGACGTGGGCGAACTACTCTCGCTCTACAAAGGCCACTGATGAATCCCGCGGAACTCATTGCCATTGATGTCCATACCCATGCGGAGGTCTCCTGCCACCAGCCGTCCGACGAATACGGCAAGGGGTTCGACGAAGCGAAAGTGAAATATTTCAATTCCGGAAAGCTCCCGACCATCGCCGAGACCATCGACTACTATCGGAAACGCAAAATTGGCTTGGTCATGTTTTCGGTGGACAGCGAATTCGAGATGGGCCGCCGGCGAATCCCCAACGAAGAAGTTGCGGAGGCAGCGGCTGCGAATCCAGACATCATGATCGCTTTTGCGAGCGTCGATCCGCACAAAGGCAAGCTGGGTGTGAGAGAAATGCGGCGCCTTCTTAAGGAGCACGGCGTCAAGGGTTTTAAGTTCCACCCGACGAGCCAGGGATTTTTTCCTAATGACCACATGGCCTATCCCCTGTATGAAGTCGTCGCAGAATACGGCCTGCCTGCAATTTTTCACAGCGGCCATTCCGGCATGGGCGCGGGCATGCCCGGCGGCGGCGGCCTGCGGCTGAAATATTCCAATCCAATGCACCTGGATGATGTTGCCGCGGATTTTCCAAACATGAAAATCGTCATCGCCCATCCGTCGTGGCCGTGGCAGGACGAGGCGCTTTCCGTTTGCCTTCACAAGCCCAACGTTTACATCGATCTTTCCGGCTGGTCGCCCAAGTATTTTTCGCCGCAGCTAGTGCAGTACGCGAACACTTTGCTGAAGCACAAAATGCTTTTCGGCACGGATTTTCCGCTGATTACGCCGGACCGCTGGATGGAGGATTTTAAGCAGGCAGGCTTCCGGCCCGAAGTGCACCCGCTCATCATGAAAGAAAATGCGTGCCGGCTGCTTGGTCTTGGCGCGCCCCCAGCTAGTGCCTAGAGCCGGATTTTCGGAGCGCGGAAGCGAAAGCTATTCGGCGTTGAGGCTCGATCAGGGAACCGTGACGACAACCTTTCCGATTTGCTCGTTGGCCTCCAAGTAGCGATGGGCTTCGACCATCTGCTCGAAGGAGAATGTCTTCGCGATGATCGGCCTCAACCAGCCCGCGCGCAAACCTTCCTCGATAAAGAGCCGGGCCAGTTCGAATCGCTGTGGGTCGTGGATGATTTCAAAAACAAGATAACCTCGCATGGCAAATCCCTTCATGGCGGATGGGCCGAAGGGGAAGACCGTGTTCTGTGCTTGTCCGCTCAGGTTGCCGTACAAGATCAGCCAGCCCCGAGGCGCCATCACTGCGGCAAGCGATGCGACGATCGGCCCTCCGATTGGATCGAACGCCACCTTTGCGCCTTTGCCTCCAGTGATGCGCTGTACTTCTGTTTCGAGATTCTGATTCTCTGTCACGATGACGTGCGCCGCCCCAGCCTTGTGCAATGCCGCTTCTTTAGCCGGCGTTCGCGTCACCACAATCGGCACTGCTCCAACATGGTTGGCAATTTGGATGGACGCGAGTCCCACGCTGCTGGAGGCAGCGGTGATGATCACTGCGTCCCCCGAGCCAATCTTGGATATATCGATGAGCGCGCCGTATGCCGTCAGGTACTGCATCCAGATGGAAGCGGACTCTTTGGTTCCGAGTCCCGCTGTCCGTTTCAACAATGCCGATACCGGGACGATGGCGCGCTCGGCATAAACGCCATACTTGTTCATCGAAAACGCTGGCATCACACAAACCGGCTCACCTATCGAATGTCCGCTAACGCCCACACCGAGGGCCTCGATGACGCCGGCCGCTTCGTAACCCAGGCGCGCGGGCAGTTGCGCCTTCTCGATGTATCGGCCGGAACGAAAAGCGGCCTCGGCGCGGTTGAGGCCAATCGCTTCGACGCGTATACGCGCTTCGCCAGCGCCAGGCTCAGGCACCTCAACTGATTCGAATCGCAGAACCTCTGGCCCGCCAAACTCGTGGAACCTCACTATCTTCGTCATCATTTCTTCTATTCTCCCAGTTGATTCTCAGGGAAAGTTCCGAGGGTCGCGACAACTGCATCAATCATCAGATTCTTGTGTTAAATGTTGGCCGCCTTCATTTGTTGCGCGATGTACTCGGCTTGCCGCAGCGCTAGCGCGACAATGGTCAGCGTAGGATTGGCCGAGCCTGGAGTGCTCAAGACGCTGCCGTCGGAGATAAACAGATTCTTGATGTCGTGAGTCTGGCCCCACGCGTTGGTCACGCCCTCGCGCGGATCGCCGCTCATGCGCGCCGTCCCCAGGTTATGCGTCGCCGGAGGCGTGGGGCCAAGGATAGTTCGTTTTGCACCGATAGCGTCGTACATCTTGGACATTTGTCCCTGCGCATGTTTGCGCATGGCTTGATCATTGGCATGTTCGTCTACGTGGATATTTGCCACGGGCAAATCGAAGCTATCTTTCACTTCCGGATTCAATGTTATGCGATTCTCGGCACGCGGCAGATCCTCGCCATTTACGAACATCCCGGCCATATGCCGGTAATTCTCCATGACGGACGCGAAGTCTCGTCCCCATCCATATGGCAGGCCGACCAACGGAAAAGTTGGGAGATCGAGCGTGACCAGCTCGATTCGGTAGCCGCCTGCGAAACCGCGGCGGGGATCGTGGATGGCTTCGTCTTCCACAACGCCCGCCAAAGTGGCTCCGCGCCAGGAATACACCGGCTTGTCAAAAATTCCCCACACAAACCCGGTGATCTGATGACAATAGTTCCGGCCAACCTGATCCGAAGAATTTGCGAGGCCGTGCGGAAATTTCGAGGAAGTCGATAGCAGGAGCAGGCGCGCCGTTTCAATGGCGTTGCCCGCGACACAAACCAAGCGGGCTGATTGTCGTTGTTCCTTGCCCCGGCTATCTCGATAGGCCACGGCGTTGACGACGCCATCGGTTCCATGCTCGATCCGCGTCGCTGTAGCCTCGATGCGCAGATCGAGATTGCCGGTGGCTTCCGCTCGCGGAATTTCCGTATAAAGGGTGCTCCACTTTGCACCCATTTTGCATCCTTGCACGCAGAAGCCTTGCTGGATACAAAACCCGCGTCCATCCGCAGCGCGCGAATTGATCGCCATGTGGCCGGTGTGCACCAGTTTGTAGCCCAGCTTCTTCGCTCCCGCGTACATCACCTTGAAATTGTTTGAGGCCGGCAACCCCGGGACACCGTTGCGCCGCGTAACAATCATGCGGCGCTCCGCGAGCTCGTAATACTTCTCGAGTTCCTCGAACGAGTGCGGCCAGTCGATCAAAGAAGCGCCCGGCACAATGCCGTAAGTACTTTTTGCGCGAAGTTCCCAGGACTGAAGCCGCGGAGCGGAGGCTGTCCAGTGGACCGTCGTCCCGCCCACGGTTTTGCAATGCCACACGGGCAGGGTAGGGAAGTCACGTGCGACGCCCCAATTGCCGCTCTGCGTACGCGCATCGAGCCATGTCAGTTGACCGAACGCCTCACCGGGAATTTGTGAAAAGGTTTCCTGCGATTGGCGCTTGCCTGCTTCCAAAAGGACTACCTTGATTCCGCGGCGCGTCAGTTCATGAGCGAGAGTCCCTCCACCCGCACCCGAGCCGATAATCACAACAGCAGTAGCGTCTTTGAGGTCTATGCGTGCCATGCTCTGAATCTTCGCTAATTACCTGCTGACCGGCATTGGGCCGCTATCCTGCGGCGGAACTTCGGGCAGCCAATGCAGATCATTGAATCCGCGGAAAAGGTAGCCGCCTTTAGAGAATGCTTCGCCTTCATAGCCAAAGTACGCGTAGGCTAAAGGCGTAGCATAGAGAACTTGTACGGTTTTCAGGCGCAGCGCCCGAAAAAACTCGGAGGACTCCACATTTTTCAGGGCCGCAACTCGTTCGCTTTCCGTGCTCCGAACAAATCCTGCTCCGAGGCCCGCGATGCCTTCCTTGATCGACTTGCGGGTGCGCTCATCCTTGCCTGCATCGCGGTCGATGGCTTTGACAACCAATGCGTACGCCGCGTCATCCAGCTTATCGTGCGGCATGATCGTGCGCGTCGCAGCCATGAGCGCTACTCCTTCAGGAGTCGTGAAGGATGTCAGCTCGATAGCCCAGGCGCGCCCCCGAGCGATCAAGGCTAGAGGACTCCCGGCCACTACCAGACCCGCTAACAGGCCGGCGGAGGATTTTAGAATTTCCCGACGATCCAGGGCGATGAGTTCTTCCATCGATCATTCCTCTCAATTTTCTCAGCCACCGAAAGTTTCCCAAAGCTATTACAGACTCCTCCCAGGAGCAAGCAAATCGCAGCATTGCGGCTGGCAAGAAGCTCGTCGCGCTTGGAAACTGAACCCGTGAAGTATATATAGGTAGCCCACGAGAGCCAGTGCTGAATTTGGGCAGAGCATTTGCGCCGAACGGCCTGGCGTTGCTACTAATCGGCGCCGCAAGGAGTACTGATGCTGCGAAAGATGTTTGGATATGTCGCAATCGGTTTGACGATTCTGTGCAGCCCTGGGTGCCATTCGAACCCGGGAGTCAAAGAAACATCACAACAGTCAGTTTTGCCCGCCAGCGTGGACGAATCTCGAATGCTGCACGCGGATCAAGAACCTGGAAACTGGATGAGTTATGGGAGGACTTACAGCGAGCAGCGCTTCAGTCCGCTAAAGCAGATCAATGATCAGAACGTCGGCCAGCTCGGACTCGCATGGCATGTGGACCTGGACATTCGGCGCGGACAGGAGGCGACCCCGATCGTTGTGGACGGCGTGATGTATTTCTCCACTGCGTGGAGCAAGGTGCTCGCCGTGAACTCCTCGAGCGGCGAGAAACTCTGGTCCTACGATCCGAAAGTCCCGCCCAAGTGGGCTGTGAATGCTTGCTGCGACGTGGTGAATCGCGGCGTCGCGGTTTGGCGCGGTAAGGTGTTTGTTGGCACGCTGGACGGACGGCTGATTGCTCTTGACGCCGCCACCGGAAAGCCTGTTTGGGAGACGCTCACCATCGATTCCGAGCTTCGTTACACGATTACCGGTGCGCCGCGCGTCGTGAAGGGTAAGGTTTTGATCGGCAATGGCGGCGCGGAAATGGGCGTGCGCGGCTATGTTTCCGCCTACGACTCAGAGACAGGCAAGCTCGCGTGGCGATTCTACACGGTCCCCGGTGATCCATCGAAGCCATTCGAGAATCCCGCAATGGAGAAAGCCGCGAAAACCTGGAGCGGCAACTGGTGGAAGCTTGGCGGCGGTGGCACTGTCTGGGACTCAATCGTTTATGATCCCGAACTCGATTTGCTCTTTATCGGTACGGGCAACGGAACTCCATGGGACCGGCGCGCGCGCAGCCCGCAGGGAAAAGACAATCTTTTCACCTCCTCGATCGTGGCGCTCAAGCTCGACACGGGCGAATATGTTTGGCACTATCAGGAGGTTCCCGGCGATGCGTGGGACTACGATTCGGCAGAGCCGATCATCCTCGCGGACGTCACCATCGACGGAGTTCCGCGAAAGGTTCTCTTTCAAGCTCCGAAAGACGGATTTTTTTACGTACTGGATCGCGCCACCGGCGCACTAATTTCCGCGAAGCCGTACACCGCAGTCACCTGGGCAACGGGGATCGACGCAGCGACCGGCCGCCCACTTGAAACCGCTAACGCGCGCTATGAAAACGGTGGCAAAGGGGCGCCGCTTGCTCCCGGACCGCTCGGCGGCCACAGCTGGCACTCGATGTCCTACAGCCCGCAAACAGGATTGGTCTACATTCCCGTGCAGGATGCCGGATTCTTCTACAAATCCGATGAACACTATGAAGCGAAAAGCCTCGCGTTCAACACGGCCACGGATTTCGTTGCCGCGGGCATGCCGCAAGCGCCCGAGGTGAAGCAAACCATTCTCGATAGCATCAAAGGCCATTTATCGGCCTGGGACCCTGTTCAACAAAAAGAAATCTGGCGAGTGGATCGCACCAGTCCCGTGAACGGCGGAATTCTGTCCACTGCCGGGAATCTCGTGTTTGAAGGCACGGCGCAAGGGGATCTCGAAGCGTACCACGCCGACAAAGGCGAAAAGTTGTGGTCAGCCGACGCGCAAAGCGGGGTGATTGCCGCTCCGATCAGCTACACCGCCAGCGGAGAACAATATGTTGCCGTCGTGGTTGGCTGGGGTGGCGTGTTTCCGCTCGCAACCGGAGAGGTCGCGCTGAAATCGGGACGCACTCAAAATATCAGTCGCGTACTGGCATTCAAACTAGGAGGCAAAGC
>JBGPLB010000230.1:0-7348 GCA_041486245.1 Candidatus Acidiferrum sp.
ACTCGCAAGGGCTGTGCGCGTCGTGTCATTCAAAGAAGACGCGGTCGGAGGACCGTAAATGAATAGAGTATCTAACGTATTAGTACATAGTGGGGAGACGTACCGAAATTCTCTGCCGCCTTCTTTTTAGGGAAACGTACCGCAACCGGTTACGTGTGCGGCGTGTCCCCGTTCAAAACGGTTTTTTGATTTGAGGAGAATGAAATGCCCAAAGCCGACCAACTATTGACCCCACCGCGACACCTATCCAAGCACATGCGCTCGTGGGTTTTATCCATCCTCGACCGCTACGAAATCGAGCCGCAACATTTCAAGATTTTGATTCTCGCCGCCGAAGCCTGGGACCGCTGCGAGAACGCTCGCAAGGTGCTTTCCAAAAAAGGAGTTTCCTACCTCGACCGATTCGACGCTCCTCGCGCGAGGCCAGAAATCGCCGTGGAAAGAGATTCGCGAATCGCGTTCGTGCGCTGTCTCCGCGAACTGGCACTGGAGAATGAGCAGCCCACGGACAAACCGCGGCCAAGAATTGCTCCAAACATCTCAAGAAAAGGAAGGTGACCATTATGACTATTAGAAATCGCATTCCGCTAAAGGCAAATAAAAAATCAAAACTAGCTCCCGGAATCCGGACCTGCCTGCAACTGGGAGCCGACATGGTTGGCGAGTTAGATGTCGGCCTAACGGAGGAGGAAATCCAGGCGAAGCTCGTCGAACTCTGGAAAATTCACCGCGAGGAAGTTCTGGCCTATCACATCGGTAAAGACCCCGGCTCGCGCCCCGCGATGTTTTGGCGAGTGGATCATCCCGATAGACCCATCGTCCATGCGAGCGATGGCTCCGTCGAGGACGGCACACGCGAGCGCACGGAGCAGCGCAGGGCCGACGTTCTCTATCTGCGAGAGCATGGCCTGTTGACCGAGGCCGAAGAATTTGACCCGCGCGTGTTCCAGTACTTCCGCGAAGAGTCGAAAGCGCAATTGTGATGGCCTTCCCCTGCCCAAAATGCGATGCGATCACGGATGTTATCGATTCACGCCCTCGTTGGCGCGGCGGGGGAACACGTCGCCGTCGTGAATGTCGGAAATGTAAGAGTCGTTTCACGACCATTGAATTCCAGAAGGGCACCATCGATTCCGTGACGCGCAAACGCGCTGGGCATCACAGGATGTAGGGGAGAACCACGATTCCGGTTGCCGGGAATCCCTCTCCCGTGGAAATTGGAGACGAACATGAGCGACAAAAAAATCAGACTCCGAGTGAACGTCAGCATGGCAAGCCCGACTTTCTCCCACCAACCAGGAGAAATTATCGACCTTGCTGCTGACCAGGCCGAAAAATGGATTCGCAGCAAGCTAGCGGTCCAGGTATCGAAAGATACGCCGCTATCCTCTGCGAATGACCTGCTCGCGGATTTGTCTGCGGAGGAATGCAGACAACACCGATGCACCCACTGTGACCATCGAGCGGCTTATGTATTAAAAAATCGTCCTTATTGCCCGCGACATTTTCGGGCGGAATTGGGTTGAGGAGGAAACAATGTTGAATTTGAAACGTACCGATGATGGCGGTGTGATTGTGGGAGGCGATGACGCGGACGCCGCCGCGTACATAGATAACCTGTTGCTCGCGGAGGAGGAGAAGCGTTCCATCTTTTCCGGAGTGGCGAAGTCGGAAAGCTTGGCTTCACGCATGGAGACGCGCCGCGAGATTATCTCTCAACGCGATGCGCAGGACCGCCATTGGCACGAAGAGAATTTCAGAAACTTCCTGCGGCTTGGCCGGGAAGCCCTCGACGAACGCGCGCAAAGTGTCGGCGTCGATGCGAGTGGCGGATACCTCACACCCGCGTCTTTTGCGGCCTCATTCGCGGATTCCTTGAAGTCGCACGATGAACTATTTGAAATCGCAACGCTGGTTGAAACCGACAAGGGCACTGATTGCAAATTTCCGGTTGATGATAACACCAGCGCGGTCGCGACCGTCGTGGCGGAATCTGGAACGAGCCTGTTGTCCTCGCCCGTCGTCTTCGACCAAGTTGCTTTCGGTCGCGCTCCGATGTGGCGCAGCGGTCACATCGTTTGCCCGTATGAACTGGTCAACGATTCCCGCTTCGACCTGCCCACGCTCCTCGCGCGAAATTTCGGACGGAGATTTGCTCGCGGAGTTGGGGCGAGCTTCATCTCAACACTGCTCACCGACGCAGATACGGGCGTGACCACGGCGGCATCGGGGGCCGTCACGGGCGACGAGATTCTAGACCTGGTCGCCTCTGTGGACAGCGCGATTGCGATGCGCGGGGCTTTCCTTCTAAACACCTCGACGTTGACGGCTCTGCGGAAGTTGAAGGCTTCGACGGGCGGCGCTTATCTCCTGCCGTTTGGCCGCAATGTCGCAGGGCGAAAGACCTTGTTCGATTTTCCCATCTATGAATCACCGAGCATGCCCAATCTTGGCAGCGGCGCTAAGGCGATAGCCTTCGGGTCATTGGATTCATTCGTCCGGAGACAAGTGAGAGGTGGTCCCGTGATGAAGACCTACGTCGAGCGATACGCGACGGCCAATCAAATAGCTTACGAGGCCTTCCTTCGTTGCGACGGAAAATTGATGAAGGCTGCGAGTGCGCCGATGCCAATTCGGTTGCTTGTCTGTCACTCGTAAAGATTTTCTCCAGCCCCCCCCCCCTGTGCAGGCTGGTGAATAACGCAGCGGAGGGCGTGTCCACATTCGCGCCCCTACTGCGAAAAAGATTGGAGCCATGCAAGTGAGACTGCGAGTCATTCGAATCGTGACCGAAGGCGGCGTCCAATTCACATTTTGGTTTCTCGTCAAGTCCGACGGCACGGAAGCGCGGATTCCCGTCACGCTTGAAACGGATGCGAGGCAAGTCGAGACGGAGAAAGGACAACTACCCGCATGATTTTCAGTTTTCGAGATTGGCTGATACGAACGAAACTTCACAGCAAAACGCCGACCGGCGATTTGACGCGAGATATTTTTTTCGATGAGACCTCACCGGGCGTAGCGAACCCGTTCGCCGCGTGGCGCGAGCATTTGAAGCGGTCACCGGAAAATGTTCTAGAGGTTTTTGACGAAGCGTGGCGAGCGTATCGAAAAAGTGTGAAGCGCACGGAGGCTAATCGCGTCCAAGGATTCGCAACGCCCGAAGCTGCGACTGCTCCCATCGAACGCAGATAGGAGTTCCCCCGTCGTAGTCCCTTGCGGGAGCTGCTAAACAGGACGGGGCGAGTGCCACGGGGATGCCAAGGGCGTTCGAGCATGGAATTGACTTTAAACCCGGCCCCTTAAAAACCGAAGGGTCCGGCACGCAAAACCGTCTCGGATTTTACGTCTATGCCACTCGCCCGAGTATGAGAAGAGCGTTAATCCTCTTCTAAAAAAACAATCGTGAACTTTACGCAATGTCTGTTGGAGCGTATTCTCCTCTTCGAGTCAGAGAGGAGAAGTACGTGCGTATTCTGTCTTGGCTATTCATTACTCCAGGGATTTATACGCTTGCAATCGCATTGCTAGCGGGGGTAGTTCCGACCTTGAAATACTACGAACAGAAATGGGTGAAGATCACGTACGGAGTGTTTTTAGGGCTCCTATGCTGTCTAGAAATTGCCTCTATCACCCACGACCGCAGCGAACAGGACACCAAGCATCGTCAAGAGTTGTTCACGCAGCAGAGTCAATTTCAACTAACGATTACGGAATTGTTAATAATTAAGGATGACTTAGGGCGGGTAAACGGCAATCTAGAAATGGCCAAGACTCAGGCGAATAAGAATTCGTTGAAGATCGCCACGTTACAATTGTCCAAGGAAATCCTTCAGTTCGTCGTGGAACAGGACAACAAGCAACCGCTTTTTAATCTTGGTACCGGTGCACTAGCGGATGCAATCTTTAACTTTAATATAAGGGTCAATGACTGGAGAATGGCCTTTCGCTCAGAATTTCACAAACTCTTCGACAAACGGATAGCAGATAATTTGCAAAAGCTCAAGGCCCAGAATATCGACGTGGGTCTCACGGGTTCGCTATGTATGCAGCAAAGTGACCCCGTCACTGGCATCAGAAAATGTGGCGTTGAAATTGGAAAGCTGGGCGAGACCCTTCCCTAGACAACCAATCGTCCGACAATAAGTTCGGAGTAGCCGAATATCGGAAACTGACTAATTCTAAGATGATTGTTGTTTACTCATCTTTGGACCCTATGTAGACTTCCGATTATGGGTCCAGGTGAAATGCGACTGACTACACAAACTCTCAACGTACTCGGGGCTCTGATTTCGAGCAAAGACGCCGTCTCCGGTGCCGACATAGCCCGTGAAACGAAGTTATCGTCTGGAACGCTGTATCCGGTCTTGATGCGCCTCGAACGCAATGGTTGGGTCGAAAGCAATTGGGAAGAGGGGGAGCCACACGACCTTGGCAGGCCCCGGAGACGCTTGTATCGAATCACAGGCTTGGGTGGTCGCGAGGCACGTAAGGGATTTGCGGAAATCAAAGCTGCCATCGGGAGGCCCGCATGGGGCACTTCATAGCGGCACTACTCGGAAAGCTTTGCGCCGAGGAAGTTAAAGCGTGGCTTCCGCCCGTAGCGGAGAGAATCACTCAGTGGGCAGTGCGTTGCCTACCGAAGGAACTCCGGCAACGATATGGCGAGGAGTGGCGCAGTCATTTGGATGATGTTCCCGGGCCTCTTGCGAAGGTATGGGTCGCCTGTGGTTTCTTGAGCGCCGCAACTCAGGCTTCCTCTCGAATCACCGCCTTTTGGTTGTTTCTGATTTTCTTGCCAGCCATCGGGTCTATGCGCATCATTCGCTATCTGAACGCAAGGAAGATGTATACATTCCCACTCACCTTTTTGAGTGAGCGCGTCGAGCAGATGGAAATCGGAGTGAGGGAGTATTTCGAAGGTCAAGGATATTCACCCAATCAGCGCATGAGATTCGAAGCTTGGGTGAAATCCAGAGAAATTCCTCTGGCCCGGCTACTGCATGAATCGTTAAATCCTGATTACCCCCTCAGTCGCATCTATTCCAGAGATGTTCACTACGCATTTTGGAGGCCGTCTCTACTTTATTCAATTTCCGAATACCTGGCCGCGCGACGCTTAGACCAACTTTTGGTTCTCAATTCTGTGATGTCAGGTGAAATGTCGTTGCGCGATTGGTACGAGGGGGCTACCGGGCAGGACACAACGCTACTTGAAGTGAATCTAAAAACGAATAAACTCAAAGTGCTCCGGGCAGCTCGATAAAAGTCGAGGCAGAAAAACGTGTATCACTTCCTGTAACACTTCCTCGGTCCACGCGAGGACATCCCATTCCATCCCCTACTAGAGCGGATGTTGGAAGCAAAGGACTTATGTAGTAGGGGATGGAATGGGATGGAATGCATTTCTGTTCGCAGATGTCTCATAATCCGTTGGTCCCAGGTTCAAATCCTGGCGGGCCCACCAATTCTTTTCAGTGACTTAGCTTGAGTGTCTGTACTCGCGCTTGCGTCACTGTGCCCATTATTGTGCCCTGTCTCCCGCAAAATTGGCTCGATTAGCGGCTCTTCGAGCGTCTGAATCGCGGCCTGTTTGGCCTGCGAGCGGATGTGGCTGTAGCGTTCGAGCATCTGACGGCTGACATGTCCCGAAAGGGCTTTGATCGTTTGCTCGCTCACGTTCGGATTCTCAGCCAGCCGCGAAATGAACGTGTGCCGCATGTCATGGGGCCGGTAGCGCACGCCAGCGGCTTTGCAGGCAATTCGCCACGCCTTGCGCCATGAACCCATCGGACGGTTGAGATCAGCGTCGTACAGAACGGGCACGCGCGCATTTCCGGCAAGACCTACTTTGTGGTACGGGAAGAGGAAACTGTCGGGCCCGGCCTCGGGGAAGCGTTCCAGCCACATCGAAAGGCAGGCGCACACACGGCGCGAGAGAGGAATCACGCGGCCTGTGCCTGCCGCTGTTTTGCTCTTCGGGACAGTTATTTCGCCCCGTTGAATCACTCCATCCTTCCACGCGAGAGCCAAGTCTTTGCGGCGAAGCGCCTGTGTCTCTCCCAAACGCATTCCAGTATCGAGTGAGATCACCAAGAGCGAAAGAAGCGCCGAGGAGCGGCTCTGGCTCGCAGCCGAAAGCAGTCTGGTTTCTTCTCCGGGCTGAATGGCGCGTCCTACGTCGTGGCGTTCAGGAAGAGCCCTCACGCGGTCAGCAATGGGCCCCCACAGGCCAAACTGTCGCAGTATGCCGCGCAGTGCTCCCGTTTCATAGTTAACGGTGCGATTGCTCACGCCAGCCGCAAGGCGCTTGCGCCGATACTCTGCAATGTCGTTTGCGTCCACGTCGCAGACAAGCCCTTTGCCAAATTCCTCTTTGAGATGCTCAGTGCATTGTTCGTATCGTTCACGGCTCCGCTCTGCCAGCCCAGCCTTGCTGGCCAGCCACAATTCAGCCGCGTGGGAGAAGAGGGGCATTCGCTGGCGCTTCGGGATGTGGTTATACGCTTGTTCCAATTCGCGCCGTCGCGCGCGCTCCGCATCCTTCGCCACAGTCTTACTGTCGCTCTTTGATGATTCGCGGATGAGCTGCCCGTTGAAACAAAACTTGTACCACCATACGTCACCACGCTTGTAGAGGCTCACTGCTGTCCACCTCTGCTTTCGCCATCGGATTCCTTTGAGGTGCCTGTTGCGCCGCGCCGTATTTTTTTCAGCTCATGGAGCATTTGGACAAAAGTCGTTCCTAGCCTTGTGTTTGGAAGCCCCGACGCGCGTTCCAAGGCGTACTCTGGCGGGACTCCTGTCGCCACCATCTTCTTGTGAACGAATCCAAAGGGGCTGTCGATTCCAAGAAGCGAGGCCGAGACCATCTCTACAGTTCCGCGCACGTCGTTGAGAGCGTGCAGAGTCTCGGCCATAAGTTGCCTCAGTCTTCTGTCGCTGTTCCAGACGAAGAACAGTAGAACAGCTATTTCTACCGCTACGACCCACTCGAATACTGAAAGACTCATTGCTTTGCCTCCCTCTTCGGCGGCCTACCGCCCTTCTTTGCCCACTTGCTCAGAGTCGCCTTGTCGTGCTTCTTGGCCCGCGCCTTACCACCCTTGCGGCCTATCTCAGCTAGGTACTCGCGGATCAGGTTGTCTTTGTCTTTCGCCATAAACTTAGCGGCTAGGATAATACTTAGCGGCTAGGTTTGTCAAGGACAAACCCGAGGGACTGCGAAAGTTTGCGCCGCCAGCGAGTAGCTTGCAGGTGGTATTCCCTAGAGCGCATGGAGAATGACTCTATCCGCTTCATTTTGAGCAAGAACCCGGTCCATGCGTCGATGGAGCGGCCCGGAGCG
>JBGPLB010000231.1:0-7346 GCA_041486245.1 Candidatus Acidiferrum sp.
AAACACCAGCGTGTTCGCGGTTCCCAGATCGATAGCGAGGTCGGAAGAAAATAAACTAAAGATCGACCTCAGATTGTACCCGTTCTTATTCATCCCCCCGCCCCCCGCGGAGAAAACCTCTCCGCCGTCCGGCCGGCAAGTAGCTGTGTAACAGCCTGACGGTCCATTTGGACCGCCGCGCGGCCATCTACACCATTGTCTCCGGACTTGGCGACCGGCGCAAAGTCGCGCCTGCGTCTTTTTTCTTGCGAGACCGATCAGCGATCATCGTTCGAAACTCTTATTTTGGCACAACGATCGTCACCTGCTGGTGGCCCGTGCCGCCGCGCCGATTCTCCCCCACGATTACGATGGTATGCTGGCCGGGTTCGAGCGGCTCGGTAAAGTGCCGGAACGTGCCGTCCCGCGCGATGATGGGCACCGGCTGGCCGTTTACGATCAACGCTGCGCCCGGTTCCGTCTTGCCGATAATTTCAACCACGCGGCCATGAATCTGTGTGCCGGTAATCTCCAGGAGCATCTCCTGAGTTTTGCCTTGAGCAACCAGTGTAAACCGGAAAGTTTCGCTGACTTCGCTCGTTTCCTTCTTTGCATCCACTGCTGTGACCGCCCAGAAATAGTCCCCCGCGTCGAGCCCGGTGACGTCCACCCCGTTTCCCGAGACTCCCGGCACATCCTTCAGTGTTTTCGTAAACATGGCCGTCGCGCTGATTCGCAGCCGGTAGGAAACCGCCTGGGGCACCGGCTTCCATTCAAAATGAATCGATGCCGATTTCGGGTTCTCAACGATCAGCGGCTCAAAGTTGCGTGGAGAGATCAGGTCCGGCGGCGCAAGAACATCGGATTTCGTAATCGGCCCGTCCGTCGGGATGACCGCCTTTTGAAACTGCCCGATCTCCACTTTTTCCTGGCCGCGTCGCAATTCCGCGCTGCCGCTCGAGACTACGATCTCGTCTTGCTTATGGTCCGGGTCCGCCTTGACGGCCGCGTGGCTGTTCGAATGCACTTGCGCCACGGAGTCTTCGACGCTGACCGCCGCTTTCGAACCTGGCGAGGCCCAGCTTGGAGTCCGAAGGTCTACTTGTCCGACGTCGATGCGTACTCCCGAACTCGAAGGCTTTTCCCGCCCCATCGAATTTTCTTCCACGGTGATGAACGTTCCGGACTTCACCGTATACGTCGTGCCGTCTGCAAACGTGATGCGCGCCGCGCCGTCCGCCGACGTCTGGATTTGATCGCCCTTGTCCAGCGTGGTGCGGAAATTCGCGTCCACCCACTGCACGGAATTAACCTTCTTTACCTGGACTTTTCCGTCGAGGTTGACGAACTTCGCTTGTGTCTGCGAAATGGCCACCGCATCGCTATCGCCGTTACCGATCGATTTATTCAGTTTGTCGTAGGCCGCCGTGTATAAATTCGGGTCGATAAGATAGAGCGCCGCAAAAATAATCGCTGCACCTAGAAGGGAGTACATGGCCACGGTTTTGTACGTCACCGTATGCCAATACACTTCCACGCGTTTTATCTTCGGGTGGTTAGGGTCGTATGGTGTCTGTGTGCTCAAGGGTATCCGCGCGACAATTGTCCCAATCTTTGAATCTAGCACAGTAATTAGAACGTGGACGGCCGCTGCAGCTTGCAGTGGTCAAACTGCAAACAGCGGTTGCGCATACCAGTCCTTGGGCCAGGAGAATTTGCCCAAAAGGACAGTCAGCCGTATTTCCCGGCGGCGCTTCGATTTTTCGTTTTCAGGCTCAGCTTCTAGGTGGATTTTGCGCGAAGAAACGCAAGCGTCAAAGGCCACGCTAACAGAGCCGCTGCCGGGCTGTAGCTGGCGCGCGCGTCGCAGAAAAAAGCATGGTCCGCGTTTGAAATCTCGACATTCACGAAGTTCTTCCCCGCGGCACGCAACCCATCGGTCACCGCTCGCACCTGCTCTGGGGGAATGTGCTTGTCGCGCCCGCCCCAAAAGAGCAACAAAGGTGCGCGTATTCCGCTTACCCGGCCGAGCAGTCCGGGATTTGTCGCGTTCGGCGCAATCCCCCCTCCGTAATATGAGATCGTTCCAGCCAGCGGCAGAGTGATTGCTGCGAGAAACGCCGCGCGTCCCCCCATACAGTAGCCGATCGCGAAAATTGGCAGCTCTTCTCCAATGGCGCCGCGGAGCCAGTCAAACGCCGCCCGCTGGTCCGCCGCCATCGAAGCATCATTTAGCGCCTTCATGTGCGGCACGACGCTCGGAAAGTCATCATATCGCCCATCGAACCCCGCACCCGTGCGGTGGAAGAGCTCTGGCGCCACCGTGACGAACCCCTCCCGCGCGAATCGCCCCGCGATGTCGCGTATATGCGCGTTCACGCCAAAAGCCTCCTGGAAAACAAGCAACCCGGGATGGCGGCCTTCTTCCTTTGGCCGCGACGTCCACGCGCGCATGGTGGTACCGTCGCTCACGCTCAGTTGTACATATTCGCCGCTAATTTCCATGTTTGCCCCTAACGCCTCGAGTGCTCCGACCGATGCTGGCTAAACACCGGCTCAGTGCCGGATGAAGTAGCTGTGCTTATCGAGATTTGCCGCTATGGCGACATCGAAGAACCCCACCATCATCTCGTCGTAAGTTTGCTCGCCCCAGCGCACGGCGGCCTCCGGGTCCGGGTTATGTGGATTGTCGCGCGAATTATCGTACCAGGCGACGGCTTGGAGTTCCGTGCCCGCTTTCAGCATTCGCGGTTCGGCCAGGCGGTAACTCATCTGCCAGTGAAAATGATAATGGACGTCCAGCAACGGTTCAATTTCCTGGACGGCTCTGGCGCTCGTATTCTTTTCCCGGTGAACAATGTTGTACTCGAATCTTTTCCCCCGCAGATGCATGTGCGGGAAAAAGCTAAGTAGCGTCGCGTCGTTTGGCAGAGTACCGCGCGCTTCCATGCGGAAATCCGGCGCGCCCGGCGGAATCACGAAGTGATCGTTCGTCAACTGCAGCGTAAGCACGCGCTCTGCGGGAGGGTGCTTCGCGAAAATCAGTCCTACGCTGGTTTGGTCGCTGCCCGCGTGGCCATTGGTCGTGTAGTGCATCTGAAACACGAGGTCCGACCCGGCAGGGATGAATTTTGCCATGCCGTCCGGCCAATTGTCCGGCGAACTCCCCGGCGCGTAGACCAATAGGACGTCGCCGTCCGTCCAGTGTGCGCCGTTGCGATCGTCGGGATCAGTTAGCGTGGAAGCCGTGAACGGAACTCCTACCGGTGCGTGCTGCATCCACCTCGAATTAGGCGGCCGCACATACACGACCGCGTGATGCACGTTGGCGCGAAGCGATGGAAGAAGTTCCACCGCGCGCACCCAGCGGTCCTCCTTAAATCCCGTCGGCACAATTTCGTAGGTGTATTCGATGTCGCCGCCGGCGGGAATCGGAACGGCCTTCGGCATTTTCAGAATTAACTCCGGTTCTGGGATGCTCCAGCTTTCTGCCCAATGAACCGCCGGCGGAGCGTCGCACGGATTCCCCGCGGGCGCACCGGCATCCGCCCACGCCGCAAGCTCTGCGATCTGCTCCGCTGAGAGCGAGGGATCATTCGAAAAGTGCCCGATATGCGGATCGGCAAACCACGGCGGCATGGATTTATCGCGCGCCGCCGACGAAATCGCTGTCGCGTACGGCCGGGTTTGTTCGTACGTCTCGAATCGCATCGGCGCAATGCCCTCGGCACGATGGCAAGTCTGGCATCGCTGCTGCAATATCGGTAGCACTTCCCGGTAAAACGTCGGCGTGCCCCCAGCGGCGTGCTGCTGCGTTGTCTGTTGCACAGATCGGGTTATTGGCGGCCATCTGAACGCTCCTAGCAATACGAAAACAATCGCAGGAAGAAATAGCGCCGTACGTTTGCGAAAGTCATTAGGTTTGAACATTGCTAGGGTTCGAGGATGCGAGTGCAAGTACGGTTTCCCGGAATTCTCGACGCGGATGGCGAACTGCATCCCGCAATCGCGCACTTTAAATTCTCGCTCCGCTTGGCTTACGAACAAGCCGCTAGTGCCTTCCGTTCGCTTCGCAGCCCCCTCAGAATCGAATTCACTGCTTTCCGTCGATTCCATCTAACGCGTGTTTCGTGGTTTCTGGCTCGGCAGCCGTCACCGCAACAGTTCCGGAATCGGCTTCACTGGTTTAGGACTTCGCTTCGTCTGCTCTCAAGCACTTTCGTAACCCTGGTAATCTTGTCAGGCTCGACACCCACCTCACTCAGTGATTCACGGAAGTGCTTCAGAAACCGGTCAAAGTGCCCGTCATTCAATCCCTGCCCACGCGCATGCGCGTGCACTGCCGCAATCTCCTGGCCGGTGTAGACGGTCTTCCCTCCGAGTAGCATGGAGAGGAACATTCTCTGCCGGGCCAGCAGCTGTGCCATATCGGTCGTTGCAAAAAAAGGACGGAGCGTATCGTCCGCCAAGACTCTGCGATAGAAGGCTTCGGTTGCGGCCGACACTGTGCGTTGCCCGCCGATGAGGTCAAATAGGTCATCGATCATTTGTCTCTCCCGAGCCGGCAAACGGAATTGATTCTAGTGCTTAGGCGGAGTTCTGAGATTGGTCATCATTGTAGCCGCCATTGAGGTGAAGTCAACGCCGGCCAGCATGCTTCTGCGAGGGATGGTCGGACACCATGACGGGGCCTTCAGAAACGGTCGATCCGCCTAATCCACGGGCAGCGGGTCAGTTTCCGATCATCCAACTAACCAGGGGTTAGGAAGCCATCTCACTTCTCACCGAGTTACGGATACCATCCCAGCTGTAACCACAAGTCAGATTTACTCGTCGTAACACTAGAAGTGAATGAATTTGCGCAGGCCCGTTTCAATGCTGCAGCCAAGTCTCATTATGCTGACAGTTCGTTCCGCTAATATTAGCTTGAGGCAATCTGGCGGAGTGGAGGGTCCATGTTGACAGTGCCACTCGGTCGGTCTTCGTTCAGTCTGCCAAGAGCCGTTTGGTTTACTTTTCTCGGAGCCATTGTTTCGTTCGGCGGTTTGCCGGTTGCCCTCGCTCAGACACCGTCCGCAACCTCGCGGGTTGCCCACTCCCCCCAAGCAGACACCGCCCAGAACGCCCCCAAACCCGAGCCGAAGGCGTCGAACGAAGAAATCGTTTCGCACGATTCTCCTGTGACGTTTAGAGTGCGCGTCAACTTAGTGCTCGTGCGCGTCGTCGTGCGCGACAATAACTGCAAAGGGGTCACCAACCTGAAAAAGGAAGACTTTCAACTCGCCGACGACCGCAAACTACAAATTATTTCAAGCTTTACGGTGGAGACTCCTACTTCCCATATGACCCCGGTGGACATGGACCCGGCAGAAACAACTTCTGAAAAATCTCCAGTTAGGGCGCCCGAGCTTCCCCACAGATTTGTAACTTTGTACTTCGACGACCTCCATCTTTCCACGTTAGATACCATGGTTTCACGGCAAGCGGCCATGAAGCTGTTTGGGACCATGCAGACTGGGGACCGCTTTGCCATCTCAACCACATCCGGCCAAGTGGAACAGGATTTTACGGCTGACCGAGGGAAACTGGACGACGCGCTGAAGCGCATCTTGCCGCACCCGCTCTTTGAGACCTCGCCAATGAACTGCCCACCGATGATCCTTTTTGAGGCGTACCAGATCTTGGCAGGCGATTCTACAGCGATGCAAGTAGCGGTGGAGGACGTCAAGAAGTGCATCCCAAATGCGGATACGCGGTCGGCCCAGAGCATGGCGCTGGCTGCGGCCGATCACGAACTGACCATCGGCGAATCGAAGGTGCAATATGCCTTTCAGAATCTACACGCGCTGATTCGGAGAATGAGCGCGCTGCCTGGGCAGCGCACCATCGTACTAATGTCGCCAGGGTTCTTCGTGCCCCCGGCGATGCATCAAACAGGCGAGATCATCGATCTCGCAACGAAAGCGAACATCGTAGTCAACACGATTGATGCGCGCGGTTTGTACGTGTCTTCGATGTTTGATGCATCTGGTCAAGGTATCACTGACCCTCGCCTTACCTCCTACATCACAACGATGGAAAGGGTGCAGGATGAGGTGCTTTCGGTGTTCGCCGACGGCACTGGAGGGACGTTCTTTCATAACAGGAATGACATTGACCAAGGATTGCTTCACGCGGCTGCGGAGCCTGAACTTTCTTACGTGCTGGGGTTTGCGCCACAAAATATGAAATTGGATGGGGAATATCACAATCTGAAAGTAACTCTGGTAGGTAAACAAAAATGGGCCCTGCAGGCCCGCCACGGATATTTCGCCCCGCACGGCGAATCCGATCCCGAGGCGACTGCGAAAGAGGAAATCCGGCAGGCAGTCTTCTCTCAGGAAGAAATGCACGAACTCCCCATCGAATGTCAGACTCAATTCTTCAAGGGCGCGAACGGGGTGCGCCTGTCGGTGGTTACGCACGTCGAGACTCAGGGACTGAAATTCCGCAAGGCCGAAGATCGGAGTAGTGACAATTTGACGATCTCAACAGCCATCTTCGATGAGAACGGAAACTTGCTTACCGGCCAGCAGAAGATTCTCGAACTGAGGTTGAAGGATGCGACGCTGGAGCGCATCAATAAGGCGGGCTTCAGCGTCAAGTCCAGCTTCGATCTGCAACCGGGGACTCTTCTGATTCGCGTCGTGGTCCGCGATTCCGTTGGGGCCCAGATGGGGGCAATGAACCGGGGCGTGGTGATTCCTTGAGCATCTGGTTCGACGATCCGACAAACAGACTAATGCCTGATAAACGATTTATCAGGCACTTGAACGCCGCCTGATTTCGAGTGACAGGCAGTTGGAAATAATCCACTTGGACGTTTAACGAACTAATCGGACAAAGGGTTCTAAGATTTCAGGTAATGCGAGCAATCAGGCAGAACCGATGGCACTACTGGCTTGTTGGGTTTTTGCCGGTGGATATAAGATGGCGCAGGAGAGTCAGGAGCAATCATGGCCCATCAAGCACCACTCAAATATATCTTCTACATTGCCGCAATCCCGGAGAAGGTGTGGGAAGGCTTTGTGTCGCGGGAGTCGAACCGCATCCTCTTCTCGGGCGCTGAGCTTCAAGGGGACTTTAAGCCTGGTGGCTTGCTCGCATGGGTGGGCGCGGGACCCGACGGCAAGCCCATGACCTATGTCCGAGGGAAGGTCTTGCGGTTTGAGCCGCCAAAAGTCTTTCAGTACACCTTCGCAATGGGCCAAAATGATAAAGCGTCACGCGCAACTATCGAACTGCTGCCCGAGACCGAAGCCACCAAAGTAACAGTGACGCATGACGAGTGGGCCGAGGATGACACCACTTACGCTGCCTGTGCCGAT
>JBGPLB010000232.1:0-7318 GCA_041486245.1 Candidatus Acidiferrum sp.
GCGGCGAGCCCGTCAACCTGCGCGTCACGCGCATCCCGTCGCGCCCCAAGCCGATCTCCGCCAAAGAGGTCCGCCACATCCGGCAAGCGCTCAACGCCAGCCAATCGCTCTTCGCCACCTACTTAAACGTGAGCCCCAACGCCGTCCGCAGCTGGGAACAAGGCACGCGCCGCCCCCGCCAGGCCGCTCTGAAACTCCTGGCCATCGCCAAGAAAAACCCCAAAGCCCTGCTTGTCGCCTGATCCAGGGTCATCAGCTACGACCATCACGCTGCTGCGAAGTAAGCACGGAATGATAGAATCCGCCCATGAGACGAGCGGTTGCTATCGCGGCGATCACCGGATGGGTGTTCGCGTTCTTTCTTCTGTTGCCGGACATCAAGAATTTTCTCCTGACGCATCCTTTGTGGTACAGCTTATTGGCTGCTGTGCCTGGAATTGCGGTTCCCGTTCTCGCGTGGTTCGAGCTGCGCCACTCCGCCGAAGCAAACACCCTCCGCGCTGATGCAAATCGTCTCCGTTCCGAACAGAATGACCTTCAGAATCAGATCGATGAGCTTACGGCTGAACTTGCTGCGGAGCGGAACAAACATCTTCAACAGATTGCCGAGAATTCGAAGAAGCCAGCGGATATTCCAGTTTTTGCAAAGGGCGGCATGGCCTACCACGCCACGTATGGTAAAGGTTCGTCCGAGCGGCGGACGATCTATGTGTATGCAGCCAAAGACGGTTCAAATTCATTTTTGCTTGAGGCTTCCACCGGACAGAGGGTTATAGGAAACAACGAAGAGATTTCTAAGCGGTTCTCCGTCCTGCAAATTGAGTACGAGGCAGCAGGCTTTGAGCCTACCAACTCTGGCACAGGCGGTACCCTGCATCGACTTTTTATTCGCTAACGCTTCGGGCTACCTACCCAAACGTAAAGCCCCAACGCCGTCCGCAGCTGGGAACAAGGCACGCACCGCCCTCGCCAAGCCGCTCTGAAACTCCTGGCCATCGCCAAGAAAAACCCCAAAGCCCGAGCTTGCTAACAACGTGCCATTTTTGTCATTTGAATTCAACTGTTTGGGCGTGGCCTACAGCTCCGCTATCGGGCCGCATCTGGGCAAATCGAGGGTTTTCCACTTGTCCGAAACCGCGTTTATCGGGAGTTAGACAAGTCCCTGGTCCGTTGCCTATCTATGTGGTTTCTCGGTCAGCGGGCATTTTGTGTTTGACGCAAGTGTGGGTAGCAAACTCTTTGTCACGCTCGGCTTGGTATTTCCTCTTCATTTCATCAAGCGAATCGCCAGCGATACTTCTGGGCGCGAAGCAATCCGCATCGCACTCGATGACCTGAAACCCTCAAAATACTATGCAGAAAATACTGCTAATTTGGCTGGACAAATAGGATTACGAAGAGGCGGTTTGTACGGCACACTGGGCTTTTCATGCACAATTGTGCCAATCAGAACAGACTGAGGAAGAGGCCAGACCATATGATGGCCCTACTATCGAAAGGCGACCCTCCATGGACCAAAAGGAATTTAACGAGTTGCACGCAAGTTGTGTGAGTGCATTTAAGAACTACGCCGCTGAGGCGGAGATAACTGCCGCAATGCTGGGAAATTGCACCGCAGCACCGATGCCTTTACCGATGCGGTTGAAAATAGCGCTTCAGGAGCGTATTGAGAATACGGCACACTCGCTCTATCTGGCTGCGAAGCTTCTCCTGCATGAAGCCGCACGGCTGGGTTACGCCTTTACGGTCTAGAAACAAGCGTGTTGGTGCTTATTCGTGCAGGACAACACTCAGAAGGGATTTGTTGACATGGATCTCGCCGTTGTATTGGATGAAGCCCAATTTCCTGAATTTGTTCATGAAAAAATTGACCCGCGAACGAGTTGTGCCAATCATATTCGCCAGCATCTCTTGCGATACTTTGGGAATCACCTTTTGAGGCTCGTCCTGCGCGCCATAGCGTGCGAGCTGCAGCAGAGTACGCGCCAGCCGCTTTTCGCTGGAGTTGAATAGCTGGTCCACCAGGTCCTCTTCGACTCGGATGTTTCGCGCCAGCATATAAGCGATAAAGCGATCAGAGAACTCATGTTCCTCGTGGAGCACCCGAGTTACTTCCTTTTTCTCAATGACGAGCATGGTGGTGGGTGCAATCGTGGTCGCAGTGACCATGCGAATGGCCTGGCCCGCAAGGCACCCTTCTCCGAAAAAATCACCCGGTCCGAGAATCCTTACAACGGCTTCTTTGCCGGTCTCATTGACCACTGCAAGCTTCACGCCGCCTTCTTGAATGTACATGACATTCTTCGCGGGATCGCCCTGCACGAAGACGGTTTCATTTCCTAGAAACTTGGCTACGTTGCTCCCCAGACCGGCTGAGTCGAGAAACAATCGCACATCGAAAGCAGGGCTTCGTGAAGTCTCTTTTGGAGGGGGACGACGAAGCCTGACGGATGCCTGTCGAGTTGGGGAGGTACTTAATAATATCGTTCTCATCGTGCTGTTCTCCGATCGCGGTACCGGATTGTGACCCGGGTCCAACGGGGAGCTACACTTCTAGCTCGCACCGCAGTCTGCTGCGAATGGAATAAGCGCGGTATCGGGGAAGCTGCTAATAATGAAGGACTTTGTCCGGGGAAACCCTGACAAGAGGGCGCCGTGCACTACGTATCGGGGCAGGAAGGTGGGTTGAAACCAAATTCCTAATGAGCCGAGTGGCCCGGCTCACTCTCCAGCGTCTCTGGTGTCAATAGACCCATTTGCACGGCAAAACGAATCACATCGCTGCGCGTCCGAAGTCCGAGCTTCTCAGCAAAACGTGAACGATACGTCTCGACGGTTTTCACGCTCACAGCAATCTGTTTGGCTATTTGTGCGCTGGTGTAACCTCGCGCCACGAGTCTCAGCACTTGCAGCTCACGGTCGCTGAGAATGTTTATCGGCTCCTTGGGACCAGCCTTTGTAGCTTTCTTCGCCAGCACGTCCTGGACAAGAACGCTGGCCAATCGCGGGTCCACGAAGATCCCTCCGCGATGCACCGCTCGTATTGCGGCAAGCAGCTCTGCATCCACCGCCCTTTTCAATAGGTAGCCAGAGGCGCCGGCAGCCAATGCCGATCGTAAGTATGCGGGGTCATCGTGCATCGTAAGGACGAGCACCCGAGTTTCGCGGCAGTTTCGCGCAATCTCCTGCAGCGCCTTCATACCGCCGACCCGAGGCATGGTGAGGTCAAGCAAGGTCACGTCTGGTCTCGTTTCCCGTACCTGTTGAACCGCCTTCTCTCCGTCAGGAGCTTCTGACACAACTTCCATATCGGCTTGGGCATTAACGAGCATTCTCAGCCCGGCGCGGAGAATTGCGTGATCATCCACGATCATGACTCTGATCTTGTGCGTTCGCGCGGGCATTTCAGCCGCTACTCCGCTCCACCAACGGCTGGAGGTCCTCGTCGGCAACTGGGACTCGCACCAGAATCTTGGTCCCCCTGCGTTGGGATGCGAAACTTACCGTTCCGCCCAACATTGCCGCTCTCTCTCGCATACTGTGAATGCCTAGGCGATGCGAGGAGACTGCCACGGCCTTAGCGTCAAAGCCGCATCCGTTATCGACAATCGCTATCTCCAAAGCTGTGGCCAAACGCGCGATCTTAATGCTGACCGCCTTGGCTCCCGAATGTTTGGCTACGTTTGTCAGGGCTTCCTGGACAATGCGATACAAACCGATCTGGACAGCAGATGAAAGCGTGCTGGAGTCAAGTTCGTTGAGTTTCAGATCCACGGTTATGTTGTGGGTTTTAACATACTCGGAAACGTATCGGCTTAGTGCAAGACCCAGGCCATGGTCGTCCAACACCGTTGGGTGAAGCCCGCGGGCGAGCCGACCGACTTCGTCGATGGTCTGGGCAGCGATTTCCCGTAACCGATGTCCCTGCGCTTTAACATCTGCCAGGTCTCGAGCGTGTTCCAGAGTGCGCAGTCCGACCAAGAGAGAGGTCAGCAATTGGCCGGCTTCATCATGCAATTCACGGGCAATCCTGCGCCGTTCCTCCTCTTGCGCGGAAAGCATGTGTTCCAGGAGGAGTCGGCGCGTCGCTTCGGCCTGCTTGATTTCCTCGGCCTGCTTGCGTTTTTGCTCGCTCAGATCGGTTATCACCAAGCCCAGGGCGTGGCCCTTGTATCCACGAAACCGGTTGAGCGACAAATAGACAGGAATCAGCCTTCCATCTCTGCAACACAGGTTGAATTCGCCTTTTGCAACCGCCTTCTGAGCCTCGGCAAGAAAAGTTTCAAATCTGTCCCGCTCTTTTTCGCAACCAGCGACTGAACCGCAACTCCGATAATTTTCTCTTGTGGCCTGGACATCAGTTCTGCAAACCTGCGATTGCAGTAGAGCACAGCACCATTCCGGGAGAGAGTTGCGGCGCCTTCGCTCATGGCCTCCACCAGCATGCGATAGGCAGGTTCGCCGCCTTTCAGAGAAACCACCTGGCCTCCGCGACGGCCGGAAACCAGCAAAGCATCCACTTCGCCGGACCGGATGGCGCGTAGAGTTTCCTCCGCAGTTTTTAAGCGATAGAGGAGCTTTGTTTGCTGATCCGATGGCGTGGATGACGGCACTTTGCGTGGAGAACCTCCGAAGCTTCCGCGAGCTCCTTTCGGCCCGCCGACTTTGCCGGCCAGCCCTCCTTGGAGGACTCGGCCATGGGAACGTGCTCCCTTGTTAGACATCTTCGATTTGAGCCCTTACATCAGCGCGCTGGTTGAAGATCCAACCCCACTACGACACTCTCGGTCCTTGAGAGGTTCCCAATGATTTTCTTGACCGGCGGCGGGAGCCTTCTCACCAGGGTCGGAATGGCGATGATCTGATCACCCTTGGCTAGTTGCGGCTTCTTCAGCAAGTCAACCACTTCGATGCGGTACTTGCCCCGCAGTTTGTCCTCACAAATCTTCTTGAGGTTGGTGATCGCAGCAATCGAATTAGGCGTTTGGCCCGCGATGTAAAGCCGCAAGATGTAAAATTCACTCCGGCTGGTCTTGGCAGGGCGGCGCTTCCTTGCTGAACTCTTCTTCATGTTGGTGCTCGGTTTCTGGTCCAGATGGGCCAACTTGCTATTCAGCCGCCGCGACTGCACCCGGGCCTGCGACGCTCGTGGCCACCGTGTGATCCCTCAGAATATTGCCCAATTCGAGGCCTCTCTGACTCACGATTAGTTCACGCGGTTCGCGCGAATGTGCCATGCCCCGGGATTTCAGAACGTAAAGCTCGCGTCTCGGTCGCCCATTGGGCTTGCTGTCTCGCAACACAATCCAGGTGTCCATGAGAGAAGAGACAGCCGCCGCAGTTTTCTCCCGGGGATCTTCCGCGAATGTCAGATTCGTGAACATCGATGTGATCTGCTCCACCTTCAAAAAATCGACCAGGCGCATGAGCATCGATTTAACGTTATAGGTGGCAGAGTCCGAAACCAGGTTTGTGATCGGGTCGATGACTACGAGGCTTGGTCGAACCTTTTCGATCAATTTGTGAACACTGGCCAAGTGCGCTTCCAGGCCGATGCTGGTTGGCCGCATCGCGTGAATGTGCAGTAGACCCTTTCTTACCCAAAGCTCCAGGTTTAGGCCAACCGAGCGCATGTTACGGAGAATCTGGCTGGGAGATTCTTCAAAAGCGAAATAGAGGCAACTTTCGCCACGGGCGCAGGCGGCGCGGACGAAATTCGCCGCCAGGCTGGACTTCCCCGTCCCCGCCGTGCCCGATATCAGCACACTGCTTCCACGGAAGAATCCCTTACCTTCCATCATCTCGTCCAAGGCGGGAATTCCCGTTGAAACGCGATCTAACGGTGATTTGTGGGCAAGGGCCAGTGAGGTGATCGGCACCACCGAGATGCCCTCGCGATCGATCAGGAACGGATACTCATCGGTGCCGTGGGAAGTGCCCGGTACTTGACGATTCGCAGCCGCCGGGTGGAAATCTGTTCCAAAACTCGATGGTCCAATGAAATCACGCAATCGGCGATGTACTCCTCAAGCCCGTGACGGGTCAGCGTGTGTTCTCCGGCTTCCCCGGTAACGACAGCGGTAAGCTTGTGGTCCTCCAGCCGATGAAACAAACGGCGGAGTTCTGCTCGCAAAATCGTTGAGTCCGTTAATCCGGAAAAAAGCGCCTCGATACTGTCCAAGACTACGCGCTTGGCTCTGATCGCTTTGACCGCGTAGGCCAAACGGATGAACAGGGCCTCGAGGTTGTATTCTCCACTCTCGGCGATCTGGTTTCGCTCAATGTCAACAAAGTCCACCAACAGCTTCTTGCGTCTGGCAAGCGCACGCAAATCAAAACCCAATGATGCGACGTTGGCCGTCAGCTTCTCCTCGGTTTCTTCGAAGTCCATGCATACGCCGGGCTCGCCGTATCGAACAGCGCCGTGCACCAGGAATTCCATCGCGAGTAAGCTCTTGCCACATCCTGCGCTGCCACACACCAGGGTGACACGGCCCTTCGGCAGGCCTCCCCCTGTAACCTCATCCAGTCCTTGGATTCCTGTGGGGGCCTTGGCGAGCGACGAGCGAACTACTTTCGGCTTGGCGCTGGGCATAGCGCGACTCCTGAACCGGAATTTACGATTTTCACCTGAGACTTATGCATCGTATCCCTACTCCTGCCCTCGGTACAACGAATTTGCCACCAGAGCGGACTACGGCGAAATCGCGACGGAATTGGCACACGGGGCTGGCGGTCCACAAATGGTGTGACGGGAAGTGGACGCCGAAGCGACCTCTCGCCAGCCGATGGCATGATTGATGACGCATCGTCGGCAACTCGGATGTGATCGTCGGACCCGATTCTCTCCGCAGTAGGTTGCCAACTCCTGATAAGTTCTGCCAGCTCAACCGGTCGGCGCAACACTTGCGCGAAGTTTACTCGCAGGAGTCTGAAAGCCCAAAGTTTTTCGCGGACGTTGATTTAGACGCAGCGCGATCTTGTCCAGTTGGGATTGCGTGTAGCCGGAGAGATCGGTTCTCTTCGGCAAGTATTGACGCAGCAAACGGTTGGTGTTTTCGTTCGTTCCTCGCTGCCAGGGGCTGTGCGGATCACAAAAGTAGACTTTCACATTCGTGGCCACCGTGAAGCTTTTGTGTCTGGCCATCTCCAGCCCGCGATCCCACGTCAACGATCGCCGCAGGGATGTTGGGAGCCTGCGGATTTGCCGGCTCAAGGCAGCGACGACCGCAGCCGTGTCTTTGCTCCGCACCTTGACCAGGGCAGTAAAACGCGAATGCCGTTCGACCAACGTCGCGATGTGACTGTTCTTTGTGCC
>JBGPLB010000233.1:0-7258 GCA_041486245.1 Candidatus Acidiferrum sp.
AAACCATTTACTCGCACCATGGTCGGTCTCGGCATCGTCATCAGTTTCCTCGTCGTCCTCCTCAATATGCACACCATGGTGATGGAGCGTACCCGCGAGATCGGAATTCTCAAAGCGTTAGGCCTATCCAGGCTGGGAATCATGCGCCTACTGCTCGGAGAGACGTTTATCCTGACGATTATGGGATGCGCCCTGGGAATTGTGCTCACGTTCACTTTCGAAGCCATCATGAAAGAGACGAACCCAAGTCTGATGATTCTGATAACGCCGCAATGGGTCCTATCCGCCACCTTGCTGGCACTCGCCGGGGCCGTGATCGGCGCCATGTATCCGGCGCTTCGCGCGGCGAGCTACGATCCGGTTGTGGCACTGGCCTACGAATAAATCTGACCGTCTCAGGCCCGTGCTCCTTGCCGTCTGCTAAACCATGTGCTTTTTGGCCACAGGAAATTGCGCTCCTGATTGTCTCGGTTCAGCCAAGCTGATACTTTTGGGCCGCTCTCCAGCTGTTCCACTTTGGAGCGATCCGCCAGCCGGGCGGCGAAAACCAACTTTAGGAGCTGCAAAATGAAACGATTGTATGTATTGCTGGTAGCCGCAGGTCTTTGCATGGCCGTCGGAACCGCCACGCGTGCTCAGATGGGCATGGACTTCTTCAAGAGGCCGGCGATTGCGAGCCTCTTTAAGCCTGTAATCGGGAATGGCGGTCTGTACGAATCCACGAGCGCCGGTGAGGCAAGCGCCCCGAAAGACACCATGGAAGTGTTCGTCGTCGGCAGAGAATTGGCGGACGGCAAAGACGCTTACTGGTTGGAAATCGGACGCCAGATGAAAGGTGTCGAGGGCAGGATTTACAACAAAGTGCTGGTTTCCAGCGATGATTTCAAGATCCACCGCACCATCATGCAACTCCCCGGCCATCCGGCCATGGAAATGCGCGTAAACCCGTCATCGCATGCCAATAAGGACATGGAAGAGCAGATGAATAAGTGGAGCCAGGTCGGAACGGAGACCATTACCGTGCCTGCTGGAACCTTCTCCTGTCAGCACTGGAAAAAGAACGACGGCAAAGGCGACGTTTGGGCCAACGACAAAATCTCCCCCTTCGGTATGGTGAAGGAAATCAGCGGCGACTCCACCCAAGTGCTGGTGAAGGTGATCTCAGATGCCAAGGACCACATCACTGGGCCCGTTTCCCCGTTCGATCCACAGGCCTTCCGCCAAATGATGATGGAACAAATGATGAAAGAACGGCAGCAGAAGCCCTAGCCCCTTCTTTTTTGGTTTGTTCCGGTTCAGCTGGAGACGGAGAAGCGTTCCCCCCGTTAAGAAAATAGAGCGAACGCAGGAAGAAGCAACGGAACCACTCCACGCCGGAAGACAAAGTTGCCATCCTAAGGAGCCGTTTGCTGGAGCGGGTGCCGATCTCGGAGCCGTGTGACAAACAGGGACTCCAACTCACGGTCTTCCAGCGCTGCCAATAGGAGTCCTTCGAAAACAGCGCGACTTCCTTTCAGCCGAAAGCGCGTCCAACCATTCCGCCGAGCAGGGCCGACATGCCCGACAAGGGAATGAACTGCTTGCAACAAGGGCAGATTCGTCGCCAGTCGGCCGCGAGAAAAAGCCAAGGCGCTAGTCTCCGCGCGGTTCCGCGTGACGGATGAAACGGATTACTTCCTGATTGCCGACCACCCGGAAGTTGGGTAGACCAGTCAATACAAGCGCGTTTATCGGGAGCAATCTGCCAACTCGGAGGCATTACTTCCGGTTTGCCCGTCATCCGGGAATAATGCGTCGATTCTCTTAGGTTACGCGGCCGCGTGCCTACCAGGGGTTACTCCGGCGGTTGAGCTTGTTCTGGCTCGCGGAGCTAGAAACTCCCGATCAGCGACCCAGTGTAAGCGAGGACGACAGGCGTGCCGGACAGAAAGCATTTTGCCTGGCCTTTGACATCTTCCGGGACGCAGCCTAAGATGCCCAGAAACAGGCGGTACCCTTCGCATGACTGGCCAAACGTTCGGCCATTATCGCATCCTCGAAAAAATTGGCGCCGGGGGAATGGGCGAAGTCTATCGTGCGCGCGATGATTTTTTGAAGCGCGATATAGCGATCAAGACCCTTCACCCGGGGTTGTTGGGTGACGCGGCAACCAAAGAGAAGTTGTTACGAGAGGCAAGGTCGTCGTCTGCGCTCAGTGATCCCCATATTTGCACGATTTACGAGGTAGGTGAATCGGGCGGCAGGGCATTTATCGCGATGGAGTTGGTCGAAGGCCGTCCCTTGAAGTCTTTGATTTCGGCTGAGGGGCTGCCCTCCAAACTGGTCGTTCGCTACGGCGGTCAAATCGCTGCGGCCTTAGCGCATGCGCACGATCACGGAATTGTTCATCGCGACGTAAAGACTTCAAACGTCGTGATTACTCCATCCGGTTTGGTGAAGGTTCTCGATTTTGGACTCGCGCTGCAGCCACGCGAGAGCGACGCCGAAGACGTCACACGCTCTAGAGATTTCCCTGCACCGCCGGACTCGCTTGTAGGTACTCTTCCATACATGGCCCCGGAAGTTCTCCGGGGTTGCGAGGCCGACGCCAGGACGGACATCTGGGCCCTGGGTGTCGTTCTTTATGAAATGGTGGCGGGCAAGCGGCCATTTCAAGGTCATACAACCTCCGAATTGGTTTCAGCGATCCTGCGTGAGCCCCCGGCACCGCTCCCAGCTGCTGGTCCCGGCGCGCTCGGGCACATCATCGAACGGTGTCTGGAAAAAGAGGCGGGGCATCGCTACCAACGCGCGAGCGAAGTTTGCGCCGCACTTGAAGCGGTCCAGTCAGAAAACACATCGGTTCCCATCACAATTGGAAAAAGCGTGTCTTCCAAGGCTCGAACCGCTTGGTTGGCGGGAGCAGTCGCCGCTGTATGCATGGCGGGTTTGTTTGCCTTTAACCTGGGCGGATTGCGTAGCCGCATCTTCGGACCCAGACCATCCAGCCAGATTCAGTCGCTAGCTGTCCTCCCGCTCGAGAATTTGTCACGCGATCCCGACCAAGAATACTTTGCCGACGGCATGACCGATGCACTGATTACGGAACTCGCAAAAGCTGGACCTTTCCGTGTTATTTCTCGGACTTCTGTCATGCCTTACAAGAACGCCAAAAAACCGCTTCCACGCATTGCTCAAGAGCTGGGCGTGGATGCTGTCGTGGAAGGTACTGTGTTTGAATCGGGAAATCGTGTGCGCATCACGGCGCAGCTGATCGACGCCCGGACCGACAAGCACGTCTGGGCAGAAAACTATGAGCGGAATGTCAGCGACATTCTCTCTTTACAAGATGAGGTTGCCAACGCGATCGCCACTGCAATCAACAGACGCGTCACGCCTACGCATTCCTCCCAGGCTCCAAGGCCGCAAGTGAACCCGGAAGCCTATCGGCTCTATCTCAAAGGAATGTATTCCTACGATCGGCATACGGAGGAAGGCTTCCAAAAAGCCATCACCTTCCTCCAGCAGGCGATCGACAAAGATCCCACTTTCGCCTCTTCCTATGCCGCTTTGGCGGATTGTTATCTGGCTCTAGGAGGTTTCAGCCTTGCGCCCACGAGCGATGTGCTGCCTAAAGCGCGGGCCGCAGCCAGTCGTGCGATCGAAGTGGATGCTTCGTTGTCAGACGCTCATGGAGCTCTGGCAAGCGTTCACATGGCCGAATGGAACTTCACGGAGGCGGAGAAGGAATTCCGGCGAGCTCTCGAACTCAATCCGAATGATGCGGGCGCGCACCAAGGCTACGGCGGCCTCTTATCGTATCTGGGAAGGTTCGATGAGGCATTAATCGAGGTCAGAAAGGCGGTTGAGCTTGATCCGCTCTACATTACGCATGGACTTGTCCTCGGAAATGTTTTCTACTATCGCGGCGATTATGATGCGGCCCTCAAAGAATACAATAAGGTCTTGGACATGGATCCCAATTATTGGCTGGCGCACAGCTCCTTGGCCCTTACCTATGGACAAAAGAAGATGTATCCGGACGCAGTCACCGAGTTGCAGAAAGTGCTGGCTTCCTTTCCGCATAGCAACGCCACCGCGGTCCTGGGACAACTCAAAGCTCTGTCAGGCGAGAAGAACGAAGCGCGAGAAATCGCCCGCGAGTTGCGCCAGCGTTCCAAGAAGGAATATGTCTCTGACTATTGGGTCGCCACCATCTACGCCGCTCTCGGGGACAACAATCAAGCTTTCCAATTGCTTGAAAACGCCTGCACGGAGCGCTCGCAATGGCTCGTCCAGTTGAAAGTCGATCCGAGATTCGCCAGCCTGCGGTCCGATCCCCGATTTCAAGATCTTCTCCGCCGCATCGGCCTGCCACCATAACAAGATCACCTCATGCATGTGAGTCCTAGGCACCTCGGCGTGTACCTCCGCTTGAGCCCCTCCATAACTCCCGGCTAGTCGGCTAACCGGAAGCTATCCGGCTTCCACGGCGGCATTAGTCCTGTCAAGTCGGCTTGTAGGATGTGATTGCGATTGCTCTCGGTTGGCGGGCCATTCGGAAGTTGAAACCGGGCGCAGTCCGCTAGCCACGGCCCGGAGGACCTACTGAATCGGCCTTGCCGTGGCATACCTGCTTGGTGAAATACTTGGCGAGGCGTGGATTCGAGACTCTTTTCGTAGCCAGTTTGGTTTTGCCATTGGAGTTTGAGCCTGTTCCTGTTTGGAACCACTTGCGGTTTCAGCGGCTGCATGTTCCGCCAGCCGCCACTGCATTTGGCGGGATCTTCCCAACGGGCCCACCGAATATGGCGCCATACTCGCTAACGGGGAACGCCAGCTCTCCATTTCAGGCTGAACCAGCACAGGCTGAAAAGAATCGCGAGTAATCGGGAGTGCAAGTGGGGGCGACGACCGTTTCAGGATTTCGTTCGCTTTATTTTAACCCGGCCCATGATCCTCAGGATGCGGGAGCGAAGGCTGCTAGCTCGCGGGAGACGTCATCTATTGTGGCCAGCGGGCAGGCCACATGAACCGTTTGGCCAGGCTCTTCTGCGTCGATCAGCAAAGTACCGTTATGCGTGCGGATATGAACGTGTTGTTCGCCGTCCTGCACCTCAACCAGTTCGGCCTCGGGATATTTTTGCAGTTCTTTCGCCAACGCGTGCACAAGTGGCATGAACTTCCCGGCGCGCACTCCCGCCTCTTCCAACTTCCGGCCAGGAACGAAGTGTATGGCCATCGGCACCACAGCTGCCGGCAGCCAGACGTGTACATGCGATCCGTTGGTACGGCTTTCGTCCACATCGACTCGCAGAAGACCTTCGCGAAAGGTATAAGCCCCCGCCATAACCACCGTGGCCCCAAAACCCAGAGCGATTTTCGCGAGCAGTACCATTTCACTCATCCTCTCCCGTCTCTCGCTTTCTGCAAGAGACCCTCCCGGTGCTCGACCCTGTGAATCCTACTGCTTAATCCGTCACGTTCTTCGAATCCAGCCAGACGCGGATCGTGTTCTCATCATCCTTCACTGAAACCAGCTCCACGTCGCCTTGCCCGGCAAGGGCATGCAGTCCCGCCACGATGTCCAGTTCGTCTTTTGAGCCAGAGAGCAACGCTTCGACGACCTTCATGGGAACTTTTACTTCGATCTGCGCATCCTTTGACTTCTTTTTGTTGTGGACGTGGACGAGCATCTGGCCATTCTTTTTCGTTACGCTTATGTCCGCATCGTTGCTCTGCACGGTCACGAATTCGCCGTCTTTCGCCGTTCGAACGGCCTCGAAGACTGTTCGAACGTCCACTCCATCGCAATCCATGCAGCCGATGCGAACCTTGCCGTTATGCAGACGGTCGTGATCGATCGCCGGCAAAACCTTTTCCGCCAGCTCCAGCGGGACGTTGACCTTTACGGTCTCGCCTTTCGAATCGGTGCTAATCACGCGCACGTGAAGCCAGCGGTCCCCATGGGCGGCTGTGCTTGCTTGGTTTGCATTCGTTTGTGCTTGAATACCCAGAGGGGCAAAGAGAGATGCGGCGGCCAGAAATGCGATCACCGGGAAGAGGTGCCGGGTGCGGCTAGTCATAGCGGTATGCCTCCTTTGGGCATTTGAAGAGAGATACGAAGCTCGCCGCGGAAAAGTTTCCTAATTTATGGTCTCGAGTTGCATGCCGCCACAGTTACCACGGCTGAGGCGGGGCAAGCCCAATATTCTCATCTTGTGCGCCTCCGAAAACGGCGCGGCGTGGTACATTGGCGCCACGCAAGTTCGAATCACGCAGCCTATTGCTCGGGATGGCGGTCCCCTGAGTCTTAGCGGTTCTGGGTGGTGTCCTGTGGTCATCGCGCTCTGGCGATTGAGCCGCTGTGCGGCTCTTTGCTCGATATGTGCCTTCTATTTGTGTTGTCCATCTCTGGCCCAACAGTCATCCTGGGATGCAAAGATGGTTGCGGCCGGCAAGGCATTTCAAGAGCGGAAATTCCCGGAAGCGGAACAGCTCTACGCCAATGCGTTGCAGCAGGCCGAACTCTTCGGTCCCACCGACCCTCGCCTGGCCACTAATCTGAATAATCTGGCGGAGCTTTATGTGCAGCGTGGCCGGTTCGCCGAGGCTGAACCACTTTATAAGCGGTCGATCGAGACCTGGGAAAAGGCTCGCGGGCCGGAGGAACTTTCCCTGGCCCGCGTCTTGGGCAATCTGGGTGAGCTTTATCGTCTGACCGGCCGATATTCCGAGGCGGAGCCGGTGTTGAAGCGGGCCTTGCAGATTCGCGAGGGCGCCTATTCTTCGAGCGACCCGCGCGTGGCGGCCAGCGTGAGCCAACTCGGCGAGCTTTATCGGATGGAAGGGAGATTTCCAGAGTCAGAGAACCTGCTGAACCGCGCGCTCGCGATGGAGGAGAAAGCGTCGGGACCAGGCAGTGCCGCAGTGGCAACGCCACTCAACCTTCTCGCTGAACTGTATCGCGCGATGAACCGCTACCACGACGCGGAGGAGCTTTACGCCCGCGCCATTTCGATCCAGGAAAAAGCATCAGGACCTGAGCATCCGGACTTGGCGGTCACTGTGAATGATTTGGCGGAGCTTTACCGGAATGAAGGCAAGCTCGCTGAGGCCGAACCGCTTTACAAACGCTCTCTCGCAATTCGCGAGAAAGCGTTTCCCGCCGGCGATACACGAGTAACAACCGCAATCAACAATCTCGGATTGCTTCGCGAGGCTCAGGGCCTCTACGTGGACGCTGAGCTGCATTTCCGACGCGTGCTTGACTTGCGCA
>JBGPLB010000234.1:0-7204 GCA_041486245.1 Candidatus Acidiferrum sp.
CTGGGAAGCCTGCAGAGTACGACGTCGAGAATAATGCGATTTCGCAAGGATATTTTTCGATGATTGGCATTCCGATTGTGCGCGGGAGGGACTTTACGGAGGAAGAAGTGCGCGTTGGAGCCAATGTAGCGATTGTCACCGAAACAACGGCACGGAAGTTTTGGCCCGGCGAAGATCCCATCGGGAAGATTTTGCGTGAGGGAGACAAAACGGACCTGCAGATTGTGGGTATCGCAAGGGATGCGCAAGTATCGCACCTGGGCAAGACGCCAAAGTTATATGTCTATCTGCCTGCCGGACCGAAGGAGCAATCGCGGCTTCAACTAATGATTCATGGCGGAGGAGGATTTGCTGCAGTTGCCGCGGGCGTTCGTAGTGCCGCAGCGGAGCTGGATCCAGATGTCGTGGTAGATGTCACGAAGTTTGAAGACAACCTGGAAACCTGGCGCGTGCCTGCACGGATTGTGGCTGGACTTTCGGGGTCTCTGGGCGCCTTGGGTTTGCTGCTGGCTGCAGTGGGAGTGTATGGAGTGGTGGCTTACGCGGTGAGCCGGCGGACTCGCGAGATTGGTATTCGTATGACGCTGGGAGCGGACGGGCGCGACGTGATGAGCCTGATGTTGCGGCAAAGCATGCGGCCGGTTCTGATCGGCGGCGCCATCGGGATTGCTGTGTGCGCGGGAGTTTCCTGGGTTCTCTCGAGCATGCTGTTCGGAATCAGCGCGCGTGATCCGATTGCATTCCTATTCGTGCCCGCGTTCTTGCTGGGAATCGCTCTGCTGGCAAGCTACGTCCCGGCACGGCGAGCCACAAAAGTGAATCCGGTTGTGGCGCTGCGCTATGAATAGCGTTCACTGGATGGAGCAGGGTTTGATTGGGAGACACGCATGTTGATGTTGTGGCAAGACATTCGCTACGGGCTGCGCATGTTGTCGAAGACGCCCGGCTTTACGGCCGTCGTCGTCCTTACGCTGGCTCTGGGTATAGGGGCGAACACGGCGATTTTCAGCGTCGTCAGCGCAGTTTTGCTTCAGCCGCTTCCCTTCCCGCAACCTGATCGCCTTGTAGCCATTCTGCATTTGGACTTGCGAACTGGAGAGACGGGACGAGCACTGAGTTATCCGGACTTCGCGGACCTGCGCGCCCAGAGCAAGTCGTTGGAAGCTGCGGCGGCTTATGACGAGGGTTCCGTAACGATGACGGGAATGGGGGATCCGGTTCATTTGAACATGGGAATTTTCTCGGCAGACATGTTCAACGTACTGAGCGAACCGCCGATGCTGGGCCGCGAATTCACCGCGGCGGAAGACAAACCTGGAACGCATGTCGTCGTTCTGAGTTACCGCCTCTGGAAAACACGCTTTGGCGGCGACACAAAAGTGACGGACAAGCAAATCGTGCTGGATGGCAAGCCCTATGTGGTAGCGGGAGTCATGCCGGCGGGATTCCAATTTCCTTTGGACACGCAACCTGTGGACCTCTGGACCACAATAGCGGTCGAGGGAGCAGAGAGCCAAGCGGAGCGCGGGTCGCATTTTCTGAGAGTTATCGGAAGGTTGAGCAGCGGAGCAACCCTCGCGGCTGCGAACGCAGAAACTGCAGAGATCAGCGCTCGTCTCGAAAAACAGTATCAGGACACGAATGGCCACTGGGGAATGTCTTTGGTGCCCGAGATGGATGAGCTTGTGGGCAACGTGCGTCCAGCACTGCTGATGGTGCTCGGTGCGGTGGGATTCTTGCTGCTGATCGCCTGCGCGAACGCGGCGAATCTCTTGCTGGCTCGCGCGGCGGGACGCCAGCGTGAAATGGCCATCCGTGCTTCTCTCGGCGCGGGCAAGAGCAGAATCCTTCGGCAGCTTCTGACCGAAAGCGTGCTGCTTTCCCTGGCGGGCGGAGCTCTGGGACTTTTATTGGCTGTTTGGGGGACAGCTGCACTCGTGAACCTTCCGGCGCTCGGGATTCCCCGGCTCGCTTCCGCGGGAGTCGATTGGAGGGCTCTTGCCTTCACGCTGGCGGTTTCTGTTTTCACGGGCATTCTTTTCGGCCTGGCGCCGGCGTTGCACGCCTCTCGCTTTAATTTGTTTGGCTCGCTGAAAGAAGGAGGCCGGACAGCGACTGAGGGAGCCGGCCACTCGCGCATGCGCAGCTTACTTGTGATTTCGCAGGTGTCGCTGGCGGTAACACTACTGATCGGCGCGAGCCTGCTGATTGAGAGCATGTTCCACCTGTTGCACCAATCGCCCGGTTTTGACCCGCAAGGAGTTGTGGCGTTCAGTCTCGATTTGCCGGATCCCCGTTATGGCAAACCGGAGCAGTCGGCAGATTTTTTCAAGGAGTTGCTCAGCCGGATTCGGACCGTGCCCGGCGTGAAGAATGCCAGTGCCGCAATGCCTTTGCCTCTCTCGGACAATGCGCTCCGAACCTCGTTTGAAATTGAAGGGCAGCCGATGGCGAAGAGCGACCTGCCGCGAACGCAAATCCGCGCGGTTGGCCTGGATTACTTCCAAACCATGCGCATTCCGCTTGTGGCGGGACGCGAATTCACCGCGCGCGACGATCGGCATGCTCCTCATGTGATCATCATTAATCAGACGCTCGCACGAAAGTTCTTTCCCAACACGGATGTCATCGGAAAGCACATGAAACCGGGGATGTCCGGCGGCAAAACCGATTCGATGTGCGAAATCGTCGGAATGGTGGGCGACGTAAAACATAGAAATCTCTGGCAGTCTCCTGATCCCGAGTCGTACGTACCTTACGACCAGACTCCCATCGGAGGCATGGACGTGGTCGTGAGGGCGGACGGCGATCCGATGGCCCTGTTGCCGGCCTTGCGGGCACAAGTGTTGACTCTGGACCCGGAACTTCCAATTTATAAAGCCAAACGCATGGAGGAATATGTCGCGGCATCGATTGCGCAGAGACGGTTTACGAGCTTGCTCTGCGCGATTTTTGCCGGTGCGGGACTTCTGCTGGCGATTGTTGGGCTGTTCGGTGTGATGTCCTACAGCGTGGCGCAGCGAACGCATGAGATCGGTGTGCGAGTGGCGGTGGGCGCGGAGAAAACGGATATTTTGCGGCTGATTCTGAAGCAAGGGATGGTCATCACGTTTGCGGGCCTCGCGGTTGGCTTGGTTGGAACGCTTGGGCTTTCCAGCATTCTGAAGAGCCAGCTATTTGGAGTGACCGCCACCGACCCGTTTACGTTTATTGGCGTGGTATCAGCACTGGCACTCGTCGCGCTGGTGGCTTGCTATATTCCAGCGCGAAGAGCCACGCGAGTGGATCCCATGGTGGCGCTGAGATACGAGTAGGCTTTGGTTTTTGCGGCAAGGGAAAGCGTGCGAAAAGTATTGATGTCGTCAATATGGCAAGACATCCGTTTCGGGCTGCGCATGATGGCGAAAAAGCCGGCGTTTACAGTCGTTGCGGTGCTGACTCTGGCGCTGGGCATTGGATCGACGTCGGCGGTGTTCAGTGTGGTCGACCGGATTCTGTTCCGCAGTCTTCCTTATCCTCACGACGAACAGCTCGTGTCGTTCGGCTTGTTCGCTCCGATTGAGCCGCGGGAGTTCATGTTGGCGAAAGATTATGTCGAGTGGCGCGCGGAGCAGACCTCTTTCCAATCGATGACGACCTTCACGCCGGGTGGAGCAGACTGCGATTTGACGGAGCAGAATCCTGTCAGGCTTAGCTGCGCGCTCGTGGAATCGACATTTTTGCAAACGTTTGGGATTCAACCGCTCTTGGGGCGGAATTTCACGAAGGAAGAAGACCGGCCACACGCCTCACGCGTTGCGCTGATTACGTACGGTTTGTGGCGCTCGCGATTTGCGGGAGATGCAGCGGTTGTGGGCAAGAACATTTTATTGGATGGCCAGCCGGCGCTCGTTGTGGGGATTTTGCCAGCTAGTTTTGAGATGCCCACTCTCGGCAAGACGGACATTCTGATTCCGCAGGCGCTGGATGAGGCCGGCCTGCAAAGATCTGGTCCCCAACCCGTCCTTCGAGCGTTCGCGCGGCTGAAGCCCGGGGTGACGATTGCGCAGTCGATCGCCGCGCTCCAGCCGCTGTTTGAGAAATCGCTTCAGTATGTCCCGCTACAGTTTCGGAAAGAGGTGCGGCTGAGTGTTCGCTCTCTGCGCGACCGCCAAGTGGCGGACTCGAAGGTGGCGTCCTGGATTTTGTTCGGCTCCGTGCTGGCGGTATTGCTGGTTGCATGCACGAACGTGGCAAATCTGCTGCTTGCCAGAGCCAGCAGCCGGCGGAGAGAGCTGGCGGTTCGAGCTGCGTTGGGCGCTAGCCCCGCCAGACTGATCCGCCAAAGCCTTACAGAGAGCCTCCTCCTGGGAATAATTGGGGGAACCATTGGGTGCTGGGTTGCGTATTCCCTGTTGCAACTGTTTGAATCCATTGCTCCGGAAGGGATTCCACGCTTGCAGCAGTCTGGACTTGATACGCGAGTGGTGCTTTTCACGCTGGTCGTCTCGCTGGTCTCGGGAGCGCTATTTGGGCTCGCGCCAGCTATCCGCCGGCCTACGACGGAACTCCTGACCGGGAAAGAAGCGCGCCAGACCTCTCGCGGCTTGCTACGTCAAATACTGGTAGCGTCGCAAGTTGCCGTATCCCTAATTCTATTGACGGGTGCCGGATTGTTGCTCCATAGCCTGTGGAAATTGCAAAGCGTTCCGCTTGGGATGGACGCGCAAAGCGTCGTCAGCGCGCAGATTGCGTTGGCTCAGTACCGGTACCCAAACGCCGAGCGGCAAGCGGCATTCTTTGATGAGCTTGAGGCGCGCTTGCGCCAGATGCCTGGGGTGACGGCTTTGGCGATCAGCGATACTTTGCCTCCCTCCGGAGGTTCACAAGCCACAATTTATTCCCAAATTGAGATTCCGGGCAGACCGCGCGCGGCGCAAGGCACCGGAGGTATGGTCGGCTGGCGGTCCGTTTCCCCAGGGTACTTTTCGGCGCTCGGGATTCCCATAGTGCGTGGGCGGGCGTTTCAGGATCAGGATCGCGGGACGAATGAGAACCCGGTCATCCTGAGCGCAACGCTGGCAAAGCGACTCTTCCCCAACGAGGATGCTCTTGGCAGGAGCTTGCGCCTAAGACCTGAGGGGACTTGGCGGCCAGTTGTCGGGATTGCTGCGGATGTAAGAAACAACGGTCTGGCTGCAGCGTCTGATCCTGAGTACTACATTCCATGGAAGATTGATCCCGAAGGATATTTTCGCGTGGCGCATGTGAGCCTACGAACGCCCATGAATCCTGAAACTGTGGCCAAGTGGGTGCGCCAGGAAACGGCAAGTCTGGACCCTACTGTGCCGATCACTATCGAAACGATGAGTCAGCGCGTGGGCAAGCTTTCTGAACGGCCACGCTTTAATGCTATTTTGCTCACGCTTTTCGCTGGGATGGGGGTTGTGCTGGCCGCCATCGGCATTTATGGCGTGGTGGGGTTCCTAGTCGCGCAGCGAACCCAGGAAATTGGCGTGCGCATGGCGCTCGGAGCATCGCCGAAGACGATTCTAAAGATGATCATGGCCAACGTGGCGCGATGGACGGTGGCCGGCGCGTTGCTAGGGCTGCTGGGAAGCTGGTATGCCGTGAAACTGCTTCAGTCGCTGCTGTTCCAGGTGTCTGTGCGGGATCCTTGGCCGGCTGGAGCGGCGCTGGCTCTGCTGCTCCTCGCGGCGTTTGTTGCAGCGTGGATACCAGCTAGGCGGGCGATGCGGATCGATCCCATTGAGGCGCTGCGCTATGAATAGGATTTGCTGGCAGGCAGCGATCGGGTGGAGTGCGTAATGCACAATTTTTGGAAAGACATCCAGTTTGGGTTGCGCATGCTGGCAAAGAGCCCCGGCTTTACGGCCATTGCCGTGATCACCCTGGCTCTCGGAATCGGCGCGAATACGGCGATCTTTTCCTTGATGAACCAGATTTTGCTGCGGCGGCTGCCGGTAAAGAACCCGGATGAACTGGTCATTCTGCGGGCACCGGGGCCGGTGACGGGGCGAGTCTCGAGCGACGGCGATTCCACGGAGTCCTTTTCGTACCCGATGTACAAGGGGTTGCGTGACACCAATAAGGTGTTCTCCGGAATTTTGGCGCGGTTCACATTTTCCGCAAGCGTCGCAAGTCACGGCCAGACGGATCGCGCGACGGGAGAACTTGTTTCCGGGAATTACTTCGATGTGCTGGGAGTGCAGCCGGCGGTCGGGAGGGTCTTCACTCAGGACGATGACCGAGTGCCCGGAGCGCAGCCCGTCGTCGTGCTGAGCAACTCGTACTGGAAACGGCGCTTTGGCGGTGACCCAAGCGTGCTGAACAAGGTCCTGCTAATTAACAGCGTCGAGATGACCGTGGTTGGCGTCTCCCAGGCAGAATTTTTTGGCGTTCAAGTGGGCCAGACGCCGGACTTTTTCGTGCCCTTGATGATGACCCCGCAGATGACTCTCAATAGTTCTTCACTCGATGGGTGGAACGACTATTGGATGAAAGTTCTGGCCAGGCGCAAGCCGGGAATTTCAGAGAAACAGGCGCAGGCAGGAATTAACGCCGCGTACCAGCCTTTGCTAGAAGAGCAGCTGCCGCAGATCAAGTCCGGCTGGAACGAAAAAAAGCGCCAACTATTTTTGGACAAGAGAATTTTGCTCTCATCGGGAGCTAGAGGACGCACCGTTTTGCAGCGGGACTCCGGCGGACAGATCATCACGCTTTTCGTGATGGTGGCGCTTGTGCTTTTGATAGCGTGCACAAACGTGGCGAACTTGTTGCTGGCACGGGGTGCATCGCGTCAACGTGAGTTTGCGATCCGCACAGCCATGGGAGCAAGCCGGGGCAGGATGATCCGTCAGTTGCTTGCGGAAAGCCTATTGTGCGCGTTTGGCGGCGGAGCGATGGGCCTGCTGCTCGGCACATGGTTGATGAGAATCCTGACGCCCATCGTGGTCTCCAACACCGGGATTCATGGGCTGACAGAGAGACTCGACCCAGGGGTCTTGGCATTTGCCATCGGAGCCACACTTTTTTCTGGAGTTTTCTTCGGATTAATCCCCGCGTGGCGCGTGACGCGTTTGGGAGTCTCCGACGTAATTAAGGATCAGGGTTCCACTTCTTCCGCAAGCGTGTCGCATGTGGGCTTCCGAAAATTCCTGGTTGCGGGACAAGTTGCCTTCACCCTGCTCCTTCTCGCCGGCGC
>JBGPLB010000235.1:0-7193 GCA_041486245.1 Candidatus Acidiferrum sp.
ATGTTCTCATACGCGACCGGGTCCAAGAGCCGCCAGTTACCCTCCGGCTTCCCCGGCACAGGATTCGGCGGCGCCCCAATCAGCGCCAATCCCCCAAGTGCGCTAATTCCAAACAAGCTGCCAAAAATAGCTCCCAAAATTGAACGTTCCATAAAACCCTCCTTCGCGCGACCTTTCCGGGACGCGACTCGGGCTTAGAACGTGGAACTTTGGATTTCTTGCAGTCCTGGGTGCAGGGAAGCGCGGACGCCTCAGAAAGCAGTCCACGTGAATGGAGCGGAGCTCCGTCACGCCGGAGCAGGGAAGAAGAGTTGTCCTCTAGGCGGTACTTCGCGGCTCTACGGGGCCGGCGGCTTCAGTTCGTACTCGTGCGGCGGCTCGGCGCCAAGTAAATAGCGCACGAAGTAGTCCCACCTTCGTCGTGTCATGTAGAGAGTCTCGCTCCCATAACCGTGGTGCTGGTTCGGCAGCAGCAAAAGATCGAAATCCTTGTTGGCTTTGATGAGTGCATCCACGACGAGCAGCGTATTGTACGGCGGAACGTTATCATCCATCGTGCCGTGCGCCAGGAGCAGGTGGCCCTTCAGATTCTTGGCCATATTTTGGTTGGCCTGATCGTCGTAGTTGCTGGTTCCGTCCGCATTCTTTACGAGCAACCCCTGATACCGCTCGCCCCAGTCATCTTCATACTCGCGGTTGTCGTGGTTGCCAGATTCAGAAATACCCACCTTGAAAAAATCCGGGTAACGGAACATGGCATCCGCGGTTGCATATCCTCCGCCGGAATGTCCATAGACGCCAACGCGTTCAATATCAATCCACGAATACTTCTGCGCCAGTTCCTTCATCCCGGCAATCTGGTCGGGAAGCGTGTTATCACCCAGATTCCCGTAATAAAAATCGTGGAATTTCTTCGACCGCAGCGGATTCCCCATCCCTTCAATCTGAACGACCACAAATCCCAGTTCGGCCAGAGCTTGCGTATCGCCGCGCGCGGGGGCAAAACCCCAAAACCCGACACTGCCGCCCTGTGGCCCAGGGTAGATGTTATTGACAATCGGATATTTCTTCGTGGCATCAAGTTGCGTCGGTTTGTACAGCAGGCCGTAGATATCCGTGACTCCATCGCGCGCCTTCACCTTGATCGGAACGGGAGGCTGCCAGCCCGCAGCGAGCAGTTTCGAGATGTCGGTTTTCGCAACGGTCGAGAGCAACTTCCCTGCATCGTCACGCACCACGGCTACAGCAGGGACGTCGGGTTTGGAATAACTATCGAAAAAGTAGCGGCCTGAGGCCGAGAAGCTGACTTCGTGATTCCCATCCTCAGGCGTCAGCAAGGAGAGATTCTTGCCGTCGAATCCGATGCGATAAAGGTGGGCGAAGTAAGGGTTTTCACCTTTCTCGCGGCCGTCTGCGAGGAAGTACAACACGCGGTTCTTTTCGTCCACGTGAAGCAATTGCGTGACCACCCAATCGCCGGAAGTAATCTGGTTCTTCAAGTGGCCGCTCGCGAGATCGTACAGATAGAGATGGCCCCAATTGTCCCGCTCTGAAAACCAGATGACTTCGTTGGAACCGGGCAGGTAGTGCCAATTGACGCGGCCCCAGCCGGATTCGTACTGCGTGGCAACAGTTTCTTCGAGGACGTCGCGCACCGCGCCAGTAGCGGCGTCCGCAACGCGCAATTGCTCATGTTTATGGTCGCGCGATGTGGAGACGAACGCCAGATGACTCGCGTCGGGACTCCACTCGACGTCGTCCCAGTCGCTGCCGCGGCATTCCACATCGTCGCAGAGAGTCGTGCGGTGCTGATCGGGAGGCATCTGCAGCCGAATCACTTTCGGCCCATCGAGATTAATGATCACGCGCTGAATGGTCGTAATGACCGCATCGCCCGGAAGCGGATACTTCCACGCCTGCAGAACAGGGTGTCCGACCTTCGTTTCGACCAGGTACATTTCGCCGACCCCGCGCTGATCCTGCTGGAAAGTCGCGATTTTTTTGGAATCTGGCGACCACAGCAGAATGGGCCGGTCGCTGTGAATCCATCCCGCGTTGTCCGTGGCATAGCCGAAGTCCTTCACGCCGTCGGTCGTCAGTTGTGTCTCTTTGCCACTGGCCACATCGCGCACCCAAAGGTTGTAATCGCGGATAAGCGCGGCGGTCTTGCCGTCTGGGGAAAGCTCTTCGGGTGGCGCCGCCTCGTCCTTAGGGGGTTTCGGTTTGGCGGTGCAGCGGTTCGTCTGTAAATCGCAGTTCCAATTCTGCGCCTTCACTTCAAACGAGACGGAATTTTCGTCGTGCGAAAACTCGATGGTCGTAAACGGCAGGTGCGCCGCTTTGTATGTTGTTCCGGCGGCCGCGGAGAGCGCTGCGGCGAGTTTCGCATGGTCAAAGGCAGGCTGGCGCGTGCCGTGAGCGGCGTCATAAATCACAAACTCAAATCCCTCTGGGCCTGCATCGCGATACCAGAACCGATCCCCCGCCAGCCACTTAGCGCGCACCTCGTGAAACACCAGCGGCCGCGTGTTATATGCCATGAATTTCTCGGCGCGCTGATAATCTGCCGTGGTGAGAGCGTGCGCCTCCGCAAGACCGGATTGTTGCGCAGCGCATGGCATCGCCGCGCTGGCGGCGACTGCCGTTAGTAACGCAACTCGAAAGAAAGAAAAGGTATTTGGTACTCGAACTCGCATTTAGTTCCTCGTTTGTATCGCGCGATAGCCCGGCCGACCCAGGATGTGAATGAGATCGGAAGCTTTCGTTTTGTGTCCACTCGTCCGGAAGTCTCGACAACTTGGACGCGGTAGCATCGCGCCTGCAAGCTATGGAAGTCAAGCCGCGCGCCGCGCGAAATGGTTGCGGAATAATATTCTGCAGAAATGTTGGCCGTGTGTGGGAGACTGCGGGCGCGGAGGGAACGAATGTTGATGCGAAGAAGTAGATTTGTCGCAACCGGAGCCTGTTTAAGTTTGCTTGGCCTGATGGTTGGAAGCGGGTGGGCAGACAAAGGCACACAACAGACAAGTGAGGCAAGCAGGCATGTGAATCAGGAGCGCTTGTGGACCACTGTTCAGCAGCTTGCTGAATTTGGAAAAAACCTGGAGGGTGGCGTGAGCCGCGTCGGGTTCACAGAGCCCGATCTTGCCGGACGCGCATTCATGATGGGGTTGCTGCGAGAAGCAGGGCTCGTCGTGCGCGTCGATCCCGCAGGAAATATTTTTGGCCGGCGCTCGGGGTCCGAGAAGCTGCCGGTCCTGCTCTTCGGCTCGCACATTGACTCCGTGCCTCACGGCGGAAATTACGACGGCGACGTCGGGACCTTAGGTGCCCTCGAAGTGATCCGAGCGCTGAACGAGGCGCATCTGACGACGCGCCATCCTCTCGAGCTCGTAATCTGGACGAACGAAGAAGGCGGCCGATTTTATTCCGGGCTATTTGGATCCTCCGCAGCGGCGGGAATTCTGCCGGCGGATATTGCGACGCGCCAGGACGAAAACGGAGAAAAGCTCAGCGACTGGCTATCGCGCATGGGCGGCGACGCGTCCCAGATAGCGGCCGCAAAAATAGCGCCGGGCAGCATCGCGGGCTACCTGGAGCTGCACATCGAGCAGGGCGCGGTGTTGGATGAAGCAAAGATACCCATCGGAGTGGTCACGGGAATTGTGGGCATCAGCCTGCGGACTTGCACCGCCGCCGGCTTCGCCAATCATGCCGGCACAACGCCAATGAACCGGCGTAAGGATGCGCTCGCCGCCGCCTCGCGCGCGGTGCTCGCCGTGCGCGATGAAGTGCGGAGCGAACCGGGAAGGCAGGTTGGCACCGTCGGTTCCATGAAGCTCGAGCCCGGCGCCAGCAACGTGATCCCCGGCCGCGTAACGTTTCCCGTGGAGCTGCGCGATTTGGATAAACAAAAAATCGACCGAATCGCAGCGCGGATCTTGCAACGGTTCGAGGAAATTAGTCGGCAGGAAAATGTTCAAATCACTTGCGCGGCGCCGGATTTCCATGCTCCCGCGCTTACAGCCAGAGCATTTCAGGAAGCGATTCGAGCCGCGGCGAGCGACGCCGGCCTCAGGACGCTCGATTTGCCCAGCGGTGCCGGCCATGATGCTCAGAACGCAGCGCGCTTCGCGCCCGTGGGAATGATCTTCGTGCCCAGTCGAGGAGGAATCAGCCATTCGCCCCTGGAATACACCTCGCCAGAGCAGGCGGCAAACGGCGCTGAAGTTCTTTACCGCACGCTGCTCAAGCTGGATGCCCAGCTCGATGCAGCTGGCGCTGCACATTAGAAGAAATTCTTTGCCAAGCAAGTGAGCTTAGCGGTCCGAGCCGCCGAGGTTGGTGCGCGGCTTGTTACGTCTGGTTTTGGAAGCTTCGCTTTCCTGTTTCTCGTATTCAGCCAGCTCTTCGTCTGTATAGGAATAAGAATCACGCGAAGCAAACATAGCGTTGGATCGCCCTGCCAGCTTTTTCTTTTTTCGCAGTGCCCCAAACTCGCGGCGCACCTGACGAATCGGTCCCTCGATCGCTTTGACTTCCACGAGGAGGTCGCTGACTTTCTCAAGAAAATCATGAAGATGGAAGGGACGGACCACATATGGTGCGCGGACATGCTCCAGGGGGGCCAGATACTGGCTGCTGCCCTCCTCCGGCAGAATATAGAGGACGCGAATGCGTCCGCCCTCTTCGAACGAGACGCTGGCAAGCTCCCGAAGTGTCACGAACACAGGCGTATCGACCCCGGAAAGCGCGATATTGGCAATTACCAATGACCATTCGCCGGATCTTAGCTCGGTGAGGAGCGACTTTGGCTCCTGGACCAGGCGGACTCGCCATCCTTCCGAATCAAGGATTTGGCGCAAAGCGCCCAGGTGCTGATCGTCGTCATCCAGGATGAGGATGCCGACCTGCCTCGGCTGCGCGGGAGGAAGGGTCGCCATTAAATAAGTATAGCGTGGCGCCTGCCGGGCCAGGGCTGGCAATTGAGCGACTGCGACCTATTGGCCAATGCCGGACCAATCTGGTCCAGGAGGTCCAAACGCAGGGTTAGGCCGGTGCTTCCGTTAGCTGAGGGGCTGCGGGCGTCGGGGAAGGCCGGAAGCCAGGCAAGCACGAACGCGCGGAATCTGCTGGCGATAAGTCCGTGCGGCCCAAGTCCTATTGGCCAATCACGTAGTCGTATCCATCGTGAACTTTGATTTTGCTGGTGCCATCCCAGAACACTCGGTAGATCGTCGCCGTGTGGCTGTTGGCGTCGCGGCCGGTGAAGAAAACCTGGAGCCCGTCGCCGGACCACTCGGCGCCGTTGGATAACATATTTGGCGGGCTGAGCAGCATGCGGCGCTTCGAGCGGATCTCATAGAGGAAGAAGGCCGGCCCTGGCAGCACTGTGGCAGCTCCCACCTTCGCGGCATCTCTCCCGGCCGCCTGTTTGTTTGCAGCTTCTTTCGAAGCGGTGGCGGCAGCCGCGGGCAGCAATTCGGCAGAAACGAGCAGCAAGTCAGGATTAAGCGGGTGAATGCGCACTGTATTGCCGCTTGTCACGCTGAACTGATCCTTGCCGTAGAGGTCCGCATTTGAAAGTGTCTGCTTTACGGTTCCGTCATCGCCGATCCACGAGAGTGTCTGCAAGTCGCTGGCAAGAATCGTGTGCGCGTCCGCCCAGCCCTCCAGCGTGACCTCCTCCCCGGGATAAAAAGGCGCGGCCTTTTCCGGCGCGTCTGCTGGCATGCTCCAGACTTGCCACTTTCCCTCGACGTTTTCGAGAAAAGCGATCCGCGAGTCATCGGGAGACCAAAACGGGGCATTGGCGTTGGCCCGAATTAATTCCTTTGTTCGCCGGCTATCGAAATCGTATTCATTGATGGTGCGAAGCGGCGACGGCTGCTCATCGCGGACAAACAGCAGCTTCTTGCCGTCATGTGACAAGCAAAGCGAATAACCTGCTTTTCCGAGGACGGCCCGCGCCACGCTGCCGCGTTTGACGATCATCTTGTCCGTATCTGCTATGTAAGCGGCCGCTACGGGCGGCTTGAAGTGTGTCACCGTCGGCGGTGCGGGCTTGTCCTTGGCTTCGTCATCGTCATCCGTGGGCTGGTTATTGATTTTGGGGAAGAGTTCCGTCGCCACTCGCGCGCAGCCTTGCGCTGCGCCGGTTTGGGCGTGCTCGACGGATGCCGTGAATACGAGCTTGGCAGTTGAGGCTGGGTCGCTGCACAGTTCGCGTGTGATATGAACGGAGACAGCGGCGCCGGTCTGGGAGTCCCTGGCGTTGTAGGTCCAGGTATCCGTGGTGCCCTCCCGGTGCACTTCCGTCGTCTCCAGCGGAATGGGAGGATAGCCGTTTCTGTCCAGCCGTTCCGGGCCTTTTAGGCCAATCCGCAGACTCCACGACTGGTCATTTCCCTGCACCAGCAGAAGTATGGGGTAATGCGTGGACTGCGGAGCCGCTGGCCCGACAGGAGCCTTCTTAACTTGGGCTGCCTGGGGCTGCGATGGGGGAGCCTGTTGTGGTGGCTGTGATTGCTGGGCAAGGGAAGGACCCGAGGCGGCCAAAAAGAGGAAGACGCACACGCCGAGTAGATACCGTGCCGATGGGGACTGTCGCACGACGCTCCTCCCGAACGAGCAGAATACCCTGTGGGGGCACGCCGGGCAATGCGGAGGCATGGGGGCGTGAGTAGCAAGAGATACTGCCTCCGAGCCAAATTTAATTGACGAAGGAAAAGCGAAAAGTGCTTGACATGGCGAACAAAAAGCGAAATAATCCTCCCGTGCTTCGAGGTGGGCTATGTCTCCAGTTCTTTCCTCCACGGCGCGGTCCTTTGGTTTCCCGCGCCGCCGCGCTACACAATCCACGGCAACACTCTTTCCTGTAAGCCCCTATGCGACAAGCCCAAAACCAAAAGACGGTGATTCGCCGGGCGACCCCCACATAAAAGTGGAAGGCTCGACGAGCGCCGGCTTAGGCGGCAGCAGTTCGGGTTGCCCCACGGCGGATTGCCCTCCGCCAGCCTCGCAAGATGCGGTCCCGCACGGCTTTGAAAGCCAGGCGGATGGCCGGACCCGAGACGCAGCCGTACCGCTGGTGGGCATCGCCCGCCTCGCAGCATGCTCTCCTCCAGCCGAGAGCCACCGGAAGTCCGCCGAACGGCCGGAATATTTCCTGCTCCCGGTGAAGTCGATCCTGA
>JBGPLB010000236.1:0-6896 GCA_041486245.1 Candidatus Acidiferrum sp.
ACGCGAACAGGTGATGATGTCCAAACAGCTGGCGACGATAGCGACGGATCTGCCGTTGCAACTGGATTTGCACGCGCTCGAGAGGCGTGACCCTGATGTCGCGGCGTTGGGCGCGCTGTATCGTGAACTTGGTTTCAATTCCTTGTTGAAGGAGTTGAGCCCGGAGGGGCTGGCGTCGTCTGCGCCCGCTGACGCGAAACTCAGCTTGAAGGCAGACTACGTCGCGTTTGGCGACCTCGCTGAGTTTCGGGCGTATCTCGGAAAAATTCCGGCCAAGCAGCCGCTGGCGGTTTGGCTGAATCTAGAACTGGGCGAGCGGGAATCGGAAGGTTTTGGGACACGCATTGCGTCGATTGAAGTTTCTTCCAAGGACGGCGAGGGACGTTCCGTTTGGCTCGATGAAAAAGGAGAGGCGCTGAAGTCACTTGTGCCGCTTCTCACGGATGCGAAGCGTGCGAAAATCGTTCACGATCCAAAACTTTTTCAGCTTCTCGCCGGGCGCGCATCGAATCTGAAGCACGCAACGCAACTTTATTCGTATCTGCTGCGGCCGACAACGGCAAATCACAAGTTCGCCGATGTAGTCATGCGGCAATTCAACGCGATGCTCGGCGGCGGACCGGGAGAGCGCGCCGATTACCTTCAGCGCCTCGCCCCCGTTCTGCGCGCGCAGATCGACGAGCAAGAGCTTGCCGGGGTCTACGAAAAAATCGACTTGCCGCTCGCGCCGGTGCTTGCCGACATGGAACGCATCGGAATCCGCGTGGACCCGAAAGAACTCGACAAGATGTCCAAGTCGATGGAGAAAGAAGTCCGTCGCCTGGAAAAAGAGATTTGGAAACTTGCCGGAAATGAATTCAACATCAACTCACCGGCGCAGCTAGCCGAGATTCTGTTCGACAAGCTGAACCTGCAACCGCCGATGCGCCGCGGAAAAGGAAAGGTGCGGTCGACGGCGGCGGACATTCTGGAGGAGATGGCTGCGCAACATCCGCTGCCCGCAAAAATTATCGAATATCGAGAGATTACCAAGCTCAAATCGACGTATGTAGACGCCCTGCCGAAACTGATCCACCCGGAAACGGGGCGGCTACACACGAGCTTTTCCCAAACGACGGCCGCGACTGGCAGGCTCAGCTCGAGCGACCCGAATTTGCAAAACATTCCGATTCGCACGGAGCTGGGGCGCGAGATTCGCGCGGCGTTTGTGGCGGAGAAGGGCAAGATTCTGCTTTCGGCCGACTATTCGCAGATTGAGCTGCGCGTCATGGCGCATTTCTCGAAAGACCCGGTTTTAACCGATGCTTTCCGCAATGGAGAAGACATTCACGCGCGCACCGCTCAGGAAGTATTCGGCGTCGGACCGATGGCGCAGAATGCGGAACACCGCCGCGCGGCGAAGGCCATAAATTTCGGAATTATTTACGGGCTTTCGGCGTTCGGATTGGCGCAGCAGCTTGGCATCGGGCAGAAAGAAGCGGCGCAGTTCATCAGCGCGTACTTCACGCGATACCGGGGAGTGAAGGAATTCCTGGACAAGATTCTTGCGGAAACGCGCAAAACCGGCGTGGCGAAAACGCTCTTCGGGAGAATTCGGCCGATTTCTGAGATTAATTCGCCCCAGGCGCAACTTCGCAGCTTTGCGGAGCGCACGGCCTTGAATTCACCCCTGCAAGGGACTGCGGCGGACCTCATCAAACTGGCAATGATCAACATCGACCGGCGTTTGGCGGCGGAAGGATTCGAAGCCAAAATGATTTTGCAAGTCCACGATGGACTGCTGTTTGAAGCTCCGCCGAAAGAGAAAAGCAAACTCGAAAAACTTGTGCGCGAAGAGATGGAAGGCGTACACAAACTTACGGTCCCCCTGGTCGTGGAGATTTGCTCGGGACCTAATTGGCGGGATTTGGAATGAACAGCTCTTCATCGCAACTTAAACGATCGTTTCGTCACACGAGGCCACTTCTGGGTTGGCGCGGCTTCGTGCGCACAATTCCTCAGGTTGCCTGCCGGACGAACATTCACTTTGCACCAAATAGAATTCTGTATCCGAACAAACTCGAGGTGCTAGGAAGCCTTGCTTTTGGGCAAAGGCTCTTTCTTTGCCTGTTCCCCGGGCGTAGAATCCGTCCAGAGAATATCGCCGATTCCTCTCGTTCGGCCAGCCCGACGTGTTAGGAGGAGCGTATGCGCAAAGCATTCCTGGTTTTAGGCACGGTCTTTGTCGTTAGTCTTGGGTTGGCGCGAGCCAACCAGAACGCCGCACAGGAAAAACCGAAAGACTCCCAATCCAGTGCGGACGAATCCAAAATCCCGCAGGAAGACATCGATAAGAAAAATCCCGTAAAGCCCACGCCGGAAGGCCTCGCGGCAGCTCGCCGCTTTTTCGGATATGACTGCGTGATGTGCCACGGCGCTAATGGAAATGGCAAAGGCGACGTCGTTGAGTCCATGAAGCTGACGATGCACGACTGGCACGATCCGGCATCACTGGCCGGAAAGACGGACGGCGAGCTTTTCTACATCATCACCAAGGGCAAAGGAAAGATGATGGGAGAGGGCGATCGCGCGCCCGAAACCATGCGCTGGAATCTGGTCAATCTAGTGCGGTCTATCTCGAAGAAAGAGACGGGAGAGAAGCCCGCCTCCTGATCTTTCAAAATCCACTGACGACGACTTGCAGTAGCCAAAATAGGGATCCGCGGATTGTTCTCGATAGCGGCTGCTTCCCAAGCCCCGAGTCTATTGTGCTAGGCTTCTTTCGTATGAATGGACTTCGGAGGATCGTACGGTTCACTCGCCACAATTTCTGAAGCTTGTCCAGGATGCCAAGCAGCGCGTCAAGGAAACGAATGTTCCGGACGTTAAAAAGCGGATTGACGCGGGCGAAAGACTCATTCTTGTGGACGTTCGCGAGGATAACGAATGGGCCAAAGGGCATCTCCCTGGCGCAGTGCACATGGGCAAAGGCGTTATCGAACGCGATATCGAGAAGCAGGTTCCCGATGTGCGCACCAAACTTGTCCTTTATTGTGGGGGCGGGTTCCGCTCTGCTCTCGTGGCCGACAACCTGCAAAAAATGGGCTACACCAACGTGGAATCGATGGACGGAGGCTGGAGAGGCTGGACGGAAGCCGGTTTGCCGACTGTCCGGGACTAGCCGTCAGCGGACCTATCTGCTGGGAATTGGCTGGGGCGGGAGGATTCGAACCTCCACCGTCCTCATTAACAGTGAGGTGTCCTACCGATTGGACCACGCCCCAGCAGCTCACCGGGTAGGCTCCGCCGCACGCGAAATCGACGGCGGAGAGTGCTTCTAAGATAACACGGCTGCGTCTTCCGCAAGGCGACTTCCCGAAAAAAAGTTGAAACCGCCGCGGCCGGCGTGAATCAAAGCAAATGAAGGCGGGCCGGCGGCATGTACGCGCGGCGGTCAGGGGATTTGTGTTCGTTTCAAACTGTTTGCAGGCGTTGTTCACTTTGGCGAGCGCAATTCGGAAAAACTTTTTTAAGAAAAACTAGATGAGACGGTTGCATTAGAGAAAGTTTTGTCGGAAACTATCCGGTCACTTACGAGCCGGGTGCGCACTTCCCGGCCATGACGTTGCGGAGTCTCCAGGCTTTTGCTCCTTCCCGGAGAGACTTTCGCCAAAGTGCAACGCTGACATGGCCCAAATTTTTCATCGCAGTACGAATTTCATTTCGAGATTTAGTCTGTTCTCGGCTGTTTTTTTGGTTGGGCTGGGGCTCGTCGGCGTTTTGGGGCTGGCGCGCTCGCCCTATTCGACGAACCAAAACGTTTCGCGAGCGCAGCCTGTGCAATTCAGCCACAAGCACCACGTCGGAGATGATGGAATCGACTGCCGCTACTGCCATACTTCCGTGGAAACTTCCGCGGTCGCGGGCATACCTCCCACCAAGACCTGCATGAATTGCCATTCGGTGTTGTATGCCGACTCAGCGTATCTCGAACCTATCCGGGAGAGTTATCGCACGAACGATTCAATCCAGTGGGTGAAGGTTCACCGCCTCCCCGATTTCGTGTATTTCAATCACAGCATTCACGTCAACAAGGGTGTCGGCTGTTCCACGTGCCACGGCTCCATCAATCAAATGCCGCTGGTGTTCCAGGCGTCTCCCCTACTGATGGAGTGGTGCCTGGGCTGCCACCGCAATCCCGAACAGGCGTTGCGGCCGCTCGATCAGGTGTTCAACATGGATTGGAAAGCTCCCGCTGATCAGGCGGAAATCGGCAAACGGTTTGCCGCGGAGCGAAAGATCCGCACGACCGAAGAACTGACAAATTGCTCGACGTGTCACCGCTAATGGACGGTATGCGCAAAGACGACTTTATCGACGGCCACATACATAGCCACGACGCAGACGAGGGCTCCTTGCACGCAGACGATCATTCCGGCTCGCACGAAGAAGATTCGACGGCGCACGAGCATCGTCTGGATCTCGGGGAAGTTCGCGCGAAACTTCGGCAGAAGAGCGGCAAGCAATACTGGCGCACGCTGGAAGAGTTGGCGGACGATCCGCACTTTGAAGATTTGCTGCATCGCGAATTCCCAAGCCAGGCGTCGGAGTGGGATGAAACGGTAGACCGGCGAAATTTCCTGAAGCTGGCCGCAGCATCACTGGCTTTTGCGGGAATTTCGGGTTGCCGCCAGCCGGATGAACTCATAGTTCCCTACGTGAAGCAGCCCGACGGAATGACCCTCGGTAAACCGCAGTTTTACGCGACGGCAATGCCGTTCGGCGCAGATGCCGTCGGATTGCTAGTCGAGAGCCACGAGGGGCGGCCCACGCACATAACTGGGAATCCGGATCATCCGTCGAGTCTCGGCGGCACGGACGTGATTACCCAGGCTTCCGTCCTAAACCTGTACGATCCCGACCGCTCGCAGACGGTTTCTTATCTTGGGGAAATTCGAACTTGGTCTGACTTTCTGAAAGCGGCGGAGGCCCCTGTTGTGAAGGCCAAGACTCAGGGCGGCGCTGGTTTCCGGCTCTTGACAGGCACGGTCACTTCGCCGGCGCTCGCCGCGCAAATCGGCAATGTACTTCGACAGATTCCCGGTGCAAAGTGGCACCAATGGGAACCGGCGGGGAGCGATGGGCCGCGCGAAGGAAGCAAGCTCGCTTTCGGACGCTACGTCAACACCGTATACCGTCCGGAAAAAGCCGACGTTATTCTTTCCTTGGATTCCGATTTCCTGGCAAGCGGGCCGGGGCACATCGGCTACATGAATGCGTTTTACCGCCGCAGAAAGCTCAGCGGCCCGGGCGACACCATGAACCGGCTGTATGTGGTTGAACCGACGCCTTCGGTCACCGGCTCAAGCGCCGATCATCGTCTGCCGCTGCGCGCTTCCGAGTTTGAGCAGTTCGCTCGCGGACTGGCCGCATTGGTGGGTCTCGGTGGCAGCGGGTCGCTTTCACCCGCAGCCCAGAAGTGGCTGGACGCGGTCGCCAGCGATTTAACAAAGCATCGCGGCACGTCCCTCGTTATCGCCGGAGAGTTCCAGCCTGCGGAAGTCCATGCCCTTGCGCATGCCATCAACGCAGCTCTGGGAAACGTCGGCGCAACGCTGTATTACACGGAGCCCGTCGAAGCGAATCCGGTAAACCAACTGGAATCGTTCACCGAATTGTGCGCTGACATGGATGCGGGGAAAGTTGATACGCTCCTGATTCTTGGATCGAATCCGGTGTACGACGCCCCGCACAACTTCGATTTCACTTCGAAGCTCAAGAAAGTTGGCCTGTCGGTACTGCTTAGTTCTCACTTTGACGAGACAGCTGAATACTGCCAGTGGCACATCGCCGAATCTCACTTTTTGGAAACCTGGGGCGATGCGCGGGCCTTCGACGGCACGGTCACCGTGATTCAGCCGTTGATTGCGCCGCTTTATCACACGCACTCTGCATTTGAAGTTCTTGCAGCATTCACCGACAAGCCCGGTCAGACTGCCTACGATGTGGCCCGCGACCGCCTTAAGACGCTAGCTAGCGCGGCCGATCCGGAAAAATTCTGGCGCAAAACTCTAAATGACGGAGTGGTTGCCAATAGTGCGTTCCCTCCGATTTCCATTGCGTTGAAGTTTACTCCCGCGAGCTTGCCGCCGGCCAAGACGCCTCCAGCGGGCCAACTCGAATTTCTGTTTCGCCCGGATTCAAACGTTCACGACGGCCGTTACGCCAACAACGGCTGGCTGCAGGAGTTGGCGCGGCCCGTCACCAAACTTACCTGGGACAACGCCGCGCTGGTTAGTCCAAGGCTGGCGGAGAAGCTTCAGCTCACGCAGCACGCTGTCGCCCGCGGCGGTGAGCACGGCCAAATCGTCACCAATGTTATCGACATCTCGATTTCGAACAGCAAAGTTACCGCGGCCGCCTGGATCCTGCCGGGTCAAGCCGACGATGTTGTCGTGCTTCCGCTGGGCTACGGGCGCAAAAAAGCCGGATTCACCGGTTCGAACAAGGGGTTCAGCGCGTACGTCGTGCGTACCTCCACCGCGCTGTGGACTGCCTCGGCCAGCGCGGATGCCATCAAGAAAACTGGCGAAGAGTATCCGCTGGCCTGTACCCAGTATCACTTCAACATGGAAGGCCGGAAGATTTTGAGCACCGGCACGCTCGCGGAATACCGCAAGAATCCGGATTTCGCTCGAGAAGGCGACGAAACGCCGCCGAAGGAAATGTCGCTTTACAAGGAATTTGCCTACCCCGGATATGCATGGGGCATGGCGATTGATTTGAATAGCTGCAATGGCTGCAACGCTTGCGTCATCGCCTGCCAGTCGGAAAACAATATCGCGGTTGTGGGCAAGGATCAGGTCATGCGCGGCCGGGAGATGCACTGGATTCGCATCGATCGCTACTATGCAAAG
>JBGPLB010000237.1:0-6754 GCA_041486245.1 Candidatus Acidiferrum sp.
CCGGAATACGCACGCATGGCAATGACGGCGATTCCCGCGCAATTGCTGGGGCTGGCTGTGGGTTTGCGCAAGGGACTTAATCCAGACAAGCCGAAAAACCTGACGCGTGCAGTAGTGCTCGATTCAAAGAATGGCGCACCCGCGAATAGGAGAGGAGCTTGAGCAACGAAGCGGGCCCGAGCAACGGGGCGCAGCTGCGGAGAACTCTCACTCTGTGGGACTTGATTCTCTACGGCGTTATCGTACTGCAGCCCGTCGCGCCCATGTCTGCGTTTGGCGCGCTGAGCGATCGCGGGCGCGGGCACGTCGTCACGGCCGTTCTGATTGCCATGGTAGCAATGATGGCCACGGCCGTCGGCTACGGCAAAATGGCGAGCGTGTATCCAAGCGCAGGTTCGGCATTCACGTACGTGGCGCGAGAAATTCATCCCGCCGCGGGGTACATCACCGGATGGAGCATGGTGATGGACTACATCGTGAACCCGCTGATTTGCACGATCTGGTGCGCGGGGCAAGCGCATGAGTTCGCGCCGGGACTTCCGATCTGGGCCTGGAAGATTGTGTTTGCCGTCGTCTTCACACTACTGAACCTGCAAGGCATCAAGACTTCGGCGCGGTTGAACGCGGGGTTAGCCGCGGCGATGGGCGTCGTGGTGGTCCTGGTTTTCGTGAAAACCATTGCTTATATTTTTGGGCATCCTCACAGCGAGCCGGGATTTTTTACGAGGCCATTCTATGATCCAAAGACCTTTACGTTTGACAATCTGTTCGGGTGCACCTCGCTCGCGGTGCTGACGTACATCGGATTTGATGGAATCTCGACGCTTTCCGAGGAGACGGAAAATCCGCGGCGAAATATCATGCTGGCAACCGTGATGACGTGCCTGGCGGTGGGGATTCTTTCCGCTTCGGAAGTGTACGTGGCTCAGCTTGTTTGGCCCGCATCGCAGCCGTTCCCGAACCAGGACACGGCGTATGTCTATGCGGCGGCGCGGGCTTGGGCACCGCTATTCACGATTGTGGGAGCGACGCTGCTCGTTGCGAACTTCGGGTCCGGCATGGGCGCACAGATCGGCGCTGCACGCTTGCTCTATGGGATGGGGAAAAGCAACGCGCTGCCGAAGTCTTTTTTCGGAAAGGTGGATGCGCGGCACGGCATTCCACAAAACAATGTTTTGTTTATCGGCGTGATCGTGCTGATAGGCGCGTACTTTCTGACCTTCGAGCAAGGAATCGGGCTGCTGAATTATGGCGCGCTCCTGGCATTCATGGGAGTCAACGCGTCGTCCTTCGTGCACTATTTCGTGAAGAAGCGCGTGAGAACTTTGTGGAATTTTATCGTGCCGTTTATCGGATTTTTCGTCTGCCTGGGGTTGTGGTGGAATCTCAGCGTACGAGCAAAAATTCTGGGATCCGCCTGGATGGCGGCGGGCATTGCGTTTGGCGCATGGAAGACGAGAGGATTCCGCGAACCTCTTTCCTTCGATGCTCCTGCTGAGTAGTCCTCTCCCTGAAGAGTAGCTCGCTTATCGAAAATCGGAGAACTCTGGCAGAATGATGGCGGCCTGAGAGGCATCCACGTGAAGCGCGCAAGCGGCAACAATCAGACGGTGACGATGCGGGACGTCGCAGAGGACAGTGGTTTTTCTCCCGCGACAGTTTCGATCGTCTTGAACAACGCGCCGCTGGCCCGTTATATCGCTCCCGCAACCAAAAAACGAATCGAGGAAGCAGCCAAGAAGCTCGGATACCGCCCGAACGCAATGGCGCGGTTTCTGCGGAGCAAGCGCAGCCATAGCGTGGGGCTGGTGTTCTTTGACATCACCGATCCTTTCTGTACGCCGGTTCTGCGCGGCATTGAGAATGCTCTGTATCAATCGTCGTACGTTCCCATTTTTGCCGACGCGCATAACCAGCGCAACCGCTTCGAGCGCTATTTGGAAATGCTGCTGGAACACCACGTGGAAGCGCTTATCGTCGTCGCCAACTGGCTGGTAGTGGACATTCACGTATTGGCGGACTTGAGCAAACGCAATATTCCGGCGGCGACAATTGGCTGGGAGTTGCCGGGCGACACGGTAAGCTCCGTCATGGTGGACAACGAGACGGGCGGCCGCATGGCGCTGGAACATTTGCACCAGTTAGGTCATCGCAAAATTGCTTTCATTCGCGGGCCGAAGATGCTCATCGATAGCGCTCCGCGCTGGCGCGGCGTGCAGAAGTTTGCCCATGCAATGGGCCTCGAGATTGATTCATCCCTTGTGCTTCAGCTTCCAGATTCCTTCGATCCCAATTCCGGGTTTGAGGGCGGGCATCGACTTACCGAGGAGTTGCTGCAAAAAAAGAAAAAGTTTACGGCGCTGATGGCCTTCGACGACTTGACGGCCCTGGGAGCGGTCCGCGCGCTGACGAAAGCGGGAGTAAAAGTTCCGGAACATTGTTCCGTTACGGGCTTCGATGATGTGGCGCTATCCGCGCTCAGCGCGCCCTCCTTGACGACGGTGCGCCAGCCTCTCGAAGCCATGGGAACGCATGCGGTCAATATCGTGATGGACGGAATTAAGGCTGGACTTGAAAAGCGCGAGTGGAACAGCGTGCAGCAGAAAATGAATCCGGAACTTGTGATTCGGGATTCCACGCGTGCCGCAGTTCATGGGAGCTCTGATTGATCACCCTGTTGGGAGCATCCCTTGCCCCCCCCGATTGTTTGTAAGTGTTGCATCTAAAAGGTTTAGCGTTTCTGTAAGGTATTTAGAATCAACACTTGCGGGCGGACCATAAATATTGATTCTAAAGAGGTTACGACGGCTAGGAATATATAAGATTCGAGCTGAAGCCGTCCCAAAAGAAAAAGGCGGCGTGAGTCGCCGCCGTTCGCACTATTGACTGACTGTTTTTATATCAAAATGTAAGGCAGTTGTAAAGGAAAATCAGATAGTGGATCAGATTTCGGTGACCCGACTAATCGGGCGGTGGCTAGAAGTTCTGCTATCCTTAGGCACCAGCTGCCGTTCTGGACGAATTTGGGGGCAGAGTAAGAGCTTCGTCAACCGCAAAAAAGCGATATGGTTTCTCTCTTAGACCCTCGAAAAAGAACCATGAAACTTTGGTCTTTAAATCCGGAAGTTGAAAACAAGGGCCTCCCGAGTTCTAGCGGGAAGCTTCCCTTGCAGCGGCGGCAAGACGATTCTCGATTAATCGTTAGAAAGGCGTTTAGTGTCCTTGCTGTTGGCGTTCTGCTGGCGCTCTTTTTCTTTCTCGCATCTCGTAGCTCCTCAATCGCCTATTTTTATTACTCATGGAAACTGTCGCATGAAGATACATTCCTGAGGGTAGTGCCGCGTCCGCTCGCCACATCTGGTGTATCCAAGATTTCGAGCCCACAGCTTTCCTATTATGGCGTCAAGTTTGAAACGCCATGGAAGCAAGTGAGCAGAGTCCAGCAAGAGTCATCATTGGTTCGGGTTCAGTTCGATGGTGGTCAATTTGTCGTTCTATTTGACCCAACAAAAAGGGTGAACAGGCTCAAAATATCCACTGATGCTGCGCTCGCAAAGGGTCGCGACGTCAGCGAAGTTTATGGCCGGGATGCGGTGAAATCCAACTATGCATTCCTCCACGCGATACTGTATTTGACGCCCGACCAGATTTCCTTGTTTTCCGGGTGGAAACGATTCGTGCGGGACGGGGCCTTCCTTCAATTTAAGCACATGGAAGCCGTAGGTGCACAGACAGGTCTCTTTTGTTTCAAATCGGGGAGGCTCCAGGGCTTTCAGAAGGGCGACCCTTACAGGGCAGATATCGTCATCCTTGATGCATTTGACGACAGCGACCGTGAGTATGAAGTCTGGGTCGGTAGAACGAGGGGAACTCAAGCAGCCGTGAACCAGGAAGATATCAACGCCATTTTGTCCACGTTAGAGGCTTTGCCGGGAGCACAACCAGAACGTCAAGAAGGAGAGCCAGCGATATCCTCGGTGTGAGCGCGTTAGGTTTTTCCGAAAGCGCCACTCCCGCCAGGCATCCACTCTCCAACAGTTGCCAGTTAAATCCCGGTTAATGCGCTAACCGGACCCACCACCAAACCTCCCGTTATTGAGCCACTCGCGAACTTCGCCTTCCACCGAAAAATGATCGCTGGGGTCTTTCGTGAAGCGAGCATCCATCTGGTACGCTTGCTCTTCGAACGGCACGACCATCCACAGGCCGGACTCGTTCAGAGTCTGAAAGTAACCGTGCATGACCCTCTCCACGCCCACGACTGTAAATTGTGTGACGTGAACCAGCGTGTGAAACACTGTTCGCAGCGACGGTTGCCGGTTAAAGAGGGCCACGTCAATGAATGGCATTGCCGTCATGTGCGCAGCGTCAGGTACGACACGCGAACCGCCAGCGCGAACGCGCTCGTAGAAGGGCGGGTAGGGGATCGCTTCGCCTGTCGCAGACAGGTCTTTTATCCGCAGACCATCGAGAATTTCCGCGGAGAAGAAGGGACGCAGTTTGATCTTTAGCGGCACATCCAACGGATCACTGACGGCGAGGTACTTGTTTCGCTGCTGTTGCAACCAAGCCACGGCCTCAGCAATTAATCCCGCCAGCTCCGGCTGCGTGAACTTCGGAGTCTCCACGAAGGCTATCCTTCCACAACCAATTTCCACTTCCTTAGGACGAATCTTTCAGAGAAACACTCGCGACTTGCTCTGTGATCTTAGCACGCAGGGGTATGCGAGTTATGGCCGCAAGCCCACGTCCAGATTGGTGAGCACCCAGTTTAGAGTGTCCTCGTCTAGCAGCCCCTTGATCGCATCCGGCAAGTCCACTCGCGAACGCCAGGTGGAAGCGTTTGTCCCGAAACGGCGGTTGTGCTAGGCTTTGCGGTGCGAAAACAAGCTTGGCCACGCGCCACGCAAGTCCCAGCGTCGTGAACGTTCTCTCCTTACTGTTCCTCAGCAGAGCTTCCCGAGGGGCAAAACTCTCTCCGGAGAGACCGGACGGCTCGGGCGATTCGATAACTGGCTCCCTCTGAGCCGCACAGTCAAAAGGAACTGGATAAGCCCATGTCCGGTACACAGGCAGCCTCAAAGACTGAAACAGAGACCGTCGAGATCAAGCTCGCGCATTCTCCAGATTCTGACGATGCCTTTATGTTTTACGCGCTGGCGACCCATAAACTCGCTACGCCTGGTTACAAATACACTCACGTGCTTTCCGACATTCAAACGCTGAACGACGCCGCTCTGACGGAAACCTATGATGTCACGGCACTGAGCTTCGCGGCTTATCCCAGCCTCCGCGATAAGTACGTTCTGCTCGATTGCGGAGCCAGCTTTGGAGAGAACTACGGCCCCATCGTAGTTGCTTCCAAGTCCATGAAGCGAGAGGAATTAGCCGGCAAGCGGATCGGCGTCCCGGGCTTGAAAACAACAGCCTATCTCACCCTGAAACTGTTTGAACCAAACTTTGAGCCGGTTGTAATGGCTTTCGACAAAATCATGGACGCCGTCAAGAACGAAGTCGTTGAGGCCGGCCTCTTAATTCACGAAGGTCAGCTCCTCTTCCCGCAGCTCGGCATGCACCGCGTCGTGGACCTGGGCGTTTGGTGGCATGAGCAGACTGGGCTTCCGCTTCCGCTTGGCGGAAATGCCGTACGCCGGGCGCTGGGTCCTGCGCTGGGCTTGCAAATCGCCAAGACCATCAAGGATAGCGTCGAGTATGGTCTCGAGCATCGCGAAGAGGCACTGAACTACGCCATGCAGTTCGCCCGCGATATGGAGACCGATATCGCGGATAAGTTCGTCGGCATGTATGTCAACCGGTGGACGCTTGGCTACGGCGACCGCGGCAAGCAGGCGGTCCGGGCTTTGATCGAGCGCGGAACTGCGGCAGGCCTGCTCCCGGGTCCCCCAGACGTCGAATTCCTTTGCCAGCCGTAACAAAATACAAAGTTTAGCGAAATCCTGCCATGCGTCCTTGCCCGCTTGTCCGCGCAATTAGTGAGCGCGCGGCTGCCCTCGCGTGAACCAGAGGTCTTGGTAGTCAAAGCTGAAGTCTGCGAGGGGCGAAACCGCGGCCATCGTGAAGTGGTCGATGCTGCCATCGGGGTTCAGCGTGAACGTCACAAACGCGTCTTCGATGGTTCGGTCGCGCCAATGGGCTTTGAACGTGTCGTACTGCCAGGGCTGCAGATCTGCCACAGCTTTCGGGGTATGATCGAGACTGAAGACCAGCCCCGAGCTCTCCTGCTTGATTGTGACCGGTCCATACCAGGCATCGTTGTAAACTCCCGCGTACTTTTCCAGAGGCAACGACGGTTTTGAATTCGCGGCCCGGCCTCTGACACTCTCCATCATGGCCTGCTTGGCCGTTTTCTGTTCCTCCTCCTCTGCGGCCTTGAACGCCGTGGTCCACTCCGTCGGCGGCAAACCAAAATAGGAGTCCAACACGTGATACACGATGGACTCGAATGCGCCGCCGTCTTCAGCATTGGTCAGGATCACCATTCCCAGGTTCTCTTCTGGCACCAGTAGCACGCGTGTAACGAAGCCAGACACGCCTCCGGAGTGTCCAACCAGCTTCCGTCCGTGATAGTCCCTTATCCCCCAACCAAGCGCGTATGCAGAAAATTTCGGACGCAAAACCGCGAGTGGCGAGTCTGCCGTAGAAATCGGTGTAAGCGTCTGAGCGGTCCACATCTCATGGGATTGCGCTTCGCTGAAAAGCCGCCCTTCGCGCCCCGGAAACTTGCCATGGTTGA
>JBGPLB010000238.1:0-6740 GCA_041486245.1 Candidatus Acidiferrum sp.
AGAAACTGCGCACCACCAACGTGATCGAACGCGCCTTCCGCGAAGTGCGCCGCCGTACTCGCCCAATGTCCAGCTTCACCAATCTCGCAAGCTGCGACCGCATCATCTACGGCGTCCTCTCGCACCTGAACAGCTCCTGGGAAAGAAAACCCTTTTTCAAATTTACACAAAATCCTTGACGGTACCCAGCGGAAATTCCCCTTGACCTGTGAGCGCAATTATTGTATATTTAGTTCTGTTAATACTCCGTTCAAACTTCTGACCAAGCTCGACGCTCCGAAATACGCGCAGTCCTTAAATCCTTTAGAATCAGTGGTTAAAAAGCGTCCACAAATGTTGATTCTAAAGGGTTTACAGAAAGGCTAAACGATTTAGAATCAACACTTACAAAAAACAGGGGGTGACGTGAACACCGGATTCTTACGGATTGCTGGACTAATGTTCGGACTGCTGCTGTTTTCATCCGCGCTGAGGGCACAAACTCATAAGCAGAAATCCGACCTTTGCCGTGACTCATCCCACATGGGGCAGCAAGAGATGAACGTCTGCGCCGGCAAGGCGCTGCAGAGAGCCGAACAGAAATTAGAAACTCTTTTGAAACAGTTGGGAATTGCCCCGGACAGCCCCGAGCAAAAGGCTTGGGAAGCATACCGAGACGCGCAGTTGGCGGCGATCCATCCCCAAGACAACATTTCGTCCGATGGTTCCGTCTATCCTATGTGCTTGGCTATTCTAAAAAAGGCGCTAACCGAAGGTCGTATCAGAGACCTGAAGGCACTGACTGTATCCGTAGATGACGCTTGCTATGGTTATGAGGTCAAGAGTAGTGGGCGCGACTAAACTACTGTGGCGCGCTAGTCGGCGGAACCTCCCGCAAGCGCCTTGTCCATTCCCCCGATTTCTCTTATTCTAGATAGGTTACACACCCTGCAAAATGTGGCGCTATGGTGCAACGGTTAGCACGCGGCCCTTTCAAGGCCGAAATACGGGTTCGATTCCCGTTAGCGCTACCATCCTTTAGTCTAGTGACCAAGGGTAAAAAAGATGTCCGTCTTCCAATCTCCGCAACTAGGCCGAGGTTTAAACCTGGCACGTCTTGCAGCGGATTGCAGCGCCTCCGCGGCCTCTTTGGGTGAGGCGCCAAGTACTCGCGCCTGAATGACCTCCCCGTCTTCGTTAACTACAATGCTCACTCTGCCGCTTACCGATTTGTCCTTCCAGGCGGTCAGGTCGTCCCCGGTAAATTTGGGCTGAACAACCAGCTTCATCGGCTTGCCACAGTCCTTTTTCTTGTTTTGGGCATTAACCACGGATGTTTCCGGACCCACGAAAAGCGCCAATCCGGCGAGAATAGGAAGCAAATCTAGTCGATCGATTTTCATGGGGCCACTCCACTGTTGCTGTTAGCATACGGCAAGGGAGTTGGCACTTCTATAGGATAGAGAGCAACTGATCGGGGGGCTGGTGGTTGACGAGCAATTACTCCGACTCTTAACAGCGGAAACGATCTCAGGCACAAGAAATGCCAAAAAGTTTTGAGGAGCCGTTTTGAGCTACGTTGACAAACACCTCATCCCCGGAGAAACGGTCGAGTATCAGACCAATCTTCACTGGATCGTCATGCTCGGGCACGCCGGTCTCGCGGCATTTTTCTTATTGGCCGGCGTCGCGCTTCTCGTAGTTTCCTTCGGCGCGCGTCAAAACACCGAATATCATTCCAGCGTTTTGGTCTGGCCTGCGCTCGGGTCGTTTCTTGTTGCAGCAATTCTTTTCGTAGTCGGCCTCATCAAGCGCAACGCCACCGAAATGTCGCTGACTAATAAGAGAGTGATTGTAAAGACTGGCCTGGCGAGCCGCCGCACCATCGAGCTTCTCCTATCGAGAATTGAAAGTATCGCGGTGGAAGAGCCGGCCATGGGCCGAATGCTCGGCTACGGAACAGTCATTATCCGCGGCAGCGGCGGAACCCCCGAAGTCTTCGAGAAAATCGCCCATCCCCTGCAATTCCGGGAACAGGTCCAAAGCCAAATCTCCAGCGGCCAAAAGCAGCCATAGTCAAAATGTTCAAATAAAACGTGACCAGCCGGTCCGTTTGGATTTGTTCATCAGGTCAGAGTAAACTGAACTTTGCACGTTTGCGGAGGCCAGCCATGCCAGGTTTAATGCGCACGTCGAACCCAGCTCTGAACGAGAAAGCCTTCAAGGGGCAAGTCGCGTTCGGCGACGCCATGACCTTGCAGGGCACCGTCAACAAGACCGGCCTGCTGCTCCTTTGTGTGGTCGCAACCGCGGCCTGGACCTGGGGACTTTCACAATCGCCGACGCCGGCAGCTGCCATCCCATGGATGATCGGTGGACTCGTTGGTGGATTCGTCGTCGCCCTCGTGACTATTTTCAAAAAAACATGGTCGCCTTTGACGGCGCCGCTCTACGCCCTGCTCGAGGGCTTGGCACTCGGCGGGATCTCCGCCGTCTTCGAGAAAACGTATCATGGCATCGCCATTCAGGCCGTCGGCCTCACGCTTGGCACTCTCTTTGTCATGCTCCTCGCCTATAAGACCGGCATGATCCGTGCCACGCAAGGCTTTAAGCTCGGCGTGATCGCCGCCACTGGCGGCATCGCAGTCTTTTACCTGGCCGAGATGGTTCTGAGTTTCTTCTTTCATTTTCAATTCGCGGCAATCAATGGGGGCGGCCGCTGGGGCATAGCCTTCAGCCTCTTCGTTGTCGTAATCGCCGCTCTGAATCTCGTCCTCGATTTCGACATGATCGAAACCGGCGTGCGCGGTGGCGCGCCGAAGTACATGGAGTGGTACGGCGCATTCGGCCTGATGGTCACCCTGATTTGGCTCTATCTGGAAATGCTCCGCCTTCTTGCCAAAGCCAACCGCAAGTAGAATGGATTAGCTTACCTTTAGAATGTCAGCTTCAACCGCGCCGAAACGCTTCGGGGCGGTGCCAGCGCTGTCCCCGAAAAAAGGCTTTCAAAATTGAGCACGTTGACGTGGCCGGTCAAATTTCCCGCCTGAATTTGGAATGCCGCGCTTCGATGCTCCTTGTGATACAGCTCCGCGCCAGCCGCCACCTCCAGCGAATAGTTTGGCCGCACGCGGCCTTTATCAAAATTCACCTGGTTTATGATCGCGGGGCCATATTGGGAGAGAAGAAAGCTTAGATCGATCGGACCATTATCAATCTCCACTGGCAGGCCGCTGCCATATTCGACGCTGAACGCCAGCCAAACGCGCCTGGTCGCCTCATAACGCACCCGTGCCCGCAGCGTGTTGCGCTGATCCTGCGATACCGCGAACTTGTTCCAATTCGTCAGCCCGCTTGCAGCGTCGTCGCCGAGAAACAGCCCGCCGGTAATGGGCCCTCGCCCGATTCCGGACTGGTTAGCGTAACTCACGTGCCCCGAAAAACGCCCCCAGCGGGGCACTGCGAGGCGCACTTCTTCTCCGGCAATCCGCGCCTTCGCAAAAGCAATAGGAAAGCTGACTCCCGTATCCAATAGCACGTCGTCATCGGAGTAATTGTGAAAATCGCGACGGAACACGTTTGCGTCCAGCCGCAAATTTCCAAAGAAAGACTTCGTGATCCCAACCTCAAAATAGTTGGCATGGGCGGGTTGCACCGGCAGACGCAACACAGTCGGATTGATGGAATTTAGCTGCGGCGAGCTGGCCAGCAGCAAATTCTCCATTGCCGGGGTCTGAAAAACGCGGTCGTACGCAGCGTGAATCAGCAAATTCCTCGAAGGCACGTAGCGCGCAACACCCACGCGAGGGCTCCACGCGGACTCGTGCACGACAAATCCGTAACGATCGAATCGCAGCCCTGCGCTGACGTTCCAGTTTCCGCGATGCCATTGGTCCTGGACGTACGCCGAAGGCTCAATGTCCCAGCGCCGATCGGCAAACTGAAATTTCTGCTGCGTTGCCGGATCAAACTGCGTCGGATCGGTGATCGTGTATTGCAGCGCCTCATGTACCGGGCTAAACATCCCGTCCACTCCGGCTTTCCAGTCGTGATGCCCATGATGGCCGGCGATGTCGCCACGGACATAGCCCTCGCGGTAGCCGCGCTGCTGCGCCACGATTACCGGTGTCGCCAGCGCGTTGGACGTAAGAGTTGTGCTCGCGGCGCGCACGCTGCCCGAAAAACTCAGGAACACATCGGGAGATATCGTGTGCTGGAAAAAAAACTGCCCGGCAGTTTCGCTGTTGGTAATGTCCTGCCGCTGGCCGGCTTCTCGCTGGATCAGCTCATTCGGCACAAGTAAGCGCACGTCATTGTGAATAACGGTGATGCGCAGCCGGTCCTTGTCGGAAAAATCCCTTTCGTAAGAGAATGTAAAGCCGCCTGCAGTTCCGCGATTCGTGAAATTTTCAAGCACCGGAGGATCGAGGTAACGCTCGCTGTGGAAACCGTCCCCACTCGCCGAAAAACGATTCTTGCCCGCGGAATAAGAAATTGCCGCTGAACCTGTGAGCGTCAAGAAACTTCCTCCCTCGGCGTCAAATTGCCCGTGCAGTCCCGTTGGTACATCTTTTGTCGTCGTGACTTCAACAATCCCGCCCAGCTTCCGTCCATACTCCGCGGGAAAGCTGGCCGTCAGCACGCGCATGGATTCCACATTGTCGGCATCGAAAGCCGGCGCAAATGCCGGCGACCGGTTCTGCGTGAGCGGCAACCCATCGAACACGTACTGCACGTCGTATTCGGACCCTCGCGGATGCAAAATTCCGTTGGCTTCATAGAGCCAGCCCGGCTGCGCGTTCACCAAATCGGAGATGTTGCGGCCCGGTTGCGCTGACATCTCTTCTCCGATGGGTTGTCGTCCCATCGAGTAGATTGTTGCCGTGATGCTTGGATCCACAAGTGTTGCAGAGTCGTTCACTTCTACCTGGGTCTTCACCGGCGCAACGCCCAGTGTCGCCAGGACGTGCACCGGCACTTCCGAGCGAATCTCAATCAATTTGTTCCAGGATGCAAAATTTTCTGCCGTCAGGTTCAGCCGGTAAATGCCGAAAGGAAGATCCTGGGCCGTAAAACGCCCTTCCGTTCCCATTTCAAATGTTTTGTGAAATTGGTTCGCCTCGCACACCAGCTCAGCGGTGGCTGCCAGGGCAGCGCCGCGCGGGTCGCGCACTTCGACGTGCAGCTCGCCGCGCACACGTTGCGCCCGTGCCAGCGGCGCCAGCGAAACGATTAGCGCGGCCAGAAGACACAACATCGCGGTGCTCCCGCATCCTGCCACCACTAGTGAGTTTTTCAGCTGCACTCGAATCCTCGGCATTTGAAAGCCGGCTCTTTCAACACCCGATTTGATCTATCAAACTCAATCGGGGCGACTGGGCGTGTCATTCTACGTTAGCATGAGTGACGAGGCGCTTTTCGCGCCTGCTCGTCAGCGGGTTGCAAAATCGCAACTCCCCGCCTTCCCCTCGCGCTTGCCGACTCCGCCCTCTTTTCGGCAGAATACCGTTGTCCTGCTGCGTGACCCTTCCATGACGCCACCGCCGCCCACCAGCACTTTTATCCTCACAATCGGCCATTCCAATCTCGAGTTGGCCGAGTTCCTGAAAGTTCTAATAACTCATCAAGTAAAGAGTCTCTGTGATGTCCGCAGCCGTCCCGGCAGCTTCCGGTTTCCGCAATTCAACCGCGAGCCGCTCGAAGCCTGCCTCGCTACCGCAGGAATCCACTACGAGTTTTTGGGCGAACCTCTGGGCGGCCGGCCTTCCGATCCGCGCGCCTACCACGCCGACGGTGTGGTGAACTACGAAGCGCGCCGCATGGCCGCTGATTTTCGCACAGGGATCGACCGAGCGCTTGAGTTGTCCCGCGCGTCAAACATCGCTTTGATGTGCGCCGAGGAAGATCCTCTGGAGTGCCACCGCTTCCTCATGATTTGCCCGGCGTTGCTCGAGCGTGGCGTTACACCCTCGCACATCCGTCGCGCCGGCGAATTGGAATCGCAACGCCAAGCCGAGGACCGCTTGCTCAAATTGCACGACCTCGCCGCCTTTGACAGCGGTTCACTTTTCGCTTCCGAACGCGGCACGGCCATCCAAGATGCGCTCCGCCTCCAGGCAAAGGAGTTTGCATTCCGCGCTTCCGCCGAAGCAATCGAGTACTTTTAATTTTATGGAAATTCTTATCTGTACCATCGGTTTCGCGGGAAAGTCGGCCGAAGAGTTTTTCCGTCTTCTCGACGAAGCGCGAGTCGAACGGGTCATCGATATCCGCCAGCATCGAGAGGGCCAGCTCTCCGGCTTCGCCAAGCATCCGGATCTTGCTTTTTTCCTCGAAAAAGTTGCTCGCATTGGCTATTCCCATGAGCTTCAGCTCGCACCCACTCCTGAGCTGCTGAAGAAATATCGCGAAACCAAGGACTGGCCTGCTTACGAAGCTGGTTTTTTGACGCTGATGCATGAGCGCGGAATCCCGCAAAGTCTCGATGCAGGCGGATGGCCTCCAAGAGCGGCCCTGCTGTGTTCCGAACCTGGTCCGGAGAAATGTCACCGCCGTCTTATCGCCGATCTGCTCGGCGCGCATTGGCGAGCGCAAGGCCACAACATCGAAATTCGCCATCTTGTCGCCGCGCGTGCAAAATCTTCGAAGACGCGCCGCAAGAAGCCGCCCTCCGTGCCATGACAAAGTTGCTCATTACGGAAATCACTCGCATGGGGCCGGCGTTCTGCGTGATCGGTTTGCAGCGGGATAAGGAAAAGATC
>JBGPLB010000239.1:0-6622 GCA_041486245.1 Candidatus Acidiferrum sp.
CCTTCATCGCCCGCTCCATCCCGGCCCGCGTATAAACCATCCCGGCAACCTCCCGGACTGTGGTCTACCCCAAGCCGCTTCTGAAAAGCGGACATTTCACGTGCTAATAAAGCGGACATATCATGTGCTAACGACACAAGCTGACATAGGTCTTGACAGCCTGTCAAGGTTGTGATATTTGAATGAGCGATGAGTCCGAAGACCTGCACAACACAGCAAGCCGCCGACGCAGCAGGCATCACGCGAGCAACCTTGCAGGATTGGATTAAGAAGAGGAAGTTCGCGGCACCGAAGCTACAGCGGCTAGGAAATGTTGGCGTGAGGCTTTGGACGGCATCTGACGTTGCCCGGCTCAAGGCAGCGAAAAAAGAGATTTACCAGGAGAAGCGACCGAAGAAGTAAGAAGCGGGACGCGCCGGCGCGATCAACGCCGACACGCCCCTAACCAAAGCAACCCGATTGGAGGATGCGATGGCTACACAGAGTCTATCCCACGAAAATACCCGCGTCGCAATCTACGCGAGAGTCAGCACAACAAATCACGGACAAGATGTTGGGCTCCAGACTCGCGAGTTAAGGCAATTCGCCGAGGCTCGCGGCTGGAAAGTATTTGGCGAGTACTTGGACGAAGGAATTAGCGGCGCGAAAGATTCCCGGCCAGAGCTAAACCGCCTCATGACTGATGCGCACAAAAGACGCTTCGACGTGGTATGCGTCTGGCGGTTCGACAGATTCGCCCGCTCCGTTTCTCACTTGCTCCGAGCTTTGGAAACATTTAAGGCATTGGGGATCGATTTCGTTTCTTTCTCGGAACAAATGGACACCTCGACCCCAGCCGGCAAGATGGTATTTACCGTCCTGGGCGCCGTAGCAGAACTCGAGCGTTCGCTGATTGTGGAACGCGTGAGGGCAGGAATGCGAAACGCGCGCGCGAAGGGCAAGCGCATCGGCCGACCTCCCCGCACTCAGCTATCGATTGAGATGCGGACCGCCATCGCTGGCTGCTATGCGAATGAGAAAACCAGTCTTAGGGCTTTAGCCAAGAGATTTGCTACTTCGTTGGCCACCGCTCAGCGATGTATTGGGGCATATCAAGAGGCGGCAGGCGAGGACGCACCGTCTGCCTGATTCTTGGACCGCTCACTTCTGCAAGAGTCGACCATCGTGGGAGGCCGGTCCGGTGCTCTTTCCCCCATTTACCAAAACCGCGTCTGGATAGCTTCCGGGTTGCCGACCACTCGCCCACAATGGTTACGTCCGCTGTGCACTGATGAATCAAGTTTCTGGAGTCTTGGCATAACCCGCATCACCAGGCGCTCTCCTGAGGCTACTGCACAGCTATGCTCTTGTGCGCCGAACGCCTCGCGCTGGAATTCTGATACTGTCAGAAAATCAGGCTGGAGGGATCGATGCGCCCCAAAACGGACGGCATCCTTGAATCATCTTTGTACGTGAGCGATCTGCCTTGCTCCGTTCGTTTCTACCAGGAGACTTTTGGATTCTCTATCATCAGTGAATTCGGTGAGCGGGGTTGTGCGATACATGCAGGTACGCGCCAAATACTGCTGCTGTTCAAAAAGGGGGCTTCGCGAGCGATCTCATCGCCACACGACGGGGGCGGCGAACTGCATCTCGCATTCGCCATCCCAACCGAGGAATTGGACGCCTGGGAGTCCTGGCTCCGCGAGAAAGGCATCGCGGTAGAAGAGAAGCGCTCTTGGGAAACGGGCGGCTGCAGCCTCTACTTTCGCGATCCCGACCGCCATTTGCTCGAACTCGCCACGCCGGGCACCTGGTCCGTATATTGAAAATAGTACGTGTTGGCAGCCCGCGGCAGCACCAGTCGAAGCCCTGCTATGCACTCGTCGTTGCCGCTGCCTGACTTGGCTTGATGTTCTGGTTCATGCGGAAAAAGTTTGTCGGATCGTATTTAGCTTTCAGTGCGGCAAGTCGCTCATATTTTTGGCCATAAGCTGTCCGGGCACTTTCTTCATCGATATCCCCGAGATAGTTGACATACGCAGCATCCGCCAGAAAAGGCTGCATGGCCTGCCAAAACTCGCGGGTCCAGCGGATGTTGGCTTCACTCTCCACAGCGTCCGTCCACTGTGCTGTGACCACGATGTTGTACGGCCAACTCCGATCGCCGAATGCCGTTGCGTCCGCCGTGACGCGGCTGAACGCGCCGTCGCCATCGTGCTCGACAACCACTACGGTTCGCCACGACGGTGCTTTGGCGTAGAACTCGAGCATGGTGTCGATGGCGCCGTCGCTCAATGATTTCAGATAGTTCGATTTCCAATAGTTGTACAAGCCCTTCGGCCAGAGAAAGTCCGCCATGCTCTGCGCCGCGCTGTAAGGCATCGGCTGATAAATGTCAGCGGCAGGCGGACCGAACTCCCGAAGGGGCCGAAGCGCCTTCTCGCCCACTTCCAGCGGTCCCACCCAGACGCCTCCGACGGACGCAATCGGCCCACGGCGCAACACCTCCGGCAGCGGCAGTTCCGGCGGCGCGTCAAACAAGATTGCCCCGTTGCTCATTTCTTCCGGCGCCGTCTTTTCATATTCACGCCAGAACCGCAGTAGCTCTCTGCCCTTGGAGGCTGGGTGCAGCACTAGCCCGGCCAGCACCGTTCCCGCTGGGTGAACCTGGAACTCAAACGAGGTGACGATGCCGAAGTTCCCGCCGCCCCCGCGAAGGCCCCAAAAAAGATCCGCGTTCTCCGTCGAACTGGCCGTGAGGATTTGGCCATCGGCGGTGACGACATCCGCGGAAAGCAGATTGTCCAGAGCGCAACCATGTTTACGGACCATCCATCCCAAACCGCCTCCCAATGTGAGACCGCCCACGCCCGTAGTTCCCACATAGCCGCCTGGGGCAGCGAGACCGAAAACTTGCAGCTCCTGGTTCACCTCGGCCCACGTGACACCTGCTTCTACACGGGCGGTGGGCGTTCGGGGGTTCACGTGAATCCCTTTCAACGCCGAAAGATCAATCGTCAGTCCTTCTTCACACAGGCTGGTGCCCGACACATTGTGTCCCGTGCCGCGAACCGACGCGGCCACATCGTGTTCACGGGCAAACTTCTCTGCCGCGATCACGTCAGCCACTCCCGCGCATTGCACGATGATCGCGGGACGTCGGTCGATCATTGCATTGTGGATCTTGCGCGCTTCGTTATAGCCTTGCTCACCGGGACAAAAGCATCGGCCGCGAACGGACGCCCTGAGTTTCTCGGTGGCAGATAGTGAAAGCATGCGCGAACTCCTGCCTGATGTAGCGGTGCGGGGACCCGATTTGTGCGCCCCCCGGAAGGCGTAGTATGCAGAAAAATGCGCTTTTCAGGCTGGGTTGTCAAGGTGCCCTTTTGGGATCGATTGGCTCCTGCCGCCGATCGCGGGTGGATGACGGACAAACCGGAAGTTATCGGTTCGTCCGTCGGATTAGTACAGATCAACACGCAAACCGGAAGTTAACCGGAGCAAAGCGGAGTTCCCGGGACCTATCCGCACGATGCCCAACTGGATTGCTTCCGAATCGCCGACAACTCTCCAAGAGAGCGGTTCGATGTTGTGAGGGACAGGCAAACCCGCTCTAGTTCGCCGACAGGGCAGCTTTCTGGAAAGGAGCAGCGGTGGCGCGAATTCCTTCGGCGTAGGGCGTGCCGGAGAAACTGAAGGCCCTCTTGAACTTGGAAGAATCGAAGAGATAGGGCGAGTCGTTTTGATAGAGCATTTCATGGACCTCACCGACTAACGGATTGAACCACCCAATGAGACGAACCATTGGCCTGCTCAGGACGCGATATCTCGGCGGAGCGACGCCGAGCTCTTTTGCGGCCATGGCGATGAACTCTTTCCCGGTTGGCGGATTCGGCGTGGTCGCGACGTGCCACGTTTGATTCCACGCTGATTCACTCTCGGCTAGTGTGACGAGGCTTCGCGCCGCATCCGGCGTGTAGGTGCAGGAGTGCGGCACGGAATCATTTGCAAGCCACGGGGCTTTCTGATTCTTGGCGAGCGGCTCGAACACCAGGACGTTCGGCAGACCATTGGGTGTGTCCGGTCCGTAGAAGTCGGCTGCGCGCGCGATCATCGCGGTGAGGGCACCGGCCTTCCACTCATTTACGAGCGAAGTGGCAATCTTTGCGCGGACTTCCCCCTTCTTGCTGCAAGGGTTGAACGGCGACTCTTCCGTCATCGTGCCGCTGACTTTTCCGTACATGTACACGTTGTCGAAGAAGATTAGCTTTGCGCCTGAACGCTTGCAGGCCTCAATGGTGTTGGCCATGATTCGCGGCCACATTTCCGTCCAAACTTTGTGATCGTATTTGAGACCAACGAGAAGATAGACGATGCTCGAGCCGGCCACGGCGCGGATGGTCTGATCCTTGTCAGAGAGGTCGGCGGAGATCGTCTCCGTAGCGCCGGGCATCGGACGTGCGTTGCGAGCTACGAGTCTGAACGGCTGCTTCCGCGCAGAGAGGATTTTGACCACTTCATTGGCTATAACGCCGCCTGCGCCGAAGAGGGTGATCATGTGCGTTGTCCTTTCTTGGAGGAGTACAGAGAGATTCGTCGTCGTTCCGCCTAAAGCCCATAATTTGAATCATTGAGATGCTTCTGGTCTCTGCCTACGTAGATGTCAAGTTTGCCCTGCTCTACGGTGAATGTCTCAATGAAGTCCACATGGTAGTGAAGCGGCGGGCTTGGGCGGTGCGGAGGCAGAAAAACTTCATAGAGCTGGCATGCACCGCTGTTCTCCTCGTCGCTGACAAGCATGGTCAACGTTTCGCCCGTTGAATTCTTCCTAATGATCTGATTCTTCTTAATCCTTACTCCTCACTATTAGTCGCCTTCCTATTCGATTCGACAGGGAGCGATTGAGTTACAGAGCTTTCACCGCGGCAAGAACCGCTGCGATTCTGGATGGCCACTCTGAAGTAATCGGCCAATTTCCGGCTTGCCGACAACTCACCCAGAAGCACAGGTGTCCGCGCGGCATGCGATGGTAGTTTCTTCCACACTTGGACAAATCTCCGATTCGTCGCTTTCACCGGCTGATGAAGCGGCTCGACGACGCGACTCCCGATTCTTTAGTTCTCCTTGGCAAACGCATCAGGCCTTTTTCCGCGCCCGGATAGGGCCAAAGTGAGCCATTCTGAACAGACATCAGCCGAAATGTTTTTTACTCTTGCATCCACGCGCACGGGTTGACTCCCTGCCGTTCGCAGTGAGCACTAGCAGAGTAGGAGGATCCCATGTGCCCGGCTTGTATGGGGAGCGCGGCGTTGATGGTCGGTACCTTGGTGTCGACGGGTGGGCTGACCGGGCTCATCGTGAAGGTTTTTCATTCGAAGAAGAATGCGAAGCTGTTACGCATTGAAGAATGCAACTCAAAGGAGAAATGACTTGGCTACGTCCTCCAACATGGTACAGAACGAGATAGCGATGCCGAAGATCGTTTCGCGAGACCAGTGGCTGGCCGAGCGAAAGGAACTTCTGGCGCACGAAAAGGATCTCACCAAGCACCACGATCACGTGAATGCCGAGCGGCGCCGGCTTCCCATGGTGAAGATCGAAAAGGACTATATCTTCGACGGTCCAAATGGCAAACGGAGTCTCAAAGAGCTCTTCGAGGGTCGTCGGCAACTCATTGTGTATCACTTCATGTTCGACCCGGCGTGGGAAAAAGGCTGCGCGGGCTGCACGGGTTTTGTAGACGCCCTGGGCGATCTGTCGCTACTGAACAAACGCGACACGACATTCGTGGTCGTCTCTCGCGCTCCGCTGGCCAAGCTCGAAGGCTATAAGTCCGAAAAGGGATGGAACATTCATTGGCTTTCGTCGTTTGGCAGCGATTTCAACTACGATTTTCATGTGACGCTTGACCCGAAGGTCTCGCCGGCCGAATACAACTATCGGAACAAGGCTGAGATGGCGGCAGCGATGGGCCACTCCGTCCTTATGGAGGGCGAAGAGCACGGCCTAAGCGTCTTTTTCCGGCTCGACGAGGACGTTTTCCATACATACTCGGTATACGCGCGCGGCACCGAATCGCTCACGGACTCCTATCGCCTCCTCGACACGACACCCTACGGGCGGCAGCAGGACTTTGAAGACTCGCCCGCCGGGTGGCCTCAGAAGCCGACGTATGCGTAGGACCTGCACCTCCTATTAGCGAGGGAAAGAAACCGAAGTCTCGGAGTTGTGGAAGTCGTAGTTTCATGAGTGCCTGCCGAGGATTGCGGGCGGATGACGGGCTGACCAGAAGTAATCCAGGTGCCTGATAAATGCGTTACCGTACAAGTGGATTTTTCAAGTTTCCGATTACCCGAGCATGCTGGCGCTATTGTCAATTCAGCCCAAACGATTATTCTGAAGTGTGATTGAAAACCCAGACACAACCCCCGAGACTCCGCTCCGCAAAAGCCTTCTCCGATCCTTCCTTAAGTGGTTTCTCATCGGAGTGGCGCTTCTTTGGTCGGTTGCTGTGCTGATCCTCGTGGCTGCCCGGTGGATCGACCCGCCGACCACCGCCGTACACATGCAGCGCCGCTTGCAAGCCTGGATTCACCACACTCCGTATCACGAACGATACGAATTTGTTCCTCTCGGCCAA
>JBGPLB010000240.1:0-6545 GCA_041486245.1 Candidatus Acidiferrum sp.
ACGCATTGCCATGCCTTTCCCACATTGAGCGTCGAGTATGGTTCAAGAGGTACGATTTCGTGACTCCTAATCCTGTTCGTTTTCTATTGACGGTAAGTAATCGTCCTTTTACAGTTGCGACATGTCGCGAAAGTCATCCTGGGATTCGGAATCAGCCTTGACGGCTATATTGCGCGGCGGAATGGGGCCATGGATTTTCTGGTCTTGGACAAAGAAGGCGAAGCGCTGATGGCGGACTTCTTCGCCAAGATCGACACCACCATCATGGGCCGCAAGACAGCGGCTGCCACGGCGGAAATACGCAAGAGTGGCGAGATGCCGGGCATCTCCAACTACGTATTCTCGCGACATTGGAAGCCGGGCAAACGCGACGGATTCGAAGTGGTCACCGGATCCCTGACAGCCTTCGTGAAAAAGCTAAAAAGCCGCCCAGGGAAAGACATCTACCTGGGCGGTGGGGGCGAATTGTGCCGCAGTTTTCTGCAAGAGGATTTGATAGATGAACTCTTCATCGGCGTAGGTCCCATTCTGTTAGGCGATGGCATCCCCGGCTTCCCGGGCAAGTTCCCGCAACGCGACTTCAGGCTGACAGAATGGAAGTCATACTCGAATGGATCGGTCGGGCTGCGCTACGAACGGATGCGGACTGAGATAAACCGATGATCCGGCCCGTCTCCGTGTCGAGGTCGATACCGTAACGTGCTGAACCGTTCCCTCCCGGCGTTCACGGAAGCTCAGAGACTTCTCGAAGGTGAAGATTCCGTAGTAGGTCGCGTCATCCGGAGTGCGAAGAATCGCACGACCACACATATTGCTCACGGAACCAAGTTCAGCCGTTCTTAGCGCCTGATTAGTTGTCCGGTATCGGCATGTGGAATGAAATCGGCGGGACCATGTGCTCAACCCGTACAACCGGCGTTACCGGGCAACCCAGCGGCGTCCAGACCGGTTCACGCCTGTCAGGCGCCGACGGCGATGTGTCCCACTGGATTTCGCCATGCATGCAGGCCCGCTCGCTGAAGCACCGATACAGCCCGACCGGCGAACTCCGCCTCGATCGCATGCACGATCCCATGGTAAACCGGAAGCGCCCGCGCCACGTCGATGGGCTCGGGCGGCTCGGCGAGATGTCCGTTCTCGTCGCGAACGGCCATCCTGTTTTCTGCCAACAGAGCGTCCAACCGGGCGTCGTAATCGCGCAGAAACTCCTGATCGGACCGCAAGATTCCCAACAGTTCCGCAAGCCGCCAGGTTTCCCGCTCGCCATCGTGCAGGGCAAACCAGACCGAATGACGGACTGTTTCTACGCCGAACGCAAATTCCTTCTCCACTAGCCGGCCGCCCTCGCTGCGGTACACCGAATAGTGAGCATTTAGGGATTCCGAGTCGTCCCGGCCGCAAATGAACAGTCCTCCCGGGCGCAGAACATGCGCCACCCATTCTTCCGCCTCACGGCGAAAATCCGCGTTGTAGTAGATCAGCACGTTGAAACTCCGCACGACTCCCGCTTCCGGCAAGCCGCTTGATCCAAATCCCCCCTGAACGAATGTGAGGTTGGATCGCTCGTAGGCACTCATAGGATGGCGGACCAGACGCCTGCCGTCGTGTTCCGCAGTGGATAGTGTTCCCTCATCGGTGGGAAGACTGGGGAGCAGTTGCGCGAACGCCTGCGAAAAATGCTGAATCGTAGCCTCCCGATCAGAGTACAGGCGGAGAAACTCTTCTGGGCGGCCGGCTTGAAAATACCGCACTCTTCCCGTCTGGTCGAGACATGCATAGTTCTCGCGTTCGTCGTACAGGAGATATTGTTCAAAAGTCGGGTCCACGCCAACGATTCGCCATTCTGGAAACGCCTCCGCCGCTTCAATGGAAGTCTGAGGAGGAAACCCGCATCCCACATCCAACAAGACCGTCCCTGGCTCGAAGTTCGCCCATTCATTCGAGCGCAAATAGGCATCGATTTTCCTATGCCGCCCCGGGAGCGTGAAGGGCGGCACGATTCCTCCCCAGGCCCCAGGCAAAATGCCCGGCGCTATCACTGTGAAGAAGCGTGCCACGAAGGGTGCAAAATCGCGCGGATCGAACTTCGAGAGGGCCATGAGCCGAAACGCGCGCTCCACGAAATCGCGCACTTCCGGCCGTTGCTGTTCTGCGTTCCTGAGCACTTGAAGTGCGGCTTCAGACGGGCGCCCGCCCAGGTAGCGGTCGCATAACTCTTCTACGGTGTTCCATCGCTCCCGCTTCTCAGTTCCGGTTCCACTTGATGCTTGCATCGAAGTCACCAGTTACTTCTTGGCTGGCTGCGCCGGAACCTGCTGCTCGCTGCTGGGCGGCACAATGTTCTTCAACCGCATATACGTGACCAGGTTTCCGTAGTGCTCTAAGTCATGCATGTTGTTGACCGTCAGCGCGCTCAGCCGCGGCGCATCATTCCCAAACAGCTTGACCGTTTGCACCGCCGTGGCATCGGTCATCCCGTCATACGCCCTATCGCAGTACGCGAACGACGTATTCAGCGCGGCAATCAGATCCGCCTTGGATGTTTTCGCGTGCTCGATGTCCAGCGCCGGATTTTTCTCCCCCAGTGCGATTGAGCAGAACGCGTACTGCGCATCGGCCACGTGTCCCACGATCTGTCCGTAGCTGCGCACCGTGTCCACAGGCTTGAAACTGTAATTTCCCCCCGGCATCTTCTCCGCCGACTTCAGCAGCACGTCCTTCACCCGGGCGTAGGCGAATTTGTTCCACGTGCTCAGCGGGTTCTGCGGGCTCGCCATCGGTTTCTCCTGCGCCCCCCTGTCCTGGGCGAACATCACCCCAGCCGGCACCGCAAGGCCCAACAGCACTACGCTCAGTAATGTTTTCATACGCACCCCCTCAACCAACATCTACGCACAACCGGCCCAGAAGTTTCGCCCAACTTGGCATGTTTCTGGTCCGGGCACGGCTTCAGCTGTGCCAAAACTGGCACAACGGCAACGCGACTTCAGCAGTTGGGGCTATTTTTGTAGCGTTGACTCCTGTAGCGCTGCCTTTCCTACCGGTGATTCTTGCCTATGTTGCGGGTAAAACCGTCTTCAAAAACGTCTCTTCTAGTTCGTGTAAGTTGCTGCTCTTTCTATTCGTAGTGGGTTCACGCGGTAGGGGTCTGGGGTTCGCGTCCCCTCACGCAAATCCTCACGGGCAGGAGCCGTTTCAAGATAACTTCCCGTAGGTTCTATAAAGGTAGAAGTCAAGAAAAAACACGTCTCCTTCGGCTGGAAGTTTTCTTGCTTCGCAGCCCATTTGATCGAGCGAGTTTTGTTCTGACCTACCGCGCCATGTGCTCGGTTGCGGGGCAATCTGCCCCCGCGGTTTGGGTTTTCCCTACCAGCGGTTTTCATCGCTTGTTCGCAACGAAGCCTGTCAGTTCCGAAACCAGCAAAGCAGAACGGCGGTCAAATTTGGCGACCATAGTTCTATCCGGGACTCGTGGCCCATAGCTTTTTCTGGTTATCCGAGAGGGCCTAGGGTCGCGTGTGAGACTTGGCGCCCGAGGCACGCAGCGCCTAACTTACCAGCTGAGACTCTCTCTCGAACCAGAGTGTCTCGAGAACTTGACGGCCACCGCCAGAGAAAATCCCCGGGATGGGAGCGGAAGCGCTCAGAAACACTCAAGCTGTTTGTGGTTTCAGATGTTGGGCGTCGAAGCTCACTCCTCTCTTCCACACGATCAGAACGATGGTGGCAATCTTCCTGGCCAGGGTCAGCCGCGCCATTTCCTGCCGCATGCCCTTAGCCAACAATTGCGCATAGAACTCTGCGAAGGGACCGGGCTTGGTCGCGGCGACGATCGCCGCCCCTTTGAAAAGATTTTTCAGATCGTGATTGTAATTTCTGTTTAGCCCACGAATCTCGACCTTCTTCTTTCGTTCGAGCTGTCCTTTCACAACATGGTGATCAGCGCTGCTGCTCGTCTCGATGCCAAGACCGCTGTACGTCCACAGCGGCCGTTTGGTGCGGAACCGGTCCGGGGTCTGTAGAATTCCTAGCAGCACGGCTGCCCGGATCGGACCGATCGAGGGGATCCCGCAGAGCCGTTTCCAGGCCTGGTGCTTCTTGCTCTCCGCCAGCAGATCCCGCCGCACCTCCTGGCGCAGGCATCGCAGCGCATCGAGCTGCTGGTAGTAAAACTCCGCTCGCCGGCGCACTCCCGGTTCGTTGATTTTCGCGAGCCACTCGGCACGATGGCGCGGAGAATAGACTTGCTTGCCGATACAAGGGATGGCCCAACTGCGATAGATGGCCTTCACTCGAGTCATAACCCGGCTGAGATCTTGGGTGATGGTCAGATAACTGCGCACCAGTTCCTTCAAGGTGCGCAGGCCGTGGTCTCCGTGATAGACCGAGCGCAGTTGGTTGTTGTGCAGCAGTTCGGCCAGCTTCCGGACGTCCACGCGGTCATTCTGGTTGCCTTCCTGCAACAAGGCATTCCGACGCGGATCGCAGACCAGCACTTTCCTGACATGGGGCTTCAGGAGGTCGTACAACCAGGCAGCCCAGGTTCCTTCCTCAAACGTGACGTGCACGTCTCCGCGCAGCCCGTCGATAAACTGCAGAATCATGCTCGCTTTCGTCTCGATGACACATTCCATCACGATCTTTCCTGCACCATTCCTCACCGCAATCGAAATGCTTTCCTTGTGAACATCCATGCCGATATACTTCACGCTATCCATATACAGGGTGCTCCTTTCTGGAGGGGTTCGAGCCGAACACTCAAAACCCTACTCCAAAAGGGGCGCCCTTTTATATTGCGTCGGGTGATCTCAATGGGTCGACGCAACACTTAAGTCGAACCCGACTTGCATTGAAAACAAAGGCCAAATCGCTCGCTACGGTTAGATTAGCCGGAACACTACCCTGGCCAGGGTTTGATTGAGTGGGGCCCAGCAGATCGGTTATCTATGGGGAAGGCTCGTCTGATCAACTGATGATTAGGAGGTGTTGCGTCGACCAGTTGAGCTGGCACGCGTAACCGGAAACTGCCCCACTCCCTGGCCATCCCATTCCCGGTTTTTGAGGCTGGCTTTTCGCGTTTTCCACACTTTTCCACAGCCGTATCAACCCAATCAACTCCCGCCAACTGCTTCCATTCTCTCGACTTCCCTCACACTCGTTCGAACCAGCGCTCTCCATTCGAATAAGCAGTCAGTAACCTCAAAGTGTTATTGACAATCAGTCAACACCCTGCTACCATTGCCTATGTTTTTCTCGCTGACCAGCCCGCCCCCCTTCTGCTCGCCCCGTTCCTATTCCTTCCGTGTACTCACCGTTTGTTCGGTCAGCTCTCCTTCCTGCTTCACTCTTTCAGTCTTTCGCAAAAACAGCGAAATCATAAACCCATTACTTTCATATTCTTGCGCACTCTTTAAGAAAGAGTATTTCACCAACTCTTCTACAATCAATGACTTCCGCACTTTTTTGCAAATCACCGGGGGTGTACCCCCTCGCACCAGTATCCTCTCTCCCTTTGTCCAACCGCCCATCGTTAACTCTTTTACAATCCGCACTTCCAAAACACAGCACTTAAAGCCCTTTAGAATCCGCACTTACGAAAAAACGGGGGAGGGGGCCCGGCGTATCTCCGAGCGCGCCGCCTCCTCCGTCATACATCTTCCGCTCTCTCGTAGTATTCTGAGAGCTGCCCAATGAACCGCGTCTACCTCGACTACAACGCCACGACGCCCGTCGAGCCGCTAGTCCTCGACGCCATGCTTCCCTATTTCTCCGCCGAGTTTGCCAACGCCTCCTCGATCCACACTCCCGGCCAGCGTGCCCGCGCCGCCGTCGAAACCGCCCGCGAACAAGTTGCCGCACTCATCGGTGCTCGCCCCCAGGAAATTGTCTTCACCAGCGGCGGCACCGAATCCGACAACCACGCCATCTTCGGGGCGGTCAACGCGCTCATCACTAGACCAATCAACTATCCGCCAAATTCTGCACAGGCCGGCGAAATCCGTTGCCTCATCTCGCACACCAGGCACATCATCACGACAGTCATCGAGCATGAGGCAGTCCTCCATACTTGCCAGGAACTGGAAATGCTCGGCGTGCAGGTAACATACCTGTCTGTCGATCGAGATGGGCTTATCGATCCCGAATCTGTCCGGAAGGCAATTCAGAGCGGACGAGGCGATCCCAATTTGCCCGAAGCGCCCGTTCTTCCTACTACGACGGTTATCACAGTCATGCACGCCAACAATGAGCTCGGCACCGTTCAGCCGCTCGAAGAAATCGGCCGCATCGCCAAGGAGCACAAAGTTTATTTCCACACGGATGCCGTCCAGTCCGCCGGAAAAATTCCCATCGACGTCAACGCGCTAAACGTAGATCTACTTTCTCTCTCCGGCCACAAACTCTACGCACCCAAAGGCGTCGGCGCTTTGTACGTTCGCGCCGGAACTCGCCTGCGCCAGCTTCTCTATGGCGGCCACCACCAGCGCGGATTCCGCCCTGGCACGGAAAACGTCGCCGGAATCGTGGGTCTCGGCAAAGCCGCGGAA
>JBGPLB010000241.1:0-6482 GCA_041486245.1 Candidatus Acidiferrum sp.
CCATGCTCTATGGCCACGTGGAAACCGAGGAAGAGCGCGTCGACCATCTCATCAAGCTGCGCGAGCTCCAGGATGAAACGCATGGATTCGTGGCGTTTATTCCGCTGGCGTTTCACCCGGAAAACACGGCGCTCTCGCACATTCCGAAACCGAGCGGCTACGCCGACCTTCGCAACATCGCGGTGGCGCGCCTGCTGCTCGATAATTTCGACCACATCAAGGCTTATTGGATCATGCTATCGCCGAGCATCGCGCAGATTGCGCTGCGTTTCGGCGCCAACGACCTGGACGGCACGGTTGTGGAAGAAAAAATTTACCACGACGCTGGGGCGAGGACTTCGGAGTTCACTCCGCGAGCGGAACTCGAGCGTCTCATCCGCGCCGCAGGCCGCACTCCACTGGAGCGCGATACGCTCTATCGTCCCGTTGACCGCTCCAAGATGCCGCCTCTTCCTCCAACGCCGCGGCCCGACTTGGTTTCTCTTACATTGAACGTTTAGAACTTCTGGCAGGCACTCAGTGAATCGTCGCGGCTTTGGCCAGCACTTTGGCGAGGAGTTCATCGGGCAGAGGGGGGTAACCCGCTTCCTGCGCCATCTTTTGGCCGCTGGTGTACACCCATTTAAGGTATGCCGCGACGGCACGGCCACGCTGCGAATCCTGCGCCACCGCCGGAACGTAAAACCAGGTAAAGCTGCTGATGGGATAGCTGTCTTTTCCAGGACCATTTGTCAGCGATAGCCGGAAGTCGTCACCTGCCTTGCTTGTGAGGGCTTTGGCCGCGGCCGCAATTGATCGCGCGGACGGTCTCACGAACTCACCATGTTCGTTTCGGATACTGGCCATGCGCAACGAGGCCTTCTCCGCAATATTCAATTCCGTGTAGCCGATGGCGCCTGAAGCAGCCTCCACCTTGTCGACCATGTCCTGGGTTCTGCCGGCGTTGGCTCCGACGGGCCAATTCGGCGATTCGCTGCGTCCAACGTGCGCAAGAAATTCCGGGCTGGCTTTCGACAAAAAATCAGTAAGAATATAGCTCGAACCTTTTCCTGCTGTCCGGTGCACGACTTGAATCGGAAGGGCAGGAAGTCTTGTCTCCGGATTCAGCTTGATCAGTGCCGGATCGTTCCAGGCGGTGATTTTCCCAAGATAGATGTTTGCCAGTACCGGGCCCGAAAGGTGGAGCTCGCCTGTCGTCCTCGGCAAATTGTAGATCACCACAATCCCGATCAAGACCGTGGGGAGTTCGACCACCTTGTTTGTGGCCCCTTTTAATTCTTTCTCGGGAATCGGGGCGTCGCCTCCGGCAAAATCTCCCGCTCCCGTCAAGACCCGGCTGGCGCCCGCGCCGCTGCCTTCGGGCAAGTAACGCAGCTTCACGGCCGGCTGTTGCCTGTGATACTCGTCGTTCCACTGCAAGTAAAGCGGTTCCGGCATGCTCGAGCCTGTGACCACCAAGACGGTAGAGTCCTGAGCAACCGCTGCGAACGGCAACGTAATCGCCAGCGTTAGGCTTATCGGACTAACAAATCTTGATATCCGCCCCACAAGAACCTCCACACATCACCCAACCTGATGCGACAACCGAAAAAAGGGAAGCTAAACTATCCTGCTCCGTTGACTTTAGCGAACTTTCCACGGTCCGACGAATTCTGCATGGTCCAAGTGTGCAGAATCCGCCATTATGGATTACGAAATGATTTTAAACTGGAAAAAGCCGATCTCTCCTGGCTGGCTTGCTCGCTGGAACGTTCACCTGCACTCGCGCTGGGATGTCGCACCATTGGTGGAGTTGGTCAGCCGGCTTGTACCTACGGCTCGAAACGGCCACGTCTCACCAAGAACACTTTCGCCCACAAAGAGGGAACCCGAAAAACATGAGAACTATCTTCCTGCTTACCATTTCGAATGTCTTTATGACCTTTGCCTGGTACGGCCATCTCAAGTACCGAACTTCCGCTCTTTGGAAAGTGATTCTGGTGAGCTGGGGAATTGCCTTCTTCGAATATTGCTTTCAGGTCCCGGCGAACCGCATCGGGTCCTATGAATTCAGCGCCGCGCAACTGAAAACCATTCAAGAGGTCATCACGCTCTCGGTATTCTCCGCTTTCTCGGTCCTCTATCTCGGCGAGAAAATAAAGTGGAACTATGCGGCGGGTTTCGGTTGCATTGCTCTGGCCGTGTTTTTTGTTTTTCACAAGTGGTAGGACCACCGGGGCGAATCAGTTCTCCAGCCGTTGCGGCTGCCACACCACCACGTCCTGCCGCTTCGCAAAATGAAGTAGCGGTTTCGCCGGCGGCAGATAAATCCCCGCAGCCTCCGGCATGGTATTGCTAACGAGCTCTGCTTCCGCAGTTTGCAATGGCCAGGGCGCGTGATGAATCTCTCCTCGGGTCAGCCGGCCTCGGTGATCCGCCGCGTACAAGCAATAGCGCTCCGTCAAAAAATGCTCGAGCGACCCTGAGCCCGCCGAAAATACTTCGCCAATTGGTCGGTACCGTCCGCTCAACACTCCACAAGGCGCACCACGGTGCGAACGTCCGCATTTGTATTCGATCCATCCATTTCGTTCTTCGCAGGACATGCGGGCGCGAAAATAGGGCAAGTGAAACCACGCGCGGGCAATTGCCACAGCTATTGGGTTCGCAGCATCCAAGCTGAAAAACCACACGCCCGGTTTTCCATCCGCCACGACATAAGTTCGAACATTCAGTTCAGGAAAAGCGGAAAGCCAAGGAACCGCGGGCGTCCCGCGCAGCTTTACTCCGGACATCCAGAACGGCACAACTCCCAGCCATGCCTGTCCTTCAAAAGTATCTATCTGCAATCCCGCAGGGATATGACGTCGCAGTGCCGGCTCCTCCACGCGCCAATGCGCAAACAGCAAATCGTGCCAGCTCTGGGCCATGACCCAACCACCTGCGGGCAGCGGCCACGGACGATGTGCGACCTGTTCCAGATTCACCCTCAGCAAGTTTCGCTTACCTCACTCGACAGCATCGTCCCGCCAATATACCCTTCTCTATCGTCGACGAATCGAATTCTCTGGATTCGAATCGAACAAACTCTGCAAACAGCGCAAAAGGAGCGGCACCATGCAACGCAAAGCATCGGCAGTCTGGCAAGGCGGCCTGAAAGACGGCAAAGGCTCGATCTCGACCGACAGCGGGGTCCTCAAACAAACGCAATATTCCTTCAGCACACGCTTTGAAAACGGCGTCGGCACCAATCCCGAAGAACTTTTGGCTGCGGCCCATGCGGGATGTTTCACCATGGCTCTTTCCGCGCAACTCGGCGGTGCTGGAATGACCGCGCAAAAGCTGGAGACAACCGCGACTATCTCGCTCGACAAAGTCGGCGACGGATTCGCCATCACCAAGAGTCATCTCGACCTCGTGGCCACTATTCCCGGCGCGGATAAAGCGAAGTTTGACGCCGCGGTCAAAGCCGCCGAGACGGGCTGCCCCGTTTCCAAGCTGTTCAAGGCAGAGATCAGCGTCACCGCACGTCTCAACTCCTGATCGTGCCGGCGCTTATCGTCAGCCCGCCTAAACGAGTACAATGCCGCACATGATTCCAGCTCCGGGCGCCTTCATCGCTGGTGCCGCGATCTTTCTGATCGTTTTGTGGGACGCGTTCGAAGCCATCATTCTGCCCAGGCGAGTCACGCGCAAGTTTCGCCTCGCGCGGCTCTTTTATAAATCTACTTGGCACGTCTGGAAGTTTCTTATGTGTCTCGTACCGTCCCGGAAAAAACGGGAAGCCCTCCTGGGCTTCTATGGCCCTCTTTCACTCCTGGTTCTTGTTGGTGTGTGGGCGGTCGGCTTAGTGTTGGGTTTTGGCCTCATGCAATATGGAGCTGGCTCGGCCGTGGTCATCACCGGCGGCCAGCCAAGTTTTGAGACCGACATCTATCTCAGCGGCACGACATTTTTTACCCTTGGCCTCGGAGACGTGGTGCCCCACTCCGGACTATCTCGCGCTCTGGTTGTAACCGAAGCCGGATTCGGATTTGGCTTTCTCGCCGCGGTGATTGGCTATCTTCCATTCATCTACGGCTCGTTTTCAAAACGCGAAGTGGACATTTCCCTGCTCGATTCCCGGGCGGGCACACCGCCTACTGCTGGAGAACTGCTCCGTCGCCATAGCTATCCTCAAGGGCAAGACGCCTTGGGCGAACTGCTCAAGGATTGGGAACTTTGGTCCGCCGAGTTAATGGAAAGCCACCTCTCCTATCCCGTCCTGGCGTACTTCCGTTCGCAGCACGACAATCAATCCTGGATTGCCTCGCTTACGGCCATCCTCGATACTTGCGCGCTGGTTATGGTTGGCATCGAAGGCGCGTGCGAGAAGCAAGCCGAGCTTACGTTTGCGATCGCTCGCCACGCTGTGGTCGATCTATCCCAAGTGTTCGGCACGGCACCTGCTCAGTTGCCTCACGACCGGCTCCCCGCGGAAGAATTACGACGCATTCGTGACATTTTGGCTCAGCACGGCATGAAGCTGCTCGACGGCGAGGACGCTGACCGCCGCCTCCACGAACTCCGCCGCATGTACGAGCCGTACATTCACGCGCTCGCGGCCTATCTGAATCAGTCGCTGCCTCCCTGGATTCCGCAAACCAAGGGAAAGGACAATTGGCAGACGACTGGCTGGGGCCAAACCGCTGGCTTGCTCGAAAAAGAAAAAGAAGCGTCTCACGTCCATTCCGACGACCATTTCTAACGAAAGTTTTGTGGAATCATCGCAAAGGTAGGAGTCACTAAAATGAAAGCAATTCAAGTCCACGAATTCGGCGGACCAGAGGTCCTGAAGCTTGAAGAAATCCCCACCCCCAAGCCCGCCGCCGGACAAGTCCTCGTGCGCATTCACGGCGTCGGCGTCAATCCGTACGACACTTACATGCGCAATGGCACTTATGCGGTCAAGCCTCCCTTGCCATACACGCCCGGATCGGACGGCGCCGGCGTCGTCGAAGCTGTCGGGCCCGGCATCACCAAGGTGAAGCCCGGCGACCGTGTTTACGTAGCAAAAACCGTCACCGGGGCTTACGCAGAATATGCCATCGCTCTGGAAGGTCAGGTCCATCCGCTCCCCGCTAAAGCTACCTTCAGCCAAGGCGCGGGCGTCTGGGTCCCCTACGGGACCGCTTACCATGCTCTATATCATTCTGCACAGGCCCGCGCTTCGGAGACTGTATTAATCCACGGCGCCAGCGGCGGGGTTGGCCTTGCCGGCGTCCAGTTTGCTCGCGCCATGGGGCTGCGCGTTTTCGGCACCGCAAGCAGCCAAAAGGGCCTCGACCTCGCCACGCACGAAGGCGCTCATCAGGTTTTCAATCACAGCAAGGCGGGCTATGTAGAGGAAATCATGAAAGCCACCGGCGGCCGAGGTGTGGACGTCATTCTCGAAATGCTGGCCAACGTGAATCTCGCCAACGATACGAAGCTCCTCGCTACCAATGGCCGCGTCATAGTTATCGGCAACCGCGGCGAGATCACCATCAACCCGCGCGAACTCATGGGACGCCGGGCTTCGATTCGCGCTTTCACGCTGTGGGCCGTCACGGAAGCCGAGGAAACTGCAATTCACGCTGGGATTATCGCTGGCCTCGAAAATGGCACGCTTCGCCCCGTCGTGGGCAAAGAGTTGCCGCTCGCCGAAGCCGCCCGCGCCCACAAAGAAATCCTTGAGCCGGGCGCCGCCGGCAAAATCGTCCTGCTTCCGTAGGCGCGGCGACGAGACGAATCATTGAACGAGCGTGCCGCCGCGTTCGTTTTATGATGGGTGCCAGAGCGCCGAATTTTCAACCCGGTTTTTTCAGTAGCGGCTGACTTTCCGATTAACGCGTTCACCCTCCAAGTGCCGCGACGGTTCGCTTCGATTACTTCTCGAACGCGGTTGCAGGATAACTTCCGTGTTGCCGACAAGCCGAGAGTAAAGTGAAGAGATGCGTGTTTCTCAGGACTGATTTGAGTGCGACGAGTCATCTGGTCATCCCGGTCTAAGTGGATGCGACTGCGAGCGAGTGCACTGGAAGGGTCAAAATAGCGAACCATTGGAGGCTCGCATGTTGGTAGATCGACGCAAGTTCCTTAATTTCGCCACAGCTAGTACAGTCGCAACTGCTATTCATCCGTTCCAGACCGGGCAAAACAAAAAGCAATGGCCGCCAAAAAACTCGACTGTGTTCGCCTTTCAGCAGGTTGACGTATTCTCGTCCAAACCTTTGCTTGGCAATCCTCTAGCTGTAGTCGTTGGTGCCGACGCACTAAGCAATGAGCAAATGGCGGCTTTTGCAAGCTGGACGAATCTTAGCGAAACAACCTTTCTTTTAGAACCGAAGTCGCCTGATGCTGACTATCGTGTTCGTATCTTTACACGACAGCGGGAAGTGCCTTTTGCCGGCCACCCTACCCTGGGAAGCTGTCACGTCTGGCTAGCCGGAGGCGGAGTAGCTAAAGGCAGGGAGATCGTGCAG
>JBGPLB010000242.1:0-6471 GCA_041486245.1 Candidatus Acidiferrum sp.
ATGAGCTTCCCGCCCGGCGTGAACGCGGACATAGTTATCAGCCGCTTCGATCCAGTCAATCTCTTCGACCCGCAGAAACACAATTCGTCCCGCCGATTTGATCACCAGCCGCGTTAACCGGTCCTTTTTCGTTTGCAAGTCTTCGATCAATCCGGCCAGCCGCTCGTTCAGTCCGCCCTCGCGCAAACGCCCGATCTCCTCTTTGGCTCGTCTGAGCGCGGCCGCGAAGCGCTCCCGGTCGAATGACTTGAGCAGATAGTCGAGCGCATGCACTTCGAATGCCTTCACGGCGTAACGATCGTAGGCTGTCACGAAGATGATCACCGGTATTCGCTCGCTGCACATCGCGTCAACCACGCCGAACCCGTCCACTTCCGGCATTTGCACGTCGAGAAAAACCAAATCAGGTTTGCGCTCTTCGATGGCCGCGATGGCTTGCTGTCCGTCGGCGCATTCTCCAATCACCTCGATTTCGAGGTCACCAGCGAGCAGAGTGCTTATCCGCTCGCGGCCCAGCGGCTCGTCATCGACGATCAGTGTCCGGATCTTCACCTGGAGTCCCGCGCCTCGTTTTTCGCTGCCACGTTCTCAACCATGAACTGAAACGGCAAAGCAAGCGTGACAATCAATCCGCCTTGCGCGCCATTTTGTAGTACAAAGCGGTGTGCCGCGCCGTAGAGCCGTTCCAGCCTCGCCCGGGTGCTCGAAATGCCCACACCCTTTTTGGGATTCGTTTCGGCAATCCCCGGACCATCATCTTTCACCGTCAGAACGAGCATGCCATCCTTGCGTTCTGCACTGACCTCGATGCGTCCAGGCGCGGAGCGTATGGCGATTCCGTGCCGAATCGCGTTTTCGACCAGCGGTTGCAGAATCAAGTACGGCAAGCGCGCATCGAGCGTTTCCGGCGCGATTTGCATTCGAACTTCGAGCCGGTCCGCAAAACGCATTCGCTCGATGTCCAGATAACGTTCCAGGAATTCCAGTTCTTTCGCCAGCCGCACCTCTTGAATGCCGATATTCTCGAGCGTGAGCCGCAACAAGTCGCTCAGCCGTGCGATCATCCGGTCTGCTATTTCTGGGTCCTTATGAACCAGAGTTGAGATGGCGTTCAGCGTGTTGAACAGAAAATGAGGGTGAAGTTGCATGCGCAATGCTTGCAATTGCGCTTGCGCCAGTTGGGCGGAGAGCTGCGCCGTGCGTACCTCTCCCTCTCGATATCGCGAATAGTAGAGATAACCGTGCGTCGCAGCGACTATGATCCAATAGGTCGCCAGATTTTGATGAAACACATAGACCAGCCTGACGCTCTGAGAAAATCCCAAAACGTGATGCCGCAGAAAATTGTTCGCCCACCACTCCACGAATGCAAACCCCACGCTGGCGCCAAGATGAACGACCACGCTTCGCGCCCAATGCGATCGCTCCAGCGGAACTCTTCTCGCCAGCCACACAATCCCCAGTGCCAGAACTCCCCACAGGTACCACTCCATCAGATTCATCTTTAGGATGAGCCCGACGGGTGCCCTTCCTCCCGAACTCCTGTAATTGAGGTAAGTCTGGCTCGCGAAAAACAACGCTACGAATGTCCAGCCCAGCAAGGCCAGCAGCCACCGAATCCAGCGTCGTTCCACCATGTCTCTGATGCTTTACTTTCTATATGATTCCGGGGCTTCGTACCAGTGGGTGGATTGCCTTTCCCTCCGGTTCGCTCGCTAGGCAGGCACACGCCTAGCCGCTTCTTCGTCCCTCTTGGACAAGACGTTTTCACCCCAGTATCGTCTCAATCTTTAGCTAAATTGAGCTGGCTACCCAGCCGTTCAAGACCTCAATACGAAGGGAACAATTCTCTGCCGCATGCGTATTCATGGTTGCCAGCGAAACTCATCCAAAGGATAAGGTCTGCGAAATGAACACCATCGCCTCGCTCGACACCGCGTTTCGCGATTTTAAGTACGCCCTCCGCACCCTTGCCCGCACCCCCGGTTTCACGGTGATCGCCATCTTGACCCTCGCCCTCGGCATCGGCGCAAATACCGCTATTTTCACTCTTCTCGATCAAGTCCTCCTGCGCCTCCTGCCCGTCAAGAACCCGCAGGAACTCGTCCTCCTCACCATGCGTGGCCGCCATTACGGCAGCAATTGGGGCGGCAATGCCATCTCTCACCCCATGTTCCGGGATTTTCGGGCTCAAAACGAAGTGTTCTCCGACATGTTTTGCCGCTTTCCTTTTTCGGCCAGTCTTTCTTTTGGCGGACAAGCCGAACGCGTTAATTTGGAAATGGTTTCCGGTACCTACTTCTCCACTCTTGGCCTCAACCCTTATTTGGGCCGCGTATTCACCGTCGAGGACGACCGCGTTCCCGACGCGTATCCCTACATCGTCCTGAACTACGACTATTGGAAGACTCGCTTCTCCAGCGACCCCGCAATCATCGGCAAGACTCTGACTCTCAACAACAACAACATGACCGTCGTCGGCGTCCTGCAACCAGGCTTCGATGGCGTCGAGCTCGGCCGTTCTCCGAAACTTTTTGTCCCCATCATGATGCAGAAAGAGATCATCGTCGGGATTCCCGAGGACATGCTGAAAGAGCGCCGCAACCGCTGGGTCAATGCATTCGGCCGCTTGAAGCCCGGCATCGCGCGCGAGAAAGCCCAGGCGTCGCTCCAGCCCCTCATGCATTCGATGCTCGAGATGGAGGTAAAGGAGAAAGCCTTCGCTCACTCATCGCCCTATGACCGCGAGCAATTTCTAAAATGTTGGATCCAGATTTTGCCCGGATCGCAGGGGAGGTCCTATACGCGGCAGACCCTTTCCACGCCGCTCTGGGTTCTCATGGCTACCACAGGTCTGGTGCTTCTCATCGCCTGCGCCAATCTCGCAAATCTCCTCCTGGTCCGCGGAGCAGCCAGAAAGAAAGAAATGGCCATTCGCTTGGCGATGGGCGCCACTCGCGGTCGTATCGTCTCGCAGCTCTTAATCGAGAGTCTTTCTCTTGCGACCATGGGAGCTCTCGCCGGACTCGCCCTCGCTTATTGGGCGGACAAGGCTCTTCTGGCCGCGTATCTGCCGTCGGATTCGGGCGGCTTGCGCATCTCCACCTCGCCCGACCTGCGCATACTCCTATTCACACTCGCCGTCACGGTCGCCACAGGTGTTTTCTTCGGCCTCATGCCTGCTCTTCAGACTACAAAACCCAACGTCGCCGTCACACTAAAGGATGAAGCTGCCGCCGTCGTTGGCGGCGGCCACAGCGCTCTGCGCAAAACTCTGGTCATCGCTCAGGTCACGCTGTCTCTCTTGCTTTTGATTGGTGCGGGACTTTTTGTTCGCAGTCTCGGAAACCTGCGCAATCTTGGCCCCGGTTTTCCTGCTCAAAATCTCGTCGGCTTCGAAATAGACCCTTCGTACAGCGGTTACAGCGTCGAGCGCATGAAAGTCTTCTATCCTCAACTTTCGGAGTCCCTCGCCTCCATCCCCGGCGTTCAATCCGTGGGCCTGGCTTCCATGCGCATCCTTGAAGACAACGAATGGGACAGCAGCATGACCGTCGAAGGCTTCAGCCCAGCCAAGCCAGAGGATAGTCCCGAGCCTTTTATGAATTCGATTGGTCCCAATTATTTCGTCACGATGGGCATTCCCATCGTTGCTGGCCGTGACTTTCGCCCAACAGACAATCACGAAATAAAGCACCGTCCCGAAGAGCCCCCGGATCGGGGTTGGGTACCCACCACCGTGATGATCAACGAGACTTTTGCGAAGAAATACTTTCCCGGGCGCAATCCTATCGGGCTTCACGCCGGTTTCGGTTCTGATCCTGGAACGCCTACCGACATGGAAATCATCGGCGTGGTGAAAGACGTCAAGTACACCAGCCTGCGCGACGAAATCCCGGCGCAGGCTTTCGTGCCTTATCTTGCGGACCGGTACGTCGGCGGCATGGTCGTTTACGTCCGCACCATCGGCGATTCCAATCAACTGATGACCGCTATCCGCTCAAAGGTCCGCGACATGGATTCCAATCTTCCCGTCTACGCCATGCGCACTACCGAAGTACAAATCAACAATTCTCTTTCCACCGAGCGCATGATCGCCAGCCTCTCCGCCGTCTTTGGTTTTCTCGCCACTCTTCTCGCCGTCATTGGACTCTACGGCGTGATGGCGTACACCGTCGCGCAGCGCACCCGCGAAGTCGGCATTCGCATGGCTCTCGGCGCTGCTCAGAGCAATGTCATTTGGATGGTCATGCGCGAAGTGCTTTTGCTCATCGCCATCGGCGTTGCCGCCGGCGTGCCCGCCTCTTTAGCCCTCACCAAGCTCGTGAAGAGCCAGCTTTTTGGCCTGACGTCCCATGATCCCGCGACGCTTGCTCTTGCCACTATCTCGCTTGCGTTCGTCGCCTGCGCCGCCGGTTACATCCCCGCCTGGCGAGCCAGCCGCCTCGATCCGATGAAAGCTCTTCGTTACGAGTGACCCTCACGAGGGCGGCGCCTCATCTCCCGAACCGCGGCTTACATTTTCTTCCAATCGGCTGACTGTTCGAACGCGTGTGCAGCTTTGTAGATCGTCGCCTCCTCCCAGTGCTTGCCGACTAGCATCAGCGCCGTCGGCAGGCCGTCAATCATGCCGCAAGGTACGCTCATAGCCGGATGGTGCGAGACGTCGAACGGGCACGTATTGCCGATCATCTCGGTCGCTCGCTGAAAGTACTCCTCTCGCGTCGCATCTGGTGGGGGTATCGGCTGTGGCTTCATCGGCAGCGTTGGCATCAGCAACAGGTCGTACTGCCTCAGCACCGCGTCATACGCCTCTCGCAAACGCCGGCTCACGTTCATTGCTTTCCCGTAGTAGTGCGTGCCGTGATACTTCCGCACGTACACGCCAAACGTCGTCCATATCTTGGTCGTCTCGGACAGCTCATTCCCTCGCAGCTGCCACCCGTGCAGCTTGTCCATCATGCTCGTCACGTACAGGTCTTGTCTCGATAGTCCGTAGCCATCCCCAAACATCATCGTCTGCGCAATGCCTTCCACTCCGATCGGCGTCCAGATGGCAGCCCCGGCCAAGTGCATCGGGATAGACACTTCTTCCACCGTCGCGCCAAGTTTTCGAAACGTCTCCGCGCCCTGCCGCACCTTCTCGTCCACATCTTTCTCCGACTCCGGCCTCCCAAATCCCTCTTTCACCAACGCGATCTTCATTCCCCTCACGCCCGCGCCGAGCGCCTCCGTGTATTTCGTCGCCTTCGGCGAGAATTGCCGCGGATCGTATCCATCCGGCCCCGCGATCACCTCCAGCATCAACGCGTTGTCGGCCACGGTTGCGGTCATCGGCCCCGTGTGATCAACGAATATCTCGATCGGCATAATCCCTGTGTACGGAACTAATCCATGCGTGGGCTTCATCCCGTAAATTCCGCACCAGCACGACGGTATACGGATGGATCCCCCCTGGTCTCCGCCCAGTGCCATGTCTGCTTCGCCAAGCGCGACCACCACTCCTGATCCCGATGATGATCCGCCCGCCGAGTAGCCCATCTTGTACGGGTTGTGTACCGGACCTTTCGCGCCTGTGTGGCTTCCGCCGGAAAGGCAGTACGACTCGCAATGTGTCTTGCCGATGATCTCCCCGCCCGCGTCGAGCAGCCGCGTCACAACCGTCGCGTCGATCTCCGGAACATATCCTTCCAGGATTGAGTTGCCGTTCATCATCGGCACTCCCGCGACCATCGTGTTGTCCTTAATCGCGATTTTCTTCCCCTTCAGCGGCCCCGCATCTGCGCCCTTAATCGTTGTCTTCACATACCACGCGTTATGCTTGTTTTCTTCGGCCGAAGGAAACCTCCCCGGTGTCCGTGGATACTTCACCGCAGGCAAGCAATCCGGCATCCCATCCACCAGGTTGTACGCTTCCACGCTTGCCTTCATCAGTCCGATGTACGACTGTACGTCCTTCTCCGTGAGAGATAGACCGGCCTCGCCCGCCGCCGCACGCACTTGCTCAGGTGTTGGTAGCTGCACTGCCATATACTTGTCCTCCAAAAAGGGATGCCAATCGCCGGATGGCCACGCCGCGCATCAAACGCCACGGCAGTATATAAGACTCGCCTTCGGTACAAAGTGAAACCGGCGTTGCCGCTGGCTTGTCAGCTCTAGCGTGCTCCCCACGTCTCGAAACGCAAAAGTGGAATACAGAAGAACTAACTATTCCTCGCCCGCTGCCGTCGGCGAAACGCACAATACACATCACCGTCCCAGCCGCCTTCCTTGAAGTGCAGAATTCTGAGCTCCACGATAAGCATGGCGTACTCGCCACTCTCGCCATAGCTTCTTCGCGTTGACTTGCTTGCGGCTGCAACCTAATAATATGACCACGCGATGGCGGTTTCCTTCCAATGATTGGCAAAATCGTTTCCCACTATCGAATTGTGGAGAAGCTTGGTGGGGGCGGTATGGGTGTGGTGTACA
>JBGPLB010000243.1:0-6434 GCA_041486245.1 Candidatus Acidiferrum sp.
GAACAGGGTATGGGAGCGGGCCACGACGTAGACGCCTGCGGTGACCATGGTAGCGGCGTGAATTAACGCGCTCACGGGAGTCGGACCTTCCATCGCATCCGGCAGCCAGACATACAAAGGAAGCTGTGCAGATTTTCCGGTAGCGCCCATGAACAGCAGCAGGCAGGCAATTGTAAACGTGCCGAAATGTCCCCACGCTTCGTGTCCCCAGGACGGGTCAGACGCGGCAGCAAATAAAGTCGCGAAGTCGAGAGTATGGAACGTGCGAAACAACAGGAACATTCCCAGCATGAATCCGAAGTCGCCGATGCGATTGACGATGAATGCTTTTTTGCCCGCGTCGGAAGCCGACTTCTTCAGGAAATAGAAGCCGATCAACAGGTAGCTGCAGAGCCCGACGCCTTCCCAGCCCACAAAGAGAAGTGCGTAATTTGCAGCCAACACCAGGATGAGCATGAAGAACATGAACAAATTGAGGTAAGAAAAAAAGCGGTAATATCCGCCTTCGTGCGCCATGTAGCCGGTGGAGTAGATGTGGATGAGGAAGCCCACGCCGGTGACGACCATGAGCATGACGACGGTGAGCTGATCGATCTGCAAGTCGAAGCCTGCGCGGAAGTTGCCCGCGGCAATCCAGGTGAAATACTTCTGCACCCAGGGAATTTGTGCAGGAGACAGTTGCGTGAATTCGCGCACGGCTTCGACAGCAGCAAGGAACGACAGGCCAGTCGCGCCAAGAGCGACGCTATTGACGATCTTGTTCGGCCACTTGCCGCCCAGCAGGCCGTTGACGGCCGAGCCGAGCAGCGGCAGCAGCGGAATGATCCACAGATGATCGAGTATGGGCATTAGAGTTTGAGCAAGTCCACGCGCTCGACGTTCAGAGATTGCCGGTTGCGCGCCGTGAGAATAATAATTCCCAACCCGACAGCCGCTTCCGCCGCCGCCACGACGATCACGAACAGCACGAATACCTGGCCATCCGACTGGTGCCTGGCTTGGCTAAATGCGACAAACGCAAGATTGACCGCGTTGAGCATCAATTCGATGGACATGAAAATCGTGATGACGTTGCGTTTGAATACGAACGCCACGACGCCGAGGCCAAACAGAACGGCGCTTAGAATCAGGTAATAGCTCGTCGGGACCATCTTCAGCTTTTCTCCCGCTGCGCGAGAACAATCGCTCCGAGTATCGCCACGAGAATGAGGAACGAGGTCAGCTCGAAAGGATAAACAAATTCTCGAAAGAGCATGGTTGAAATCTCTTTGGTATTGGCCAGCGCGCCGGTTTGCACACCCGCTTGCGCGCTTTCGTTCGAACGCGCGATAGCCGCGGCCAGAAAGCCGAGCAACGCAACCGCCAGCGGAATGCCTGCGACGCCGGCGAGCTTCGAAACATTGGTGCGCTCTTCCACCCCGGCGTTCAAAAGCATGATAACGAAGACGAAAAGCACCATGATGGCGCCGCCGTAGACGATGATCTGAACGGCGGCGACGAATTCCGCGCCCATCAGGAGGTAAAGCCCCGCAAGGGCGATCATGACAACGATCAACGAAAGCGCGCTATGAATCGGGTGGCGCTGGAAGATAAGGCTAAGCGCGCCGAGCACCGCAAGCGCCGCCAGCACAAAAAAAATGGCGAGCTGCGGCGTCATCGCGCGCCCCACTTCAGGATGGCGAACGCGGTGATCACGACATTCGCGATCGAAACCGGCAGCAGCAGTTTCCAGCCGAACGCCATGAGTTGGTCATAGCGAAAACGCGGAAGCGTGCCGCGCATCCAGACGTATACGAATAGGAAAACAAATATTTTCGAGAGCAGCCAGAACGGTCCTTGAATGAACTCGTTCACCGCGGGGAAGACGATGAGAACAGCGCCGATGGCCGCGATGGCGGTGCCAATGCCGGGAAGAATGATGCGGCCAAAAATCGTTTCGTACCGGATGCCGTCCCAAATCACCCATAACCCAAACGGAATAAGAATCAGCGAGGGCAGATAGTGCGTGAACGTCCAGCTAGCCGGGAAGGGCGACAGCCACCCGCCGAAGAACATGATCGTGCAAAGGCACGAAACGGTGATCATGCTGGTGTATTCCGCGATGAAGAACATAGCGAACTTGAAGCTCGCGTATTCCGTGTGAAACCCTGCGACGAGTTCGGATTCCGCTTCTGGAAGATCGAACGGCACGCGGTTGGTTTCCGCGACTGCCGCAACGAAAAAGCAGAAGAATCCGAGTATCTGCGGCCAAATATTCCATCCCAAGATGCCGTGGTCGGGATGATTCGGCAGCGAGGCCTGGGCATTGATGATGTCGCGAAGGTTAAAACTTCCCGCGAGTAGCAGCACGCCTACGACAGACATGGTCAGCGCAAGCTCGTAGCTGACCATTTGCGCTGAGCTGCGAAGGCCGCCGAGCAGCGGATATTTGCTGTTCGAAGACCAGCCGGCCAGTGCGACGCCGTAAACGCTGAGCGCCGTGATGGCAAAAAGAGCGAGGATGCCGATATTCAGATCGGCGATGCCGAGAGTGATGTCGTGTCCAAACAGGTGCAGCGGCTGCGGGCCGAAGGGAATGATGGCGATAGAGGTCAGCGCGAGGGCCAGCGCCATAAGAGGCGCGAGAAAGTAAGTGAACCTATCCACCCCCGCCGGCGTCGGGTCTTCTTTCAATAGAAATTTTGCGCCGTCAGCCAAAGGCTGCAGCAGGCCGTGCGGCCCCACGCGATGCGGTCCCCAACGCGATTGCATGTGCGCCACAACTTTGCGTTCGAACCAGGTGAGATAAGCATTGACGGTCAGAACGATAAAAAGCAAAAGCGCAATCTTGACGAGAATGATGATCAGGTTGGCGTTTGCGGATAAGAAGGCGCTCACGGCTTGGCTTCCGCCTCCGGGAGAGATTCCATCATGGTGCAGAAGCGGCCAAGCGTGCCGCTGGTGAAGAGCGTGTCCTGCGCGGAGCGTATCAACCCGGCAGGAACGTCATAAGGCGCATGGCCATTCTTCGCCACATGAACGACGGTGGCTTCAGCGCCGCCGGTCAGCAATCCGGTAGGTTGGACGTCATAACCCGGAACCGCTTTGCGAATTTCTTCGAACACCGCCGCCGGCGACTTGTAGTGGAACGCTTTTCCTAGTCCTAATTTTTCGAGTTGGTGCGACAAAATACGCAGCAAATCGAAGTCGCTCCGCGGGCCCATCACCTCGGCAGCTTTGTGCAAAAGCTGAATTTCGCCGGAAGTGTTGGTGACGCTACCCTCTTTTTCGTAAGCCGAGGCCGCAGGAAAGACAATATCCCCAATTTTCGCCGTCTCCGTCAGGAACATTTCATGAACGATCAGCAGTTCGAGCTTGCCGCGTCCAAAACCGAGCGTGCCAAAATGCGCCAGCGGATTCGCGCCCATTACATAGAGCGCTTTGAGTTTTCCAGTTTGTGCCGCTTCCACCATGGCCGGTGTGGTCAGCCCCGGCTTCGCGGGAAGAACGGCGCCCCACAACCGTTCGAGTGCCTCGCGCGCCGAGGAATCGTCGACGTGCGCGTAACCCGGGAGCCGGTCCGGCAGCAGCCCCATGTCGGCTGCTCCTCGCGAGTTCGCGTAATCGCCCAAAGCCATGTAGCGAACCTTGCCGTGCAGCTTTGACCCGAACGCTACAAGTTGCGCAATCGCCGCGCCTGCAACTTCCGCGCCGAAGACGATGGCTACGTCGGGCTCGGCATCGAGGGCCGCCTTCAGCTGCACGAGTTGCTCAACCAGATTGCTTGGCAGTTGCCCCTCTTCGTGCGCCATCCAGCGGATGGCCGCTGCTTCCTGGTTCGCGCCGAGCTTAACGAATTGCGTTGCCTTGCGCTTCAGCTTAATCTCGCGCGCATTCAGAATGAAAAGCTTCGCGTCAATGTGGCGAATGCCTTTGCGAATTTGCCAGGCCGCCAGCGGATTCTGATTTGTCGGATCGTTCCCGACCAGAAGTACGGCTTTTGCCTCGGCGAGCTGCTGCATCGTGAGCAGGGAATCAGCGGCACGGTCGCCGAGCGCCGTCATGAGGCCGGTATAGTCCGCGGTGCGGTGATGGTCAATGTTGTTGGTGCCAAACGTGGCGCGGGCCAGCCGTTGAAAAAGATAGTCCTCCTCGTTCGACGTGCGGTTCGAACCAATGAAGCCGATGGCATCCTTTCCGCCCGCGCCGTAAATCTGCTTAAGCTTGGCGGCGGCCGTTTGTGCGGCTTCTTCCCAAGACACGGGAAAGAGCTTGTCGCCCTTGCGCACCATCGGCTGGCGCAGACGCTCCGGGTGTTTGGTGAAATCAAAGCCGAAGCGGCCCTTAATGCACAGAAAATCCTCATTGATTCCGGAGAGATCGCGGTTATTCGCCCGCATGATTTCGTGATTGCGCACGCTCAGCGTCGTTTTGCATCCGTTCGAACAATGCGTGCAAACCGTCGAGACGTAAGTCATCTCCCACGGCCGCGTCTTGTAGCGGTACGTGCCGCTCGTCAATGCGCCGACCGGGCAAATATCAATGCACATGCCGCACTCTTCGCATTCGAGATGGTCTTCGCGGTTCGGAATAATGATGCTGTTCGCGCCGCGCATCCCGACGCCCAGGGCCTTCACGTCCATGCCTTCGTCGCAAACGCGCACGCAACGGAAGCAAAGAATACAGCGCGGGGCGTCGTAGTAGACGAGTTCCGACCACTTTTCTTCCGGGCGATGAATTTTCTCTTCGACGAACCGGCTAGTATCCGCGCCATAGCGAAACACCATGTCTTGCAGCTCGCACTCGCCGCCCTTGTCGCACACCGGGCAATCGAGCGGATGATTCGTCAGCAAAAACTCCAGCATCGCCTTGCGCGCGCCACGCACCTGGTCTGTGTTCGTTCGAACCACCATGCCTTCGGTGGCGACCAGCGTGCATGCCGTCTGGAGCTTGGGCATTTTTTCTACTTCGACGAGACACATGCGGCAGGCGGCTTGCAACGAAAGTCCCGGGTAGTAGCAGAACGAAGGCACTTCCGTTCCTATGCGGCGCGTCGCTTCAATGACTAGCGTGCCCTGCGGAACCTGCACATCGCGGTCGTTAATCTTCAGCGTAACCAGCTTCGTCTCTGCCATGGATTCCTAACGCGAGCCTACGAGCGCTTCAGCGGATTTATATGCGCATCTTCCATTCAAGTGATCTTCAAATTCGTTGCGCCACTTCTGCACGATGCTGATCGTGGGCAGCGCAGCAGCGTCGCCGAGCGGGCAGAAGGTCCGGCCGAGCATGTTTTTCGACAGCTCGTCGATCAGCGGAATATCTTCCGGGCGCCCGCCGCCTTCGTGGAAACGGTCGAGCATCTTCTTCAGCCACGTGGTTCCCTCGCGGCAGGGAATGCACCAGCCGCAGGATTCGTGCGCGTAGAAGTGCATGATCCGCCGCGCGAGATCGACCATGCATGTGTCTTCGTCGATGACGACCGTGCCGCCCGAGCCGAGCATCGAGCCTGCCTTCGCGAGGGAATCGTAGTCCATCGGAATGTCGATCTCGTCGGCAGAAAGCAGCGGGCAGGAGCTGCCGCCGGGAATCACGGCTTTGAGTTTCTTGCCGCCCTTCATGCCGCCGGCAACCTCTTCAATCAGACGTCGGAGCGGAAATCCGAGCGGGAGCTCGTAAATCCCCGGGCGATTCACGTGTCCTGAAATCGAATAGAGCCGCGTCCCACCATTCTTAGGCGTGCCCAGGTTCGCGTACGCCTCGCCGCCCATGCGAATCACGGCCGGCACTGTGCTCAGCGTTTCGACATTATTAATGACGGTCGGACACCCGTAGAGGCCGACGACCGCGGGGAAGGGCGGCCGGATGCGCGGGTAGCCGCGCTTTCCTTCGAGCGACTCCATCAGCGCCGACTCCTCGCCGCATTCGTAAGCGCCTGCGCCTGTGTGCGTGATGAGGTCGAAATCGAATCCGCTGCCGAGGATGTTCTTGCCGAGATAGCCCTTCGCGTATGCCTCGGCGAGCGCCGCGTCCACGATCTCGATAATGTAGCGATATTCGCCTCGGATATAGATGAATCCGCGATGCGCGTTCACCGCGCGGCCCGCGATCACCATGCCTTCGATCAACTGGTGCGGGTCCATCTCCATCAACGGGCGATCCTTGCAGGTGCCGGGCTCGCTTTCGTCCGCGTTGCACAGAATGTATTTGGGCTTGCCCGTGTCTTTTGGGACGAAGCTCCACTTCATTCCCGCCGGAAATCCCGCGCCGCCGCGCCCGCGCAGATTCGACTTCTTCATTTCGTCGATGATCTGGTCAGGCGTCATCTGCTTCAGGGCTTTCTCAAGCCCCTTGCAGCCTTCGTTCTTGAGATAGACGTCGATGCTTCGCGAATTCGGTATCCCGAAGCGCTTGCTGATCACGGGCACTTCGGCGGAAAGCCGTTCGTGCACCGAGCC
>JBGPLB010000244.1:0-6426 GCA_041486245.1 Candidatus Acidiferrum sp.
GCACACCATTGACGTCGCCACGACCATCTCGCGAATTTCCGATTCCTTTTCCGATGAGCGCCAAAATACCATCCGGCAGGAATTGGCCATGGCCATCGCCGCCGTGCTGACGCAAATCCTTCTGCCCAGCAAGAGCGGAGAGCGTTTTCCGGCGGCTGAACTTTTGATGATCGGCTACGGCGCGCGGCAGCACATCCGCCGCAACGCTTTGCAGCACTTGCATCAGGAAATCACCATGACGAAAAAAAAGGGCTCCTTCGCGCTGGAGGAATCACTGGTGCAGTTGATCAGCAAAGGGCACATTGACCGCGAAGACGCGCTTCTCTGTGCCATCCATCCCGATGATCTAGATATCCTCTTGAAAACAGGAAGCCGCGGATAAATTCTGTAACAAACGTTTCCAATCGCCGTGCAGTTCAGGCAAAATACCTGCGCAAAACTGAGGGGGACTAATGAACCGTAATGGTTTAGTGGCATGCATTGTCTTCGCAACTATTTCTTTGGCGCCGATTGGCACGCATCTCGTTGCGGATGAGCAGCCGCTCGCCGGCTATTCCGTCGAATCCTCACGTGCCGAACGGCAATGGGAAGAGAAGATGCGCGCGATTCCCGATCCGGAGAAGATTCGCGGCTACATGAAACAGCTTTCCGCGGAGCCGCACCACGTGGGCTCGCCGTATGACAAAGCCAACGCCGAGTGGATGCTCGCGAGATTCAAAGAATTTGGACTGGATGCCCACATCGAAACCTTCGACGTGCTCTTTCCGACGCCCAAGGAGCGCGTCGTTGAGCTCGTTGCTGGCGGGCCGAAGTTTACGGCAAAACTGCAGGAACCTCCTGAGCCCGGGGACCCCACGACTGGGAGCCAGCAGTCCAAGCAGCTTCCCACGTACAATGCCTACTCGATTGATGGCGACGTGACGGCTCCGCTGGTTTACGTCAATTTCGGCGTTCCCGCTGACTACGAGCAGCTCGAGCGCATGGGCGTGTCCGTCAACGGCGCGATTGTGATCGCGCGTTACTACGGCTCCTGGCGCGGCATTAAGCCAAAAGTCGCCGGCGAACACGGCGCCATCGGCTGCATCATTTTTTCTGATCCCCACGAGGACGGTTTCTACCAGGGCGACGTTTTTCCTGAAGGGCCTTACCGCCCGAAAGATGGAGTGCAGCGTGGCAGCGTTGCGGACATGCCTCTCTATTCCGGCGACCCATTGACTCCGGGCGTGGGTGCGACGAAGGACGCGAAGCGTCTCGATCTCAAAGACGCCGAAACCATTACCAAAATTCCCGTCCTGCCGATCTCGTATGCCGATGCGCAGCCGCTTCTCGCTGCTTTGAAAGGCCCCATGGCGCCCGCTGCGTGGCGCGGCGCACTTGGCATCAGCTACCACATTGGTCCTGGCCCCGGGAAAGTGCACCTGAAGGTGAAATCGAACTGGACTCCTCTTCAGCCCCTCTACGATGTCATCGCGAAGATTCCCGGTTCAACGTATCCCGACGAATGGATCATTCGTGGAAACCACCACGACGGCTGGGTGAACGGCGCCGAGGACCCGCTCTCCGGCCAGTCCGCGATGCTCGAAGAAGCACGCGCTCTTGGCGAGCTCGTGAAGACCGGCTGGAAGCCCAAGCGCACTCTGATTTATTGTGCATGGGATGGCGAAGAGCCCGGCTTGCTCGGCTCGACGGAGTGGGTCGAGACGCATGCCGAGGAGCTGGACAAGCACGCCGTCGCGTACATTAATTCCGACGGCAACGGCCGAGGCTATCTGGGGCTGGCCGGCTCGCACACGCTTGAAAAATTCATGAATGATATCGCGCGGGACATTCAGGATCCCGAAACAAAACTCTCCGCCTGGAAGCGCGAGCAACTGCGCGCCATTGAGGAGGCTCCTGGCGACAAGAAACAGGACATTCGGCACCGCGCCGACTTGCACCTGGGCGCACTTGGCTCTGGTTCTGACTTCACACCGTTCCTCCAGCACGTCGGTATCGCCTCGCTCAACATCGGTTTTGGCGGCGAGGATGGCGGCGGCATCTACCACTCGATTTACGATGACTTCTACTGGTACACGCACTTCAGCGACACCACATTCGTCTATGGACGCGCGCTAGCGCAAACGGGCGGCACTGCCATGATGCGCCTTGGGGATGCCGATCTCCTGCCGTTTGAGTTCGGCGATTTTGCCGAAACCTTGCAGACCTACGTCCGTGAACTGAAGGACTTGTCGAAGAAAATGCAGGATGACATTCGCGAGCGCAACCGCGAAATCGAGGAAGGCGTTTTCACCGCGATGGCTGATCCGAAGAAGCCGTACATCATTCCGCCGAAAAAGGAGGAAGTTCCGCCGTACCAGAACTTTGCTCCGCTCGAAAACGCTGCCGATGCGGTCACGCGCAGCGCCGAGCAGTACCACAAGGCTCTGGAACACGCCAACGCCAACGGCGGCGCGGCGTTGGCTGCGGCTTCGCTCAACGAGGTGAACCGGCTGCTTGTGGAAAGCGAACGCAAGTTGATCACCCAGGACGGCTTGCCGAACCGGAAATGGTACCGGCACCAACTCTACGCGCCCGGCTTTTATACTGGATATGCTGCCAAGACAATGCCTTATGTGCGGGAAGCGATCGAGCAGAAGGAATGGAAACAGGCCGACCAAGGAGTCGAGGTCGTGGCGCATTGCCTGCAGGATGAAGCCAAGCTAATCGCCGACGCCGCTGCAAAACTTGCCGCGGCGCATTAATTCGTTTCATCACAAGGTGGGACAGACATTCCTGTCTGTCTCGCCTGCTTCCTCCCGGAGAAACGGCCAATGCCGTCCTACAATCTCGCCATCGTCGGCATGGGCAACGTCGCCCGCGCGCTTCTGCGATTGCTCATTTCCAAAGAGACCGATTTGCGCCGGCGTTACGACATCCGCTGGCGGCTCACGGGAGTCGCGACGCGCCGGACCGGGTGGATCGTTGATCCCGACGGTCTCAACCCGCTTGCCGTTCTCCATGGTCACTCTCTGATTCAGCATGGAAACACGGGGCAGCCGCGTAACCTCCGAGAGTGGCTGGAAAAAACGCGCGCCGATGTTTTTTTTGAAGCGACCTCGCTCAACGTGAAAACCGGCCAGCCGGCCACGGAACATCTAAGAATGGCGCTCGAATTGGGCATGCACGCCATCACCGCAAACAAGGGCCCAATCGTTCACGCTTATCACGAGCTCACCGCCCTAGCGAAAGAAAAGAACAGGCAATTTCTCTACGAGTCCACGGTCATGGATGGCGTGCCGGTGTTCTCGATGTTTCCGAATGGCTTGCCCGCCACGGACATTCGCGGTTTTTCCGGAGTGTTGAATTCGACGACGAACGTCGTGCTTACCGAGATCGAAAAAGGCCGTTCGTTTGACGAAGCCGTGAAGCGCGCCCAAGCCATGGGCATCGCGGAAACGGATCCAACGGCTGACTTGGACGGCTGGGACGCGGCCGTGAAAGTTGTCGCGCTGGCGGTAGTTTTAATGGGTGCGAACGTGCGGCTCGAGCATGTGCAGCGCACCGGCATTCGCGAGCTTAGCGAAGAAAAAATCCGTTCCGTCCGCGCCGCGGGGATGCGCTACAAGCTGGTTTGCCGCGCGGATCGCCGCGGCGACGGTGTGGATTGCAGCGTGCAACCGGAGATTCTGCTGGCTTCGGATCCGTTCGCCAATCTCGAGGGCAGCAGCTCGGCGATCCGTTTTGACCTGGACGTTTTCGGGTTATCGTTCGTCGAGCACAATCCCGGCATCGAAGCCACGGGCTACGGCCTGCTTGCCGATTTCCTGCGGGCCGTGCGCCAGTGAGACGCTAGCCGGCGCGGGTTCCGTTGGGAACAGACCGCTCCGGGACCGCCAGCGCCGGAGTCACCCCGTCGGCGTAGCCGATATCGAACAGCATTCCTTCCGAAATTTCGCCGGCCATTTTCCGCGGTTCCAGGTTGAGAACAAACAAGGCCTGGCGGCCCTCCAGTTCACGCGGATTGGCGCGCTCTTTCCTGATTCCAGCCAGAATAGTGCGCGTGTGATCTCCGAAATTCACGGTCAGCCTCATTAATTTTTCAGAGCGGGGCACTTCTTCGACTCGCTCGATTGTGCCCACACGAATGTCAAGCGCGTCCAGGGCTGCGATAGTGACAAGCGGCTTCACGGATGCGGGAGTAAATTCATTCAAGGCTCACCGCCTGTAGTCCGCTGCATAAGCCGGTAGGGGAATTCCCAGATCGCAGTTTTCATCGCGAACTGGCGCACCGGCAGCGACGTGCAGGGGAATAACGCCTGCCCAAATGGGAAGGGCGTAATCGGCGGCATCGTCCTCAGGCGGGCCCACGCGCACTTTCGCGGAAGCTTCCGTCAGCGGCAGTCGCAAGATGCTCGTGGACTTCAGCTCTTTCTCATTCGGCTGCCGCGCATCCGTCCAGCGGCCGGGCAAAATCTTTTCCGTGAAGACGCGCAGCGCGTCGAGTTTTTCTTGCGGCGAATCAACGAGTGTCGCTTTGCCCAGCGCTACGACGGAGCGGTAATTCATGGAGTGATTGAACACCGACCGCGCGAGCACGATCCCGTCCATCAGCGTGACCGTCAAACAAACGTTCGCGCCTTCACTGACGCCGCGCAGCATGCGACTGGCGGCAGAGCCGTGAAAATAAACTGCATCGCCGATGCGTGCATAAAGCGTGGGAATCACAAACGGCTGGCCGTCCGCGGAAAAACCGACGTGGCATACCAGCCCTTCATCAAGAATCCTATAAATGGTTTCGCGGTCGTAGACTCCGCGCTGCGGCTCGCGCACAACCCGCGTTCGCTCGGTCGGCGTGAAAGGTTCGGACACTGTGCACCTCATGGAGAAACGTGGCGCGGAGCGGCCCGTTCGTGGCCGCTCATTTGATTTCTAGCCGGCGCCAAAGCGGCATGAGTGAGGAACAACCGCTCAGATGCTAACACGGCTGCGCGCGGCTTCATCCTCGGCCCGGCCTGTGAGAAACTAGCGGGCGGAGAAAACGATGAGCACACCCGTGATGCATGGAACAGAAAGCAAGCCGCTCGATGTCGCTTGGGTGCGGGCGCAGTTCCCCTCGCTGCAATTGCAGGTGAACGGCTATCCCGCGGCGTTTCTGGATGGACCCGCGGGCACGCAGGTGCCCAAGCAGGTGATGGACGCCGTTCAAAGCTATTTTCTCAACTCGAATGCGAATACGTGCGGCGCGTTTGCCACTAGTAGAAGCACTGATGCCATCATCGCCTCGACGCGCGCGGCCATGGCAGATTTTTTTAATTGCCACCAGGATGAAATCGTCTTCGGACAAAACATGACCACGATCACGTTCGCCCTCTCGCGAGCGATCGGTCGTGAACTGAATTCCGATGATGAAATCGTCGTGACCACGCTGGACCACGACGCAAACGTCGCGCCGTGGCGCGCGCTGGAAGAGAAGGGCGTAGTGATTCGCCAAGTCGACATTCGCGAATCGGATTGCACTCTGGACCTCGAGGACTTGAAGCGAAAGATCACCGCGAAAACAAAGCTCGTGGCCGTGGGCTACGCTTCGAACGCCGTGGGCACGATCAATCCCGTCGCCGAGATCACAAAACTGGCCCACGCCGCCGGCGCTCTGATGTTCATCGACGCAGTCCATTACGCGCCCCACGGCCCCATTGACGTGCGCGCCCTCGATTGCGATTTTCTGGTGTGCTCGCCCTACAAATTTTTCGGCCCGCACATGGGTACGCTTTACGGCAAGCGCGAGCATCTGCTGCGCTTCCGTCCTTACAAAGTGCGCCCCGCGCCGGGTTCGCTCCCTGATCGCTGGGAAACCGGAACGCAGGTACAAGAATTAATCGCGGGCGTCGGCGCGGCGGTGGATTACCTCGCGGAGATGGGCAGGCGTTGCGATCCCGCAGCAAAGGACCGCCGCAGCGCATTGCTTGCGGCCTATAGCGCTACGCGCCAACACGAGATGGCGTTGCTCTCGCGGCTGGTCCAAGGTCTGCTCGCAATTCCAGGCTTGCGATTTTTCGGCATCAGCGATCCGAAGCGATTTCATGAGCGCTGCTCGACGGTTTCTCTGAGGCTTGCCAATTACACCCCCACCGAAGTGGCGACGTTTCTCGGTGAGCGCGGCATCTTCACCTGGGACGGCAATTACTACGCCCTGAACCTGACCGAACGCCTCGGCGTCGAAGCCATCGGTGGCCTCCTGCGAATCGGACTCGTTCATTACAACACTTTGCAAGAAGTGGATCGCCTTCTCGCCGCGCTGAGGGAGATTTAGTGGGACAGACTTTCAGTCTGTCTCTCTTCTTTGATTTGGACTAAAAAGGAGGATCTGCAGCGCAAGAGAATGACAGGCAAGAATGCCTGTCCCACACACTATGGCTAAACGACCAAAACCAATCGTACTAACCGTGC
>JBGPLB010000245.1:0-6405 GCA_041486245.1 Candidatus Acidiferrum sp.
CACGATGGACTCGAATGCGCCGCCGTCTTCAGCATTGGTCAGGATCACCATTCCCAGGTTCTCTTCTGGCACCAGCAGCACGCGCGTAACGAACCCAGACACGCCTCCGGAGTGTCCAACCAGCTTCCGTCCGTGATAGTCCCTTATCCCCCAACCAAGCGCGTATGCGGAAAATTTCGGACGCAAAGCCGCGAGTGGCGAGTCTGCCGTAGAAATCGGTGTAAGTGTCTGAGCGGTCCACATCTCATGGGATTGCGCTTCGCTGAAAAGCCGCCCTTCGCGCCCCGGAAACTTGCCATGGTTGAGTTGCAGCGTAATCCACGTAGCCATTTCCGCCACCGATGAGTTAATTGCGCCCGCCGGGCCGGCGTTGTCCAAATCCTGAAACGGAATGGTTTGGAGCTTTCCGTCAACCTTCGAGTGCGGCCAAGCGTAATCGTCTCCTGTCCTGAATGCAGTCGTGCTCAAGTTCGTTGTCTTCATCCTCAGCGGCTGGAGAATCTTTTCGCGAATATACTCCTCCCACGATTTCCCCGTGACCGCTGGGATGATTTGCCCTGCGGCGATGTACATCAGGTTGTCGTAGGCATAGTGGCTGCGAAAGCTGGACGCCGGCTTCATGAATCGCAAGCGATAGATGATGTCCTCGCGCGTGAACGTCGTGTGTGGCCAGAAAAGTAGGTCGCCTTCGCCGAGGCCCATGCCGCTGCGGTGCGTAAGCAGATCGCGGATGGTCATCTCATGCGAAACGTACGGGTCGTACATCTGAAAACCCTTCAAGCGCTCGTACACTTTGTCGTCCCAGGAAATCTTCCCCTCGTCCACCAGCGTTGCCAGCGCCGCGGCGGTAAACGCCTTCGTGTTCGAACCGATCCCAAAAAGTGTGTTCTCGTCCACCGGCGCGGCGTCTCCTAGCTTTCGAACGCCGTAGCCTTTCGCAAGCACGACCTGGCCATCCTTCACGATGGCCAATGCTATCCCGGGCACATCGAATGTCTTCATGTCACGCGCGACATACGCATCCAGGTCCGCAGGCGGGCCACTCTGCGCGTATGACGTAGCACCCCAGAGCAGCACAACCACCATCGCAGCGCAGCGTGACGCGTTTAATCTCTTCATGGCTCCCCCATGCTCCCTTCTCGATCGCGAGAGGATTAAACCACAAATGGCGCCGAAGGAAGCCCTCAAACGCAGTTTTGTCTGCCTTGACGCCTTCCGTTGAATCACTTAGTGTCTTTTGCTTGCGATGGAGTCTCAGATGAGAACATGTGTGCGTACCTTGTTCATTGTGGCAGGGACACTGGCGCTGTTCGCTCCCTTGGCGCAGGGCCAGTCGGCTGCCGAATATCATGATCAGACGCAGGCCCCGTCGGCTTGGCCTCAGCAGGGGGTCCGTGCAGCCCACGGCATGGTTGCCACGGACGAAGAGTTGGGCTCTCAGGCTGGAGTTGAAATCCTCAAGCGTGGCGGAAATGCCGTTGATGCCGCGGTCGCGGTGGCCTTTGCGTTGGCGGTCGTCGAGCCTACCGCCGGAAACATCGGCGGCGGCGGCTTTATGCTCGTCCGTCTTGCAGATGGACGCACCACTTTCTTTGACTATCGCGAAGTCGCCCCTGGCAAAGCCTCACGCGACATGTACATCAAACCCGACGGCACCCTCGACAAACAGCTTTCTGTCCTCGGTTATAAATCCGTTGCGGTGCCGGGCACCGTTGCCGGCCTCGAACTCGCGCTGAAAACCTACGGCAAATTGAAGCTTGCCGAAGTGATAGCTCCCGCCATTCATCTTGCGGAAGACGGTTTCCCCGTCAGCGATAAACTTGCACGGCAACTCGAAGACCAACGGCAGTATCTACAGCAATTCAGCGTGAGCCGGCGCATTTTCCTGAACGACGGAAAAATGTTCCGTATCGGCGACAGGTTCCGCCAGCCCGAACTGGCCGCGACCCTCAAGCGGATCGCAAAAAATGGCGCCGCCGAATTTTACCGGGGCGAAACCGCCCGGCTGATCGTCGATGACATGAAGCAAATGGGCGGCCTCATCACCCTAGAGGATCTCGCGCAATATCAGCCGAAGATGCGCCAGGCGTTGCAAGCCAATTACGAGCTAGAAGGTCACAAGTGGGGTGTCATTACCTCGCCTCCACCGAGTTCGGGCGGCGTCGCCATCATCGAAGCGATTAACATGTTGCGCGACGTCCCGCTTAAAGGCTGGGACGATCTCGAGAGTGTGCACATGGTAGTGGAAACCATGCGGCGGGTTTTTGCCGACCGCGCCGCGTACCTCGCGGACCCGGATTTTTCCAGTGTCCCCGTCGACGGCCTCACCAGCGATTGCTACGCCAGGGAACTGGAAGCAACCATCGATCCGCAGCACGCCTCATCCAGCAAGTTGGTTAAAGCGGGCACTCCGCACGTCTGCGGAGTTTCTGCTTCCAACGACGCTGCACCAAAAACAGTCGTCAGCCTTAACGATGGTTTGAATACCACGCACTTTTCAGTCGTCGATTCCGCTGGCAACGCCGTTGCCAGCACCTACACCCTCAACAACAGCTACGGCTCTCACGTCACATCGTCAGCGGGTTTTCTTTTGAATGACGAGATGGACGACTTCACGACGCAGCCCGGCGTTCCCAATGCTCTCTTCGGCCTGATCCAATCCGACGCTAACGCCATCGCTCCCGGGCACCGCCCGCTCAGCTCTATGACTCCGACAATTCTCGTTCGCGACGGCAAACTGAGCTTCGTAACTGGTTCGCCCGGTGGCCCGACGATTATTTCGGTCACGTTGCTAAGCGTTCTAAACTGGATGCGCCTGGGAATGGACGCGCAGGCGGCCATCAACGCGCCTCGGTTTCATCACCAGTGGCTGCCGGACGTGATCCTGTTGGAAAAGGATTTTCCCGCGGGCTTCGAGGCTGCGTTGAACGCCGAGGGCTACCAAACGCGGCGGCGCAGCCACATCGGCTTGGTGAACGCGATTGGGGTCGATCCGAAAACCGGCGAGCGCCTCGGCGCGGCGGACCCGCGCGATAACGGTGCGGCCGTCGGTTACTGAAGAGTTTTTCCATCGCTCTCTGGCTTTTGTTCCGCAACGAGTCGGAGGGCAGTGGGATGTATCTATTCAATCTGCGCAGTTAACGAGACCATGAGAAGAATCCTATCCACCTACTTGTTTGTGTCGCGAAAATTGACCACGGAACTTCTCGGGCAGATTGCCGAGGCCGGTTTCGAGGCGCTCGAAATTTTCACCACGCGAAGCCACTTCGATTACACCACCAAGCAAGAAGTGCAGGCCATGGCAGGCTTTCTCTCGCAGCATCGCCTCGCCCTTGCGTCGCTCCATGCACCCACGAGCCGCGACCTCAGCGCGACGCGCGAAGGCGGCGCGCCGCTCTCCATCTGCGAAGTGGAACGCGTGCGGCGTATCGAAGCCATGGACGAGTTGAAACGCGTGATCGATGTGGCCGAGGATTTGCCCTATTCCCGGCTGATTCTGCACATGGGCGGGCCGCGCGAAGCAGCCGATCCCCGCAAGCGCGATGCCGCCTTCAGTTCGCTCGAGCACCTCGTCCTGCACGCCCACCATGCCGGCGTGACCATCGCCGTCGAGAACACCACCAGCGAGATGGGCGATCCGGCGTACCTGCGCACATTTGTGGACGAGACGCGATTGACTGGCCTGCGATTCAACTTCGATATCGGCCACGCCCACCTTGCCGATGGCCCGGAAGCGGAACGTGTCGGAAAAGCCTTTGAGTCTCTTCGCGAACTGGTGGTCTCCGCGCACATCCACGACAATCACGGCGAAAAAGACGAACACCTTCCGCCTTATGAGGGCAGCATCGATTGGGAATCCGCGGTCAAAACTCTAAAGTCCGCACCAGAAACTAATCTCCCGCTCACGTTCGAGCTGAAAGAAAAATCCAGCCACGAAACCCTATCGACCGCCGAGTTGTTGGCCGCCGCTAGCGAGTCCCTCGACCGCTTCGACCGGGAGTGGAACTAGCGTCGAGCGAATTGACCATTATTCTGACTATGGTCTATAATGTGGTCAGGTGAAGTCCATGCAAGAGATCGCCATTTCCGAATTCAAAGCAAAATGCCTCGCTATTCTTGCAGAAGTCGAGAGGACCAAGCAGCCTATCCGAATCACTCGGCACGGCAAGCCGGTCGCTGAGGTAATTCCGTCTAAGCCGGTTATGGACCGGGCCGCTTTTATGGGCTCTATGAGGGATTCCATCGAAATCCTTGGCGATATCATCTCGCCGGTGATCGATGAGGACGACTGGGAGGCTCTGCGAGATTGAAGCTGCTGCTGGACACGCACATTTGGATTTGGTTCCTGCAGAGTCCTGAGCGGCTCGGACCTGCGGCACGTCGGGAGTTGGCGGACGAAAAAAATGAGCTTTGGGTGTCTCCGATTAGCACCTGGGAAGCCCTGTTGTTGCATCGCAAGGGTCGAATCCGATTGCCCGCAGAGCCCGTCGCTTGGTTGCCGCGGGCCATCGCGGGAATTCACCGGGAGGCCCCTCTAACCCATGAAATCGTACTCGCGGCACACCAAATGCATCTCCACGGGGATCCTGCAGATCGCTTCCTCGCAGCGACGGCGCAAGTTTTGGATCTGACGCTCGTTACTGCCGACCAACGGCTTCTTGGACTCGCAAATATCCGCACCTTGGCAAATCGTTGAACGATGCCCGCGCCTGCTCGATTGGGCCAATATCTACGCTTCTCTGGTAAACTGAAGTTTTCAAAATTCACTCAAATAGCGGACCATGACCATCATCACGATCGAACAGGCAGGCAAGTACGACGGGCAGGAAGTAACGATTCGCGGCTGGCTTTACAACCTGCGCGAATCCGGCAAATTGATGTTCCCCATTTTTCGGGACGGCACCGGAATCATCCAGGGCGTCTGCGCCCTCAAGGAAAATCCCGAAGCCTTTGAAGCGCTGAAAGGTCTCACTCAGGAATCGAGCGTCATCGTCACTGGAAAAATCCGCGCCGAGCAACGCGCCCCCGGCGGCTTCGAAATGGGCGTCGCCAAAATCCAAATCGTTCAAAAAGTTCCCGACGCCACGCCTTTTCCCATCCAGCTCAAAGAGCACGGGGTCGACTTCCTGCTCGATCAGCGCCACCTCTGGATTCGCACGCCCCGCCAGGCCTCTATTCTCCGCATTCGTGCCGAAGCCATCCGTGCAGCGCGCGAATTCATGGATGGCCAGGGCTATACGCTCGCCGACGCGCCGATGTTCACGCCTGCCGCCTGTGAAGGCACCTCCACGCTCTTCGAAGTAAATTACATCGATGATCAAAAAGCCTATTTGACCCAGAGCGGCCAGCTCTATGCCGAAGCCATCGCCATGGCCTTGGGCAAGGTTTATACCTTCGGCCCCACCTTCCGCGCCGAAAAATCCAAGACCCGCCGCCACCTCACTGAATTCTGGATGCTCGAGCCCGAAGCGGCCTACGTCGAGTTCGACGAAATCATGACCCTCGGCGAAGGCCTCGTCAGCGCAATCGTGCAAGGCGTTCTCAAAAACAAATCGCGCGAACTTGAGACGCTCAAGCGCGATACCACCAAGCTCGAAAACATCAAGCCGCCGTTCCCTCGCATTAGCTACGAAGCTGCCGTTGCTGTGTTGAACAAGAGCGGCAATCCCGCCAAATTCGGCGATGACTTCGGCGGCGACGAAGAAACCATCATCTCCAGCTCCTTCGATCGTCCGGTGCTCATCCACCACTACCCCTCCGCCATCAAAGCCTTTTACATGCAGCCCGATGCCCAGCGTCCGGAACTCGCCCTTGCTTTCGACATGATCGCCCCCGAAGGCTACGGCGAAATCATCGGCGGCAGCCAACGCATCCACGATTACGATTTGCTTCTAAAGCGCCTGCGCGAACACAACTTGCCCGAAGAATCCTTCCAGTGGTATCTCGACCTGCGCCGCTACGGCAGCGTCCCGCACTCCGGCTTTGGCCTCGGCCTCGAGCGTACCGTCGCATGGATTTGTGGAACCGAGCACATCCGCGAAGTGATTCCCTTCCCCCGCATGATTTACCGGGTTTATCCTTAGTGCGGGGTGGTTTGCGGTACTTGTAACTCTCGCATTCCCGGATTGAGTAGAAGCCTGGGTGTATGAAACTTTTGGTGCGCTTAGCGACCTGATATCGGCGCTCGCTTCACGGGCCTGTTCACAAGTCACGAGTCACCAGCCACGCGTCAGGGACAAAGCATGCCTCAAAAAGTTCGCATTATCGGCGTACCCATGGACCTCGGCCAGAGCCGCCGCGGCGTGGACATGGGCCCCTCCGCCCTTCGCGGCGCCGGCCTCCAAGCCAGTCTCAAGAAACTCGGCCTGCAGGTCGAAGACATCGGCAATCTTTCCGTCAAGCAGC
>JBGPLB010000246.1:0-6275 GCA_041486245.1 Candidatus Acidiferrum sp.
AAGCGGAGCCGGCTAAAGTCGAACAGGACATTCTCGGCTACCTCGCGCTGTTGCAAAAAGAGCGTGCCCTCGACTTCGAGACCGTGGGCGCATAGCTTGTAGGGGCGCAGCAGGCTGCGCCCCGATCTCAGCTTGATCGCAGGCACTTCGACCGATTTCCATGACCGAACCACCATCCAATCCCTTAGCACTAATTGCCGAACTAACCCACCGCTGCCCGCTCCACTGCGTCTACTGCTCCAATCCTCTCGAACTTCAGGCCCGCAGCGTAGAACTCACCACCGAAGAGTGGTCCCGCGTCTTCCGCGAAGCCGCGGCGCTCGGCGTCCTTCAAGCCGATTTCACCGGCGGCGAACCTCTCACTCGCCCGGACATCCTCGAGCTCGTCCGTGCCGCGCGCGCTGCCGGCCTGTACGTAAATCTCATCACATCCGGCCTGCCTCTCGACGAATCGCGCCTCGAAGCTCTCGTCCAAGCCGGCCTGGATCACATTCAATTGAGCTTTCAGGGAGCCCGCAAAGAAACCGCCAACGAAATCTCCGGCACCAAAGCCCATGCGCACAAACTCCGCGTCCTCGAATGGCTCAAACGCCATCGCGTCGCCGTCACACTCAACTTCGTTATTCACCGCCGTAACATCGATCAGCTCCCCGAAATGCTTTCTCTCGCCAAATCCTCGAGCGCGACCCGCGTCGAGTTCGCCAACGTTCAGTATTACGGCTGGGCTTTCGCCAATCGCGATTCCCTCCTTCCCACGCGCGCACAACTCACGCAATCCATGGAGTTCTTGAAGGAGGCGCAGAAACGCCTGTCTGGAAAAATCAAGATTGAATATGTCGTTCCTGATTACTACGCGAAATACCCGAAGCCTTGCATGGGCGGCTGGGGACAAAAGCTAATGCTGATCACTCCCAATGGCGATGCGCTTCCCTGCCACGCGGCCCGCGTGATTCCCGGCATGTCCTTTGAAAACGTGAAGTCGCGCGGCTTGCGGGAAATCTGGGAAGAATCCGATGCGTTTCAAAAATTCCGCGGCGAAGTCTGGATGCAAGAACCGTGCAAAACGTGCGATCGCCGCGCTCAGGATTTCGGCGGCTGCCGCTGCCAGGCTTTTCTACTTGCTGGCGACCCAGCCGCCACAGACCCCGTATGCTCGCTTGCGCCGCAACGCCCGAGAGTTGACGCAATCCTTGCTGCTCTAAAGGACGCCAACTCTGCCGGCGCAGGGCTTGTTTACCCCGGAGAGGCGCCGCTCTCTGATGTCCCACTCACCAAACCCACCTGGCTTTACCGCCCAAATCCTTCCTAGGCGGTAGCCGGCGCCTCCGGCTGGCGCTGCAATGGCATGACTACGCGAAAAATAAAAATCATGCTCCCCAGAAAACATAGCGTTCCAAACACCGCAAGCGTATAGGGCGCGCCGATGTGCTTCGCCACTCCTCCAGCAATGAGAGAGCCGATCGGCTGCACACCCATGAACATCGTTGCGTAAACCGCCATGATCCGCCCGCGCAATTGGTCCGGGACGCGATTCTGCAGAGTCGTATTCGTCGCCGCCATCTGCACGGTTGCGCAGAATCCCACTACCAGCAGCACCGCCATCGACAGCCAGAACACTTTCGACTGCGAAAAAATCACCAGCCCTATCGAGCAGGTCGTCGACGTCACGGCAATCCAGCGCGCCAGCCCTTTGTAGCTCGTCCTCGCGGCAAAATGCAGCGCCCCGATGACCGCGCCCACCCCCGCCGCGCTCATCAACAAGCCAAATCCTTTTTCATCCCGATGTAAGACTTCGCTCGCGAAAATGGGCAGGAAAACGGAGTACTGCAATCCCAGCAGGCTCAGCATGCTCAACAGCAACAGGGTCGACCGGATCGGCAAATCGCTCATCGCAAAGCGAAATCCCTGCATGAGACTCTGGAACGGCGAGCCAGATTCCTTCTTCGATTCCCGTTTCACAAGACGCATCGCAAGGAGCGCGCCGATCACCGCCAGGAAACTCACTCCGTTCAGAAAAAAACACCATGCCGGCCCTTTCCAGGCTAGCGCAAACCCCGCAATAGCCGGCCCGACCACGCGCGCTCCGTTAAAAATTGAAGAATTCAACGCAATCGCGTTCGGCAGATCCTCTTTCACCACCATCTCTACGAGGAAAGCCTGCCGGATGGGCACATCAAATGCATTCACCACTCCTACAAGGAACGCGACGAAAATCAGCTCCCACACCTGGATGATGTTCGCAAAAGTCAAAGCCGCAAGAAGGAACGCCAGCACCATCGAGGCGGTCTGCGTCCAAATCACGCCTACATGCCGGTTGTACCGGTCTCCGATGTAGCCGCCGAGCGCAGCTAGAAATAAAATGGGAACTTGGTTCGCAAATCCAAAAACGCCAAGGAGTGCCGCGGATTTCGTCAGCTTATAGACCAGCCACAGTTGCGCCGTGGTCTGCATCCACGTGCCAATGAGCGAAACTAGCTGGCCTGCAATGAAAAGCTGAAAGTTGCGGTGCTGCAGTGCGCGAAAGCGCGTCGGCAAGACGGGAATGGCTTCCTCCTCTCCATTCGATGCGCACGACGTGAACAAGTCACGATGCCGCGCCGCTCATGCCCTTGTCAATGCCAACACTGATTTAGCTGCGGCCAATTTGTCTAATAGAAAAGTTCGAGGAGAGGTGGTTCGTTTGTGCGAACCCTGCCTGAAGAACGTCTATCGCAGTACCAACTATGTCGTCACTCGCCCGGCGGATCGGGCGCCCCACCCACATGCAAGTGGCTCAAATCCCGCAGTGTGGCTCTGTCGTCTTCACTCATGCCTCTCGTAAACTCCGGATCGTTTAACCGCCGGTTCCGGGCGAACTCGGGCATGTTTTGGAGCACGCGCAGTCTCTGCTGGATCGCTTGCCGGCGCTCCGAAGGCATCTGCTTCCACCTTGGCAACACGTCATTGCTGATGTGGCTCTTCTGTTGCGGCGTTAGTCTGTTCCAGGTCGCAATCCGTCCTTGCAATTCTTGCCTTTGAGCCGGGGGCATCCTATTCAACCGGTTGTAGTTCTCAATCACCCTTTGCCTTTCCTGCGGTGGAAGGTCGTTGAATCTTTGCCGAGGCTGCATCGGAGTGTACGCAGACGGCGGCCGGTTCGGATTGGCATTGGGACGCGGCACGTAATCCTGTCGATTCGGATTAGCGTTAGGACGCGGCGCATAATCCGGTCGGCTCGGATTAGTGTTGGGACGCGGCACGTAATCTGGTCGGTTCGGACCAGCGTTGGGACGCGGCACGTAACCCGGGCGGCTCGGATTAGAGTTAGGACGCGGCACATAATCCGGTCGGTTCGCCCTGTTTCCCTGAGGATTACCGGCTCCCCCATTCTGCCGTCTCTCCGGTTGAGCTCCTCTCGCCGGATTCCGCTGTTGCTGACGCTGCGGCTGTCTTTCCTGTCTCCGCTCCTGAGTTCTTGGCGGCCTCTGCGGCTTCTGCTGCTGCTCCTGCGCCCCGCTCGCGCGCCCGCGCTGCGCCGCGCCAGGCGCAGCCAGCACCGCACTGAGCCCCATCGCGAGCAAGCACCCTGCGAGTTGGAGTCGAAGTCTCATGAATTACATCGTCTGATTCGAATCCTGATCCTGCTTCTGATTTTGGTTCTGGTCTTGATCTGGATTATCGTCGCCTGCATCATCCGGCTGCACGGGCTGCGGCAGGTCGGTCAGTGCTCCGAAATCGGCAAGCACATCAAAGTTCTCGAGCGCCGGCAACTCCTGATCAATCTGCGCTACGTCTGCCGGTGTCAATGGATGCTCAGAGGGCCGCGAAGCGACCCACACCATCGCCAACAACAGCAGTGACGCCGCAAACGCCACGCGCGGCGATGGCGTTAACCATGCCCACCAGCCCTGCTTCACCGGCTCCGCCGCTACACGCGCGCGTACTCTCACGTCAAACGCCGCCGACGGCTCGATCTGCGGCAGCTCATCCAGCAATCCCGCCACCGCGCGAAACTCATTCACTCGCAGTTGGCACGCAGCGCATCCGGCGAGATGCTTCTCCACGTCCAGACGTTCGCTCTCTTTCAAACGCCCGTCCATGTACGCCAAAAATTTGGTTTCCATTCGCCCGCAGCTCATAACTTCCTTCCTTCTCTATCCCAGGGTCTGCTTCTACTTCCCTTGCCTCGCCACGAGAGGGGCTAGTTCCACCCGCAGCGTTTCGTACGCCCGAAAGAGCAGCGACTTCAGCGCGCTTTCCGAGCATTCGAGAATCTTTGCGATATCTCCGTAATCCAGCTCCTGGTACTTATGCAGGAGCACTGCCGCGCGCTGCTTTTCCGGCAACTTATCAATGGCGTGCCGAATCATTTTCTTCCGCGCCTCTTCCACCAGGTACTGCTCGATGTTCGGGTGCTTCTCAGCAATGTCCAACACCTTCTCATCGCCGTCTTCTGCATCGATTGTCACCGGCGCATCCAGTGAGACTTCCATTCGCTGGTGGCGGTTGTCCCGCACCGAGTTCAGCGCCAAATTTGTCGCGATCCGGAAAAGCCAAGTCGTGAATTTGGCGCTCGGCACGTAGTCCTTCCGTGCCCGATACACTCTCAAAAACACTTCTTGCGCCAAGTCTTCCGCCTCTTCCCGCGCTCGAACCATGCGGTAGAGAAAGTTGACTAGTGGTGTCCTGTAGCGCTGGAGAAGAAGTTCGAACGACTGCTCGTCGCCCGCCTTCACGTCCAGCATCAGTTGGACGTCCGACCTGGCCATGGCCGCCACATTCTATCGAACCCTAGCGGACTCTTAAAGTTGCAAATGTTTATCTGGCGTTAAGGCGAAGGTAGAGCGAAACTAAACGTGGAATAAATTCTGCATTATCAACACGGTGGCGACTCCCACAAACACCAGCATGGCCATCCTCCAGTTCGGCTCCCGGTTCACCTCCGGCAGCAAATCCGTTGCCGCCACGTAAACCGTCACGCCTCCGGAAATCGGCAGGGCGTACTTCAATTGGCTTTGCAACACGCTCGTCAGCAAAACTCCCAACAGCGTTGCTGCACCTAGTAACCCCGCCGCTAGAATCGCGTTTCGCCGTCCCTGCCCGCTGGCTAGAACCACGGACGCCACCGTAAATCCCTCAGGCAACTTGTGCAGAAAAACGGCCACGAAGATCATCACGCCAAGCCACACGGAAACGAGAAAGCCGGCCGCAATCGCCACCCCGTCGAAAAACGTGTGAATCGTCAATCCTAGCAGCACCGTGTTTCGCGCGTGATGATGGCTCACCTCTTCGCGGTGCGTCTCTTCTCCGAAATGAAAGTGGGGCGCGATGGTGTGCTCAAACAAATGCACGAGGAAAAACCCGATCAGCACAAACTGCAGCGACTGCTCGCCCCCCAACTTTATCGACTCGGGAATTACATCGACAAACGCCACTGCCACCATGTACCCGGCGCCCAGCGCGAGAAAATACTGCAGGTACCGCCGCGGCCAATCTCGCCGAACAACGAAATACCCGCCAATCAAATTCCCCGCCGCCGCGACTAGCCCAAGACCAGCCGCCAGCGCCGTCCGAAATGCTAAATCGTGTGCCATTGTCAGTGGCACAGGCTTCAGCCTGTGCTTTCGTTACCCCGTCCCCGCGCCGCGCGTGACCTGCTCAGCTTTCTCGTGACATTCTTCTCTGTGCTCTCTGTGGACTCTGCGTTGAAATCCCTTTTTGCACGAAGCGGCACTATCCGCTATGTCTAAATAAAATCACATCTCCCTCTTGGACGATGTACTCTTTCCCTTCCAGCCGCACCTGCGCCTTCTCGCGCGCCGCCGCAATGCTACCCGCCGCCAGCAGATCGCTCCATTTCACCACTTCCGCCCGAATAAACCCCTTTTCGATATCGCTGTGAATCGCTCCCGCGGCCTTTTGCGCCGTCGACCCCTTGCGAATGGTCCACGCCCGCACTTCCGGCTCTCCCGCGGTAAAAAACTGGATCAATCCCATCAAGTCATATGTCGCGCGGATCAAGCGGTTCAACCCCGGCTCTTTCAATCCGTAGGACGCGAGCAGTTCTGCCGCTTCTTTCTCGTCCATCTCCGCAAGCTCTGCTTCCAGCCGCCCGCAACTCGCCACCACCGCCGAGTTCGGCCGCCCCTGAAGCGCGCTCAACTTGTGCCGCTCCACGGCCGTATCCAACTTGTCCGCTTCGTCGTCGCCCAAATTCAGCACATACAACACCGGCCGCGCCGACAAAAACAAAAATCCGCCAATCGGCTTCCGCTCCTCCGGCGTCAACTCCAGCT
>JBGPLB010000247.1:0-6266 GCA_041486245.1 Candidatus Acidiferrum sp.
GGTTTCGCTAGCCATGCCGAACTGGCCGGCGCCGAGGCCGGCGTCGACATCTTCGGAAGTGTTGCCGGCGAGAGCGATTTCGAAATCGTGAATGAGCGTGGCACCGTTCATGGCAATGCCAGAGACGAAGCCGCGGCGCATGAGATCGATGAGGATGGGGCCGAGACCGACTTTGATCACGTGGCCGCCGATACCCCAGAGGATTGCGGCGCGTTGTTTGCGCGCGCGACGGATGGCGGTTAGTAGCTGGCGTAAATCGTTCGCCGCGAGAAAATTTGGAAGCGAGTCGAGAAACTTTGTTAGAGATGCGTTGGCGGCGGGTGGTTTGGCAAAGTCGTGGACACTGACTTTGCTCTTGCGAGAAGAGAGCGGATACGTGCGAACTGCGCCAAAGGTGAGTGGCGGGGTGGAATAGATGCTCATGGAGAAGGAAACACTGTAAATCGTAAAGCGGGACGGTAGCAAGGAGAGACAGAGCGAGGCGCACACAACAAACGCGATCCGCTGACTTGATCGAAGGTCCGCCTCAGAAGGCGGACCCTACGAAAGCGGACGCTTGCGCGATTATTTTGCAATTGGATTGTGGGCATTGGCGTGACCATTGTTGGAGATACCGAGGACGCGAGCGAGAGCCTGGCCAGTATAGGATTTTTTGGTGCGGGCGACGAGTTCGGGAGGACCTTGAGCGACGATGCGGCCGCCGCCTTCGCCACCTTCGGGACCGAGGTCGATGATCCAGTCGGCTTGTTTGATGACGTCGAGATGATGCTCGATGATGAGGACGGTGTTGCCGAGAGCGACGAGTCGCTGGAGGACGTCGAGGAGTTTGCGAACGTCGTCGAAATGCAGGCCGGTGGTGGGTTCATCAAGGATGTAAAGAGTGCGGCCGGTCTGACGCTTGGAAAGCTCGCGAGCGAGCTTAATGCGCTGGGCTTCGCCGCCGGAAAGCGTGGTTGCGGATTGGCCGAGGGTGACATAGCCGAGGCCGACTTCGACGAGCGTCGAAAGTTTTTGTTGGATCTGCGGAATATTTTCAAGAAGCTTCAACGCGTCGGACGTAGGCAGGTTGAGCACGTCGCTGATGGTGTGCCCTTTGTAGCGGACGGCGAGTGTTTCTGAATTGTAACGCTTGCCGCGGCAGACTTCGCACATGACGTAGACATCGGGCAGGAAATTCATTTCGATGCGGCGGAGCCCGTCGCCCTGACAGGCTTCGCAGCGGCCGCCTTTGACGTTGAAACTGAACCGGCCAGGCCGATACCCGCGCTCGCGCGATTCCGGAAGCATGGCAAAGAGCTCGCGGATGGGGGCGAAAACGCCAGTGTAGGTGGCGGGATTCGAACGAGGAGTGCGGCCGATGGGCGCTTGATCGATCTCGATCACTTTATCGATTTGATCGGCGCCGAGGAGTTCGCGGTGCGCGCCGGGCGGCTCCATGGAACGATAAAGTTTCTGGGCGAGCGAGCGATAGAGAATGTCGTTGACGAGGGTGGATTTGCCGGCGCCGGAAACGCCGGTGACGACGGTAAGCAAGCCGAGGGGGAGCGTAACGTCGACGTCTTTCAAATTATTGGCGCTCGCGCCGAGGATCTGGATGACTTTGCCATTGGGACTGCGGCGCTTTTCCGGAACGGCAATGCGGGCGGCGCCGCTGAGATAGCGACCCGTGAGCGATTCGGCGCTCGCAGCAATCTGCTCAGGCTTGCCTTGAGCAACGAGGTAGCCTCCGGCGTTGCCCGCGCCTGGTCCCAGGTCGACGACAAAATCGGCGCGTCGAATGGTGTCTTCATCATGCTCGACAACGAGGACCGTGTTGCCCAGATCGCGCAACTGCTCGAGAGAACCGAGCAGGCGATCGTTATCGCGCGCATGAAGGCCTATGGACGGTTCATCGAGAACATATAGAACGCCGCGAAGACGCGAGCCGATTTGCGTGGCGAGGCGGATGCGCTGGGCTTCGCCGCCGGAGAGCGTGGCGGCGGAGCGGCCCAGACTCAGATAGCCTAAACCCACGGCTAGAAGAAAATCGATGCGCTCGGCGACTTCCTCAAGTGGGCGGCCGGCGATTTCTTTTTGGCGGGAGGTGAGTTGCGCGAGGATCTTGTCCACGGCGGGGCGGGAAGCGGCGAGAGAAAGTGCCGTAAAATCGGCGATGGAGTACCCGGCCAGCTTGACGGCGAGCGACTCCGGACGGAGGCGCTTGCCGTGGCAAACATTGCACAGCGTAGCGGACATATATTGCGTCATCCACTCGCGGTAAGAATCGGAATTGGATTCCGCGAAGTTGCGGTCAAGAAATTTCAGGATGCCAGGAAAACGGAAAGCCTTCTCGGGCCGAGCCTTCTTGCCGGCAGGATCCTTTTCGTTCGAGCCGCCGCCATTCGAAGGCGGATAACCGTGGAGAAGCAGATTCTGAATACGGACCGGATATTTCTCGAAGGGCGTCTCCAAATCGAAATGATAGGCGTAGGCAGCAAGCTCGAGGGTGCGCTTAAGGATGGCGGAGCTGGAGCCGGGACCGAGGCCGCCGTCGAAGAGGGGACGAGTCCAGTCCGTGACGATTCTTGCGGGATCGAAGTCGTACTTGGAGCCCAAACCGTTGCAGGCAGGGCATGCGCCGTAGGGAGAATTGAAGCTGAAAGAACGCGGCTCGAGCTGCGGGACAGAAATGCCGCAATCCGGGCAAGCGAGTTTTTCCGAAAAGACGTGTTCTTTTCCGCCAACAACGGCCACGGTGACGAGTCCCCCGGCGAGTTTAAGCGCGGTGGCAATGGACTGCTCAAGGCGAGCAGCGATGCCTTGCTTGACGAGCAGGCGGTCCACGACGACCTCGATGGTGTGTTTCTTGCGCTTATCGAGGCTGGGGGGCTCGTCGAGGGGAAAAAGCTCGCCATTGACGCGCACGCGGACGTAGCCGTCTTGTGCCAGCTTTTCGAATTCCTTACGGTAAGCTCCCTTTCGCCCACGAACAACAGGCGCCAAGATCATGATGCGGTCGTCGGCCTGGCATAACTCGCCATTGAGAATCGCTTGAACAATCTGCTCGCTGGACTGGCGCGCGATGGGCTTGCCGCAATTGGGGCAGTGCGGGACTCCAATAGAAGCGTAGATGACGCGGAGGTAATCGTAAATTTCGGTGATGGTGCCCACGGTGGAGCGGGGTGAGCGCGTGGTGGTTTTCTGCTCGATGGCGATCGAAGGGGAAAGACCTTCGATGACGTCCACTTCCGGGCGTTCCATTTGGTCGAGGAACTGGCGGGCGTAAGCGGAGAGCGATTCGACATAACGGCGCTGACCCTCGGCGTAAATCGTATCGAAGGCCAAAGAGGACTTCCCGGAGCCGGACAGGCCGGTGATGACGGTGAGGGTGTTTCGGGGGATTTCGAGGCTGATGTTTTTCAGGTTATGCTGGCGCGCGCCCCGAATTACCAGTTTGGTGAGGCCCATGAGACGAGAAGGCTCCCTCCACAGGAGCTCCGGCGCTCAGTGGGTAGACTGAGGCCAGAATAACTCTTCACAATAGCAGGGAGAATTCGGCGGGGTCAAGAAACCGTGAAAAGTCTCGTGATGTATTTCAACCCGAGTGGTTGATGTTATTGGCGGTGCATTACGTTTGGGAGGGATCGCACGCGAATCCATCTGGCGTAGAGTGCAGTCAGGACGCTTCTGGCTTTGAAAGCACCCAATCCAACGCTTCTTCGAGATTGCGGAAAACGTGAATTCCGCGTTCACCCGCAGCTTCCCGGAGGCTCTCAAACATCCGTCCTAAACCGCAGGCGAGTTCGTCGGGTACGAGGATAGCGCGGCGCGAGTCCGGGCAGAAAACCTTGCGTTGCGCCATTCGGCGAATGTCCTCGGCGCTGAGGTCAAATTGGGTAATTTGCGTAAAATCTACGAGTTGCGAGTAGCTGGGATCAAAGTCAGGACCTGAGAGCAAACGAACCTGATGTGCCAGTGCCTCTTCCCGATTGAGGACCCCGTTCCCGCTGCTAAGGACGAACCTTCGTTCCTTGTCGATTTTGTAGAAAGATGGCATAGCTAATTTTCCTAGCGTGATGCCTGCTCCAAGAGTCCGTCCCCAATGGTCAAATTCGTTAACAACTCCCTTAATTTTCAACCAATTCCGGTAGCCCTTAGACTCGCGGTCAAGTTCAGGAGGGTACAGAATTTGAGTCTCTACAAGGCCGGCAGGGGGGAGAAGAGGGATATGGGGGGTTTACCTGACGAGTAAAATTTCGCGGGGGTAGAACATTTTTACCCGGCTATCGGGCGACAAGAAATTGAAAACAAGGGAGTTAGGCTTGGCCTGCGAGCTGCAGTAGTCAAGGCAGTGGGGGAGACGAGCCGAGGATCCCTTTAGGGGATTGAGGGCTGGGCCGGTTCGTTTCTCCCCCCTACTACTTTCGCCGTACGGTGACACGGATTTGCCTCCGGACGGTCACCAACCTACCAAAAACACCCAAATAATCCCGAACTCGGCGGAAGTATGTCCGAAGGGCATCTCGCTCGATCGGGGAGGCTAAATTATTCGGGAGAAATATCCAAAAACTACGGCAGAGCGCTGATCGAAGTCCTAATGCACATCCCAGGAGCGTGTGGCGTAGTCGCCGAGGGTCAGGAAGAGCATGGTGGCGAGCCAAAAAACACCTGCGATGATGATGAGCTGGGTCCTCTTGGTACTGTAGTATGCGTGCATGAAGAAGAGCACTACGAGGAGGGCCTTGCAAGTGGCGATCACGAGAGCCACGATGACATTCAAGCCTGCGTAATGCTCGTTGAGGTCCACAGTCGCGGCGTACACGGTCGTGACGGTGAGAACTACCAGGGCTGTGAAGATCAAGATGTACATTTTTGGGGAAACGATGTGTTCGGACACGCGCACCTCTCCTCAATGAGCCCGCTAATGCCGGTCAATCAGGTATAACAGCGGGAACAGATAAATCCACACAATATCGACGAAGTGCCAGTAGAGACCGATATTTTCTACCGGCGTGTTGTATTCCGGCGTGAAACGTCCCTTTATGGACTGCAGGATCAGCCAAACGAGAAGACCGGCGCCGACAATCATGTGCACGGCGTGCAATCCGGTCATGCCAAAGTAGAGGGAGAAGAAAAGCTGCGAGTGGGCATTGACGGCAGCTGTGCCGCCGGCCTTTGTCGTCAAGTCATCCAGTTCCGTTTTTTCATTTTCGAGGGCCTTGCCACTTAGATTGCAAGCCGCCGGATTGTTGGTGCAGTAGTAGAGGTCAAAGCCCGCGCCGGGAATGTGATGCTCAACATATTTCGCATGATACTCGACAGCCTTGACGCCAAGGAACACCGAACCCAAAGCCAAGGTGAGGATCAGGAAAAGTGTGACCAGCTTTTTCTTGCCGACCTGGGCGGACCAGACCGACATGGCCATAGTCAAGCTACTGCCGATCAAGACGACGGTGTTGATTGCGCCCCACTTCAAATCAATGGTGCGGCTTGAGAAAGCAAAAACCTGGGCATAGGTGTGACGGTTAATGGTGTAGGTGAGAAAGAGGCCGCCAAAGAACAGAATTTCCGTGGACAGAAAGATCCACATGCCCAGGGTGGAAGCCTCTTTCTGCTGCTCCAACGTCTGATAATGTCCGTACAGTTCTCCGGTGCGATGCACTCGGCGCTCCTCTTTTACCTCAGTTCGCGCTGCATGAAATGCCGCGGCGCGGGCGGGGCTCATCACCAAACTTCAACCGAAAGCGAGCCCGAACGATAAAATCGATACGCTAATCGTCTCCGTGAGCGGGCGCGGGCGACGGCGGATTCGGAGTTCCAAGCCCAAGATCGGGACGGTTCTCATAGTCGTACGGCTCCCAATCGACTACAGGCGTTACATCAAAATTTTCAGTTGGCGGCGGAGATGCCGTACGCCACTCAAGACCGGTGGCGGGCCAGGGGTTGGGGCCGGCGACTTTGCCGTAGCGCATGGACCACGTGAGGTAAAGCATCGGCAGGAGGTAACCCAGGGCCAGAATCGAAGCGCCCGCGGTAGACATCACGTTGAGCACCTGAAACTCGGGAGGATAGTTGTGGTAGCGGCGGGGCATGCCCAGGTAGCCGAGAATGAATTGGGGGAAAAAGGTCAGGTTGAACCCAACGAACAGCACCACCGCAGCGATGCGCGCCAGAAACTCGGGATATAGTTTTCCTGTTATCTTCGGCCACCAGAAGTGCAAGCCACCGACATAGCCCATAACGGCGCCACCGACCATGATGTAGTGGAAATGCGCGACGACGAAGTA
>JBGPLB010000248.1:0-6227 GCA_041486245.1 Candidatus Acidiferrum sp.
GAATCTAGCAACACAGCGTCAAGCTGCCACTACAGAACCGATTCCCACATTGCCAGCGGGAGCTTCCGAGCAGTTGCGCGTCAACCTCAAATACATCGACGCGGCCGATTCAACCAAGGCCGTGATTGCCGACATAAACAGGATGAACGCAACGCCCCTCGCCGGGTCACGCGCTACACAGTCTCATGCCGTCACGATAGAGCAATCAAAGTCTGCGCTCACCATCGAACAAGCGTTAGCCGTTGAGCCGGGCGCGCCCCTGCATCCCGGTGAAATGCTTGCCTTACGCGATCTTCGGGACTCGGCTGCTACCCACGTTGATAATTTGGCCAAGGCCACACTTTCCGGTGACGTTGACGCGGCCCAGCAGCTTAAATCTGCTGTATCGCTTGCCGGGCAACTCGAATCCCTGCGAGAACAATCCAGCCGCACCGCAGCCCGCACGCTTGAGTCGCACAAAATTATGTCCGATGCCTCACGTCCTGCTTTGTCGCCCTCCGACATAGCGGGCATCGCATCGAACTTCAGCAACACCGTAGACACCGATCCGGTCACACTGGCGAAAATGCTTCAGGCATTGCCGCGCCAGGACCAGCGCATAGATTTTTTGAGACAGGTCGCGGATGGAGCGAGCAAAGGCGTCGATATTCTCCATGAAGCATGGATGAATTGGGGCCTTTTATCAGGGCCGCAAACTCACGCGGCGAAAGTAACCAGTGAATCCGCAATGATTCCCTGGTCGATTGGGGAACGCACCCTCGCGGCGCAGATACGCGGCGCACAGCGACTCTTTGGCGCGGAAGGGCCGGGAGTGGAACAAGGCGAACCTCTTGCAATGGCACGCGGCATCGTGGACGGATGGAGCGATGGTTTACGCGCAGCCGGAAAGATCATCACGAGTGGCCAAGACCCGCAGAGCACGTTCGGTGAACCGAATTTAAGCCGTGAAAAACTGAACCTCTCAAACGGGACCGCCGTGGGCAACGCGATCAATCTCATTTACCATCTGCCGACACGCGCTCTGTCAGCAGAAAGTTCTTTTTTCAAGGGCGTAAATTACAGCATGGAACTCAAGGCCCAAGCGGTACGGCAAGCCAGCGCCGAGGGACTTGAGGGAGCCGATTTTGCGGCGCGAGTGGCCGAGATAGAAAACAATCCGCCAGCGTCGATCAAGGACGCCGCAGACCAGTTCAAGCTGATTCAAACTTTCCAAGCGGAACTTGGTCCTGTAGGGCAAGCATTCAACAAACTTCGCAACGCAATTCCGGGCGGGCGCTTTATCCAGCCATTTTTGCGCGTGGTCGCCAACATTGCCACGCAAGCGGGCCAGCGCGTTCCCGGTTTAAGTTTGTTGTCCCGTCAGAATTGGGAAGATTTCAATGCCGGGGGAGCGAAGCGCGATCTGGCGCTGGCGAGAGTAACTTCCGGTGCGCTGACTGCGGCAGCGATTGCCACGATCTACGAAAAGGGACTTGCTCCAGATGCGAAGTTCTCCATGACTGGCGGAGGACCGACCGACAAAGTATTGCGTGACATGAATACTGCCAGCGGACGCCCGCCGTACTCGTTTATCGTCAACGGCAAGGCGTACTCTTATAATCGCGTGGAACCTTTCGGCGCGATGATTGGAGCCATCGCCGACTACATGGAAATCAATTCTCATGTCCCCGAGGAAGATCAATACACGATGGCGAACGCGATTGTCCTTGCGCTCGGTCACAACATGATGAGCAAGACCTATACCCAGGGCGTCTCGAATTGGCTTGATGCGCTCTCGCAGCCGGACAAGAAAATGCAGTCCTTGATGGAAAGCTACGCCCGCACCGTCGTGCCTTCGGTCGTGCGCACGATCAACAGGCAAGAGGACCCGATTGTGAGAGCGGTGAACAGCACGATTGACGCGATCAAAGCCTCGACGCCGGGATGGAGCAAGACTCTTCCGCCACAGCAGAACATTTTCGGAGAACCAATTCAGGTTACTCCGGGCCTCGGGCCGGATATTCTCTCGCCCGTCTACACCAACAATCAGAACGATCCCGTGGCAAAAGAACTCGTTCGTGCGCAGATTGCCGACCGGCTCACCATGCCAGCAAAGACTTTATTCGGCTCTGCGCCTCCCGATGTGAGAATGCAGCCCGAACGAGTGACGGAAGGCATTCCGCTGAGGCCATTCCAGTACGCTACGTACGTCGGACTCGCTGGAAATGATCTAAAGATCGGCGGAAAAGGAATGAAGGAAACCCTCGCTAAACTGTTTAGCACTCCAGAATATCAGCGGCAGAGTGATGGACCCGATGGAGGGAAATCCGTGATCGTGCGTGCCATCGTCTCCCAGTTCAGGCAAGCGGCCCAGGCAGAAATGCTTCAGAGATCAGATATAAAGCAAATGCTCGTCGAGAGGATGATAGGTCGCGCCCATGCCTTGACGCCGCAATCCTCGCAGCCTCAAGGACCGGGACGGATCGCCATAGCGCAGTAGAAAATTCCGATCCGGGATGTTAGTGGGCGTGAAGTCTGGCCTTAAAGTCCTCCCGCCGTTTCGTCTTGCCTTCGCGTTTCTTCCGAAGGCATTCCACGCAATAGTGAGTCGAATTGGGTGCAAGCGGACGCGGACAGTACGCACACTTGCCTGTGGCAATGTTGTGTTTCCGATAAGCCGACACAGCCCAACGATGGGATAGCGCCGTTGCCTCTGCCTCTCCGTTCTCACCCTCCCGTAGAAGCGCCTCGGCAGTGCGGACGCGGCGCGTGAGATGGTCAATGTCTTTGGCTATTTGGCTCTCGGGATTGGCCCTGTCAAACTCGCGTTTGATGTGGACGAGTCGCTTCCTTAGGAGATAAGCACACGCAGCGCAAGTGCCGTTGCTCGCGTGGCTGACGTTTTTCGTTCTACCGCACCGCTGACAACCCCATTTCTCGAAGTACAAAGACCACTTGCGCCTGTCGAACATGGTCTGATGGCGGCGAAGCTCGTTCGATTCTTCCCTGGTATGGAAGCCTTGTTCGACTTGAGGGGCATCGCGCACGGCCAGGGCTTCGTCTACACGCTTTCTCACCATCTGGTCGACGAGTGTTTTTATGTCCGAAGGCGACGGCATGCGCACAATCTCTACGCTGACGTTCTTTTTCTTTGGCATGACGGCCTCCTATCCTCGCGGATGGAATTTCTTGTGAATGTCGATCAGTTGCCCCGGCGAGACGTGCGTGTAGATCATCGTGTCTGAAATGGAGCTATGCCCCAGTAGTTCCTGAATGCCGCGCAGATTCGCTCCGTCGCCTAGCAAGTGAGTCGCAAAGGCGTGCCGGAATGAATGCGGATGGATGCCCGTGATACCGGCCCGCAACGCCGCGCGTTTCACGATGCGGTCTAGTTGCCGCGTGCTCATCGGCAAATCCCTTTTTGTGGGCCTGGTATTTGTGAAGAGTAAAAGCGTTAGCAGATAGGCCTGCGCCTCGTCGCGCGACATGTTGGAGATACGGCCAAGCCATTTCCAGCGCCCGATGCCCGGCCCGCCCTCGTCTGGATATTCACTCCATGCCCCGCGCCACCACACGCCAGGCTCGTCTTTGTTTGGCTTCGCCATTGTGACGAAACACTTTTGCCGGAGACGATCACCTTGGAAAAGATAGCCCTCGCGCCGGTCGCCCAAGTAGGCGAGTAAGGCTTCCCGCGCCTTGCTTCCGAACAAAACGATCCGTTCTATGTCGCCCTTGCCCGTTACCAGAATCTTGCCGACTTGCGCATCTGAAAAGTCCACGTCCTCGCACCGCATTCCCGCTACCTCGGCCAGACGGCAGCCGGTCGCATAGAAGGTTTCAAGGATTGCGCGGTCGCGCGGGGATTTTGCTGCCTCGATGATCTGGCGGGCTTCTTTGACCGTGGGGAAGCGCGGAAGATTCCTGTGCCGCCTGCGAGTCGAGACAAATCTGGCGACATTGGTACGCACCGCGCCGCCGAGTTTCAGGAATCCAAAGAACGCGCGTAGGCAGTAAAGCTTTTGGTCGAGGCTCCTAGGGTTGATGCCGCGATTCTGAAGAGATACGAAGTAATTTCTGATGTCAATGTGTTTAATTTCGGTCAGGCTGCGGGACCCGATGAACCGACAGAAGTCGGCTATCAGGCGAGCGTAGGACGTGCGGGTGTGGGGCGAATATTCCTGAATCTCAAGCCACTGAGAGAATTTCTCGGCCAGAATGCGATTGTCGTCAACGTACGAGCGGACGGGCGTAGTGGAATGGATGGCCTGCCTTGAGATATTTTTCATCGGAGTGATCCAGTTGGAGACACCCGGCGCAGCCTTTTAGGGACCACGCCGGGCAATCTCCGCAGGCTTTACTCAATCGCCTCGGGTGTTCCGAACTTCCACTCTTTAGTGGTAGCCGTGTAGGGAACACGTAATCGCATCGGCGCACCCTTTAAGTGCAGAAGGACGACGCCCTTCCGCTGGTGGCCTTTGATGTCGATTGCGCTTTCTTCCTTGGCGATCTTCCAGCCGAGGCCCAGCGCTTCCTGGAAAGAGGTAGGGATGTGCTGCGGGGACGTTTGCGAAGGGAACTGCAGTGCGGGTATTCTTTGTGTAGCCATTTGACACCTCCAAGTGTCATTCGGTTAGGGCTTGTCATCTGCTCAAACAGACGGCAGGCCCGTTTAGTTCTTAGCTTTTCTTTTCCAACCAAGCGCGAACCAATTCCTCAACCTTCTCGCTCATGGTAGTCGAAGCCTCGACGCAGCGTGCCTTGAACCTACGTCGAAGGTCCTTATCAATGGCGAGTTGCCAGAGGGCCTTACTGTTGGGAACTCGTTCGCGCTTTGCCACCTTACTCTTCATGAGCGACATACGTACCATAGCTGCCATTGACATGTCAAGCTTCGCGCGTTGGGCTTTTTCAGGTTGAGCTTACGGAGCTGGGGCAGGTGGTGGAGGTTTCATTTTGCCGGGAAACTCGTACACGAATTTGAGCAGCATCTCTGAGAAGGTGATTAGATCGCCTGCATCTGCGGACGACATGATCTTGATTTCGTGGTTCGCCTCGTTCCCTTTTGTGCGAATGTAATCCACCCATCCTTTGCCGTCTGGTGGAATGTAGCCCTTTTGCGAGAGATATTCGACGTACTCCAAAAACGATTTGCCCTGCGCAGCTCCCTTTTCAACGGCAATGTGCATCAGGAGTTTCCGACACGTCAGCACGGCAGAAGTGAACGAGTTCACCGTGACGCAATTCCGAGCTTCCGCATATAAAGCTCCAACCTCCGGCGGGACATCTGCCACGGAATTTCCGAATGGAGCGCCGGGATACTGCTTACCCTGGTGGTCAAAGTACGTCGGCTTTCCACAAAACGAACACAAATAGATGTAGCTTTGGGGAGGCGGCGGAACATTCACTGAGCCGCTAGAAGCCCACCCCAACGCTGGGCCAACGCGGTAGCTGCAATAGCTGCACACGTAACTGCGAGGCGACATTTGTACGGGATTTTGCCACGTCAGAGCCATTGCTTATCCTTCACCGCTCTGCCTTTTCCGAGTCCAGGCACTGACACATGGCTGACACGAAAGGCAGGCCCAAATCGCATTTAAATCCGACACCGCCTGGAACCGCATAAACATTGATTATTTGGTGAACCGGGCAGGACTCGAACCTGCAACCCGCTGATTAAGAGTCAGCTGCTCTACCATTGAGCTACCGGTCCACGAACTTTTTAGTTTACCACGACTGGACAATCTTTCAGGACGGCCACAACGCGAAGGCAGTCGATCGGCTCGGCTCTGGATGAAACAAACGCCTGCCCGCCCCAAGAACGGGCGGCCTCTACAAAACCCGCGACCACCCAGGCCGGACGGTTTTGTAGCGGCCGTTCCGTCCCGTGTTTCTCGGGACGGAACGGGCATTTTTATGGTCGAGCTGAGTCCCAAACAGTTCGCACGTTTTGAGTTCAATCCCGCAATTTTTCCGCGATTTCCTTGGCCACTTGTTTCGCGCGCTCGATATCGTTCGGTTCCAGGGAGATCGCGGCGACGCGCGGATGGCCTCCGCCGCCGTACTGTTCCGCCAGGCTTGCCAGATTGTCTTCCGCGGCGTCGGGATTCCAGGGGTTCGAGCCAATCGAAATTTTGGCGCGCGTCGGCGAAGCCAGCACGCTCACCGTGTAACGCGCGTCCGGGTACAGCATGTAAGGAATGAATTTGTTGTAGCCGTCGATGTCCAGGTCGCTGATATCGAAATAAATC
>JBGPLB010000249.1:0-6183 GCA_041486245.1 Candidatus Acidiferrum sp.
CGAAGCCTGGCCACCGGCGAAAAAAACGGCCGCATTGGCTACAAGCCGCCGTCCGACTGAAGCCAATTCCTGACCTTTCCCGGTTCCTGTTTGCTGAAACCTGCCAAAATGGCGGTAGACAAATTGGCTCTTGCAGCAGGCCAATATCGTGTAGAATTGGCACAAGGTGAGAGACAATGTTGCCACTTCATCTCCAACCCGAAAGCCACGTTCCGCTGTACATCCAGCTTCGCGACCAAGTGCGGTCCCTTGTGCATGCAGGTGATTTGCGTCCAGGCGACCGCATACCCGCCAGCCGCGAGCTGGCCACCATGCTGGGAGTCCATCGCACTACGGTGGCGAATGCTTACGCCGAGCTCGAATCGGAAGGTCTTATCCAGGGGCACGTCGGCCGCGGCACATACATTAAGGGCAACGGAAATGGTCTGAAGCTTACGCCTCCCGCGCCTCCTGTCCTCAATGGGAGCGAGGGTCTTCGTTGGGAGCTGTTGTTTGCCGATGAACGCGGCGAAGAAGCGCTCAGCCGGTTGACGGCCAGCGCTCCGGAAAACGCCCTCTCCTTCGTGATGGCGCGTCCCGCCGAAGAGTATTTCCCCGTCGAGGAACTGCAGACCTGCGTGAATGCAGTGCTCCGCCGCGAAGCCACGGCCGTTTTGAACCTCGGACCTTCGGATGGCTATGGACCTCTGAAAGACGCACTCATCGAACATCTCCGCGGCGACGGCATTTCGGCGAAGGATGAAAATCTTCTTATCACGGACGGTTGCCAGCAGTCGCTCGATATCATCAGCAAGGCTTTTGTGCGGCCAGGCGATTCCGTTATTCTCGAGAATCCCACTTATCCCGGCGCCATGGCCATCTTCCACGGAGCCCGGGCTCGCTGTCTCGGTGTTCCCATGCAAACGCGGCCAGAACCTGGAACGACGCTCGGCCTCGATCTGGAAGCTCTGGAGGCCACTCTCGCCGCCAATCGCGTCAAACTGATTGTTCTCACGCCTGATTTTCAGAACCCCACGGGCACCTCTATGCCGTTAGCCTCCCGCCGCAAGGTCTTGGAACTTGCTGGCCGTCATCAAGTGCCCGTCGTGGAAGACCATATTTATGCGCGGCTTCATGCCCGAGAGGAGCGACTGCCTTCGTTGAAGCACCTCGACCGGGCAAATATCGTCATTCACATCGACAGTTTTGCAAAGGTTGCATTCCCCGGTTTGCGCGTCGGATGGATTGTTGCTCCCGCAACGGCGATCGAGCGTTTGCGCATTGTGAAGCAAACCACCGATCTCCACACGGACCAGCTGGCCCAGGCAACACTCGCGGAATTCCTGCGGCGCGGATTGTTCACCAAGCATCTCGCGAAAATGCGCAAAGTCTACGCTTCGCGTCTGTCAGCTTTGGACGAAGCTCTGCGCAAGCACATGCCCGAAGGCACGCGCTGGACGCGTCCTGATGGCGGAATGTGCTTGTGGCTTGAACTGCCGCCGGGTTTTGACGCCAGCGAACTCTTGATTCACGCGAAAGAACGCGGAGTTCTGTTTGCGCCAGGCCGCTATTTTTACGTGCAGAATCCATTGCCCAACACGTTGCGTCTTGGCTACGCTGGGCTCGATGAGAAGCAGATCGCTCGCGGTGTGGCGACGCTGGCGGATCTCCTGCGCGTCGAGATGCGCAAGCGGCAGCGCGGCGTGCGCCGGGCGGAACGGAGCCGCGTGGCGCTGGTCTGAAGAGAAGTAGAAATGAAGCCAAGGTGCAAGGAAATAGCGGAAACGGAGAAGTTGGTAGAATTTGACGGACACCATCACCTTAGCGCCAAACCCGGCGAACAAGTGCTTTGGCTGCGGCGGCGCGAACGATGCCGGGATGAAGCTGACGTTTGAGCAGGACAATGCCAAACGCAAAATTGTGGGACGCTTTATTTTGGGCGAGGCCTATCAAGGTGGGGGCGGTATGGCACATGGCGGAATCATCGCGACGCTATTGGACGAAGCCATGGGGAAAGTTTGCAGGTTTCGCGAGGTTCGCGCGGTGACGGCCGAGCTGACGGTGCAATATTTGAAGCCCGTGAAGGTGGGTCAAGAGATTATTGTGGAAGGCTTCGAGACGGACCAGAAGGGGCGCAATCTGTTTCTCGCCGGCGAGATACGCAACAACGCCGGCGAAGTATTAGCGCGAGGCAGCGGAAGATTTGTGGTGATCGGCCAGAAATAAAAGCCTGGCTCGGGAACTCGCAATTCAGAGAACTTTAGCGGCGAAAAGTCGCCGCGAGATTTGGGACAACAGGAGAAATGAAATGGACGCGAAAAAAGTGAACGGCAGCGGCAATGCAGGCGCCAATTCCGGCAATGCTGCAAACGAATGGCGGGTGAAAGTCGGCCTGGCGGAGATGCTCAAAGGCGGAGTCATCATGGACGTGACCAACGCCGAGCAAGCTAAGATCGCGGAAAAAGCGGGCGCGTGCGCTGTCATGGCCCTGGAGCGCGTGCCATCGGACATCCGGAAAGAGGGCGGCGTGGCGCGCATGGCCTCGATCAAAATTATCCGCGAGATCATGCAAACGGTGACCATCCCGGTGATGGCCAAGGTGCGCATCGGCCACTTCGCCGAAGCGGAAGTGCTGCAGGCGCTCGAGGTGGATTTTATCGACGAGAGCGAAGTGCTGACTCCAGCCGACGAAGAAAACCACGTTTGGAAGCACGATTTTCGCGTGCCGTTCGTTTGCGGCGCGCGCAATCTTGGGGAAGCGCTGCGCCGCATCGCGGAAGGCGCGGCGATGATTCGCACCAAGGGCGAAGCCGGCTCCGGCAACGTCGTTGAAGCTGTCCGCCACATGCGCACGATTGTAAGCCAGATGAAAAAGCTGACGATGCTGCGCGAAGATGAGCTGATGCACGAAGCGAAAGAACTCGGCGCGCCGCTTGAACTGATCCGGCAGATCGCCAATACGGGCAAACTGCCGGTGCCGAATTTTTCAGCGGGAGGCATCGCCACACCAGCGGATGCGGCGCTCGTTCGGCGTCTTGGAGCGGAAGCAGTGTTTGTCGGCTCGGGCATCTTCAAGTCCAGCGATCCGGAAGCGAGGGCCAAGGCCGTTGTGAAAGCGACGACGCACTTCGATGATCCAAAGGCGGTTCTTGAAGCGCATGAAGAACTTGGCGAAGCGATGCGCGGCATTGACGTGCGCCAGCTCGAAGAGAAGGACATGCTCTCCACGCGCGGCTGGTAAAAGCCGAGTCCGATTTTATGCTTTTGGTTGCAGGGCACGGCATGCCGTGCCCCTACGACCACAAAATCAGCGGAGTGAATGAATTGAAGATTGGGATTTTGGCGGTGCAAGGCGATTTTGAGGTGCACGCGGCGATGCTCGCCGGGATGGGCGTCGAAACCGTGGAGGTTCGGGCGGTCAAAGAACTCGATGGCTGCGATGGTTTGATACTGCCCGGCGGAGAGAGCACCACGCAGCTGCAGTTCCTGCAGGAAGAGGGTTTGTTTGACGCGGTGAAGCAATTTGCCGCGGACGGCGGAGCCATCTTCGGAACGTGCGCCGGTGCGATTCTGCTCGCAACACAGGTCAACAATCCCCCGCAAGCCTCTTTGGGGTTGCTGGACATGACCGTGCTTCGCAACGCCTATGGCCGTCAACTCGCCAGCGATGTTTTTTTTGGCCCTAGCAAGTTGACGGACGCCCCCATGGAGATGGTTTTCATCCGCGCTCCCGTGATTGATAGGGTCGGTCCAGGCGTTGAAGTGCTCGCCGAGTACGACGGAAAGCCTGTGCTGGTGCGGAAAGCCAACGTGATGGCCGCGACGTTTCACCCGGAGTTAACACAGGATAACTGCGTACACAGATACTTCTTGAAGCTGGTCGAGACCAGCGCAAGAAAGCCGGCTACTGCCGGCCAGCGGTGAGGCTTGCCCACCGCTGGTGCGTAGAGTCCCGAGAGAAGTGGGCAGGCACATCGAAGGGCTCAGTTAACAATAACTCCACCCCCCGGGTTTTGTGTAAGTGTTGATTCTAAAGAGCTTAGATTTCCTGTAAATGCTTTAGAATCAACATTTACGGAGCCGTCCGTAAATGTTGATTCCAAAGGGGTATGGCACCAGCCGCAGAGGGACAGTTCGTCGGGAATTACCCCAAAAACAAATCAGCGGCAGGTGCCCTGCCGCTGAGCAAAGATAAAATTCCTTAGATGAATACTACTCGAAGAAGTGCCCAGAGTCAATAAATAATTCCAGATGATGTTGCTGTTATGATTGAGCCGAACCAGGATGAGGCCCGGAGCACCGACTCCCATGACGAAGGGTGCCAGAACGAAGGTCTTGTTTGTGTGCCTTGGGAATGCGTGCCGCAGCCCAATGGCGGAGGCTATCGCTTTGCGCCTGGCCGCCGACGTCATGGATGCCTCGAGCGCCGGATTGACGCCGCTCGGGCGCGTGGAACTGCTAACAACGCAGACTCTCGTCAGAAATGGATATCGGACAGACGGATTGGAATCGAAGGCGATCGCGCCAGAAGCTACGGAGAGGGCGGATCTCATCATCAACATGAGCGGCTGGCCGGAGGAAATCGCATTCGCCGATCCTGACAAGGTGGAAAACTGGCAGGTCGAAGATCCCTATGGCGCGGATGCCGAGCTTTATCAGAGAATCTTTGAAGATATTGAGAAACGCGTGGCGAAGCTGGCGGATCGCTTGAGAAACGGCGGGCGAGCCAGGGCGAGAAGCGGGAACAACAAGGGGAAGGGCAGCGACAGGAGTTAGCAGGCAACTCAGGAGAACCGAGATTGCGGCGTGAGAAGACCAGTGTTTCGCAGGAGGACTACCTCAAGGCCATCTGGGAGATGCTCGAGGAGGACCAGACACCCATAAGCGCTCGGCTCGCGGAAGAGCTGAAGGTGACTCCTCCTGCGGTGACTGCGGCATTGAAGCGCATGACGCGCGACGGGCATGTGCGCGTGGAGCGCACCGGACGGATTGATCTGACGCGCAAAGGCCGAACAGTTGCCGAGCGGCTAGCGCTTCGCCATCAACTCGCGGAAATGCTCCTGACGGAAGTGATTGGGCTTTCTTGGGCGAAGGCACATGACGAAGCCGAGCGGCTCGAACACGGCATCTCGCCGGAAGTCGAGGCGCTACTGCTTAAGCGTTTCGGCAGCAAGAAGTCGTGCCCGCACGGCGTGCCCATGCGTGGCGGTGTTGCGAAGTTGCGAAGTCAGGGTGCGGTGTTGCTGGCGGATTTGCGTCCGACTGAACGGGCGGAAATTCTCTGCGTTTACGAAAAAGACGGCCAGTTTCTGGAATTTTTGGAGGGATTGCGATTGCGCCCTTCCACGAAGGTCGAAGTGCTGAAGCGCGAATACGATGAGACCATGACTTTGCGCTCGGACGGCCACACGATGCATCTGGGGAAGCCGGCTACGTCACGGATTTGGGTGCGGCGGTTGGATTAGGGAAAAGTGAGTAGTGGATAGTGAGTAGTGCAAAAACCTAAAGAAAGTAATGTCTCTTTGTGGCCGCAGGCTTAGGAATTCGAGGTTGAGTGGTGCGAAAGAACTGCTAGGTGCGTTGATCTAGGAGCGTTTTCAGGCGGGCGTAGCCTGTGCGGCTCACCGGAAGACGCGTTCCATCCGCGAGTATCGCCAGGCGGCTATCTTTTCCGTACGGCTCAATGCGCACGACACGCTCAAAGTTCACAATGTAGGAACGATGGACACGCACGAACCGTTCTGGGTCGAGGCACGCTTCCAGACTGGCAATGGTCTGCTGCTTCAGATGTTTTTTGCCTTCGCTGGCCAGCGCCACGTAGTCGTCTTGGGCTTCTGCGTAGTCGAGTTTTGCCGCGGGAATCAGCGTAACGCGTGTCCCGTCCCTTACGACGAAACGTTCGAGAAACTGTTTGGGCGGGCGCGCCGCAGCGGCTAGCTCCGGGGCAGCCGGCATTTTTTCGCCCAGGCGTGATTTCGCACGTTCGAGGGCGGCCTCGAAGCGGTCGCGTCCTATCGGCTTCAGAAGATAGTCGACGGCGTGCACTTCAAATGCGCGCATGGCGTACTGGTCGTAGGCGGTCACGAAAATGACGGGCGTGTCCGTGCCAATCAACTCGAGCACGTCGAATCCGGAGAGCTTGGGCATTTGCACGTCGAGAAATATCAAGTCGGGCTTGTGCTCCGCGACAGCTTTCACGGCTTC
>JBGPLB010000250.1:0-6131 GCA_041486245.1 Candidatus Acidiferrum sp.
CAGCAAGTTTAAGTCCGAGGCAGTGGTGTAAATAGCGCCTGCGGCAAGGAAGAAACCGAAGCGGAGAATCAGGCTGACAATCCGCTGTGGCGGAGTAGAGAGTTCACCCATCATCCAAAAGGCCATGCCGCGGTAATTGCCGCCGGTGAGCGTGGACATGAAGAACATTATTATGGCGGAAAGAAAGGAAGCAGAAATGATGCCGGCAAGGAGCAGAGTGCCGCTGTCGATCTGACCCTGACGCAGGCCGAGGAAGTAGACGGCCGTGACAGTAAGTGCGGCACCGAGAAAAGCGCCGACGGGCGTTAAGAGCGCGGCAACGGCCGGCGCGAGGGAAAGATGAGGTTCGACAATCAGCGCGATGATGGCGCCGACGGCCGCGCCGCTTGAGACACCGAGAACATAAGGATCCGCCAGTGGATTGCGCAACAAAGCCTGGAAACTCGCGCCGGCAACCGAAAGAGAAGCGCCAACAAAAATGCCGAGAAGAATTCGAGGTAAGCGAATATCGAAGATAATGAGCTGGTATTCGCTGGAGAGCTGGCTGGTCTGGCGAAAAAGGACGCGGAGCAGGTCGCGGCCCAAACCGTAGAGAGACACGGGAACAGCGCCGAGCTTGAGCGCGATCACCACCACGACGAAAAGAATGGCGGAGAGAATTGCGCAGTGCAGGAGCAAGCGACTGAGTGTCAAGGGGCGCAAGCGCAGACCTCCAAGCGTTTGGAATCGCCGTCGGACGAATCTACAAGGCTATTGGAAAGCGATAGTTGGGCGTGGGGCGGAATTTTCTTTTCCTTTTCGCCCTCCGGATGCGCGGAAAAAGCTTCGGGATGCAACTGCCGAGCGAGATCCTCGATGGCGGAAACAATGCGGGGCGCGGGCCGATTCACGGCATCGCTAATCACGGCAAACTGTCGATTGCGCACGGCGTCAAGTCCGCGCCAGCCGGGACGTTCGGCAAGCAAGTCGAACTGACTCTGACCGCTGTCGGAATGGGACTCCGCAAAAACGAGAAAGTCCGGCTGCAGGCGAACTACTTCCTCCAGACTCATCTGAGGCCAGTCTTGGGAAGAATCCACGATGGAGCTGGCACCCGCGAGCCGCAAGGCATCCGCAATAAAAGTGTTTTTGCCCGCGGAGATCAACGGGTCGGACCAAACGACGAAGAGGACATGGCGGGACGGCAGCCCACTCAGGCGCTGCCGGAGATCCGCGAGGTGGCGTTCGAGATCGGCTCCGAGGGCTGCGCCTGCGTCCGGCACACCCAACACGCCGGCCAGCCGCTCGGTGGAGGAGACGATTTGCTCCACAGTGTGGGGATCCGTGGCATAGGAAGGGATGCCCAGACCATCGAGCGCGTGCACAGTCTCGAGGCGGTTCAAAGACTTGGTGACGAGCACAAGATCAGGCCGCAGAGCAACAATCTGTTCAAGGCTTGGATTGATCGCGCCGCCAACCTTCGGTTTTTTCTGAGCGTCAGGCGGATAATCGCAGAAGTCGGTGTCCGCAACGAGACGGTCCTGCAATCCGAGTGCATAGACTGTTTCCGTAAGACTTGGTGCGAGAGAAATGACGCGTTGCACGGGCTGAGGGACTCGAACGGTGCGGCCAACTTCATCGACGAAATCCTTGTACAGGCGTGTAGCGGCCGGAACAGCAGCTGGCGATTGCGCGCGCAGCGTGGGACATAAAGTTTCAGCGCAGAGCATCAGCGCAGTAACGGCGCCTGCAGTCAAAATAATCCTCTGTGCGTCTTTCCGCATGGACACAAATCCCCAGTGGCAAAAACCAATCTCTGACGCAATAAAAAAGCCCCGCGAGACACCCTGGGGCTTTGTGGCACCGCTTCTTCTCGCGAAAAGCGTTAGCCTCTGCGGCGCGGGAGGGTAGTCTGGCTTACGGCTAGTTCAGCCGCTAACAGTGGCGGGACCGCGGCCGATTCTCACGGCCTTCCCCTCATCCCATGCCTGCAAATTGAAAAATCAGTGTAAGCCGCGGGTCTGGGAGTGTCAATGCACGGCATAAGCGGCTCGGCGGAGATGGCTTAGCGATTCTTCCAGTTTGGTTTGCGTTTTTCGACAAGCGCGCGGAGCCCCTCTTGAGAATCCTCGAGGCGATAGAGTTCGTTTAGGAAAATATTCATGGAGTGTTTTAGACCGTCGCGCAACGAAAGGCCCATGCCGCCGAGAATCGCCTTCTTGGCCATGGTCAACACCGGGCCAGAATGCGCAGTGATGCGTTCGGTCAGCTCAGTAACGGCCTGCTCAAGCTTGGCTTCGGGAACGAGGCGGTTTACGAGGCCCAGCTCCAGAGCGCGTTCCGCTGTCATGGCCTCGCCTGTTAAGACAATTTCAAGCGCTCGCTTCGGTCCAACGAGAAAAGGCAGGATCGTGGAGGCAAGCGGCGGGAAAACACCGATAGAAATTTCAGGCTGCGCAAAGCGCGCTTTCGGCGTGGCAATCACGAGGTCGCCAAAAGCCGCGAGTTCTGCACCGCCACCGATGGCAGGGCCGTTCACGACACAAATCACCGGCTTGCCCACTTCGAGCATTCCGGAGAAAGCTGCGTGAAAGGCGTCGAGCATTTGAAAAACGCGCTGCGAGGTGTACTCGCCGATATCGATGCCGCCGCAAAATACTTTGCCCGCGGAATCGAGAACGATGAGTTTGACCTCGGGGCTTTCACCTGCGAAGGTGATGCCATCGGCGAGTTCGCGAAGCATGGCTTCATTGAGGAGATTGTGTTCGGGACGGTTAAGCGTCATGCGCGCGACGCCGCCGTCGACGCGCATTTTAATGTATTCAAATTGATCGGGCGTGCGCTTCCCGGGTCGTGACGAATATTCTTCAGCTTCAACTGGCTCGATCATGCCGCACCCTCCTCGGAGATGGCCGCTAAATGGCTGAAATGGCGGCTGGATTACGGCCAAATTTGATGCTAGCACGAAGGAGCATTAGGCCCTGAAATAGAGAGCGGCTGCGTGCGCAAAAGGTTTGCCCCTTGCGTCCTCGCGTTTGCTGGTTGTTCCAACTCCTCTTGGTATTCTGCGCACAGCCAGCCGTTTGCGGCGCGTTGCTTTTCTGTTTGCGGGTATGCTGGGCTGCGACTTTCCTATCTGGCGCGGGGAGCACGGCTTGATTGCGGGAAACACTTCCTCTGGATGCGAAATTGACATGGCGACAGCGGTCCGATTTCTGGGACGAGCAGACGCGGAGGGATTTCCGCCAGAAGGAGAGTGGGAAAACGCTCCAGTGTTGCGCTTCTGTCGCGACTGGCAGGGCAAGAACACCGATGTGCAACGAGAAACAGAGGTGCGGCTGCTCTGGACTTTAGAGACACTCTATTTGAATTTTCTGGCGCACTATCGCAGCATAACCGTTTTCTCCGACGCCGATCCAAGCGGCCGGCGAGATCAACTCTGGGACCGCGACGTGGCTGAAGTATTTTTGCAGCCTGCCGGATCAGACGCGCGGCGTTATAAGGAGTTTGAGGTGAGTCCCAACGGCTTCTGGATTGATTTGGATATCGCTCCGGGAGAGAAACACGATCTGCAGAGCAAATTGCTGCGCCGCGTCAGAATCGATGAGTCAACCAAGACTTGGAGTGCGGAGCTGGCATTGCCCATGAAGAGTTTGACAGCACAGTTCGATCCAGTGAAGACCTGGCGCGTCAACTTCTACCGTGTTGAAGGGCCCGCCGAGCCGCGTTTCTACTCCGCGTGGCAGCCGACGAATACCGCGGTGCCAAATTTCCACGTGGCAGAATCCTTCGGCAAACTCGTATTCAAGCCCTAGCGTCACAATCAACCGTGGCGGACACAAGACTGGCGCGACACAGCTTTTTTTCTTATGCTTCCCGGGTGAAAGCCTCCTTGTTATCGCTCCGGCCATCGACTCCGAGATGCCGCCTCCGGATTCTCGCCATCCTCGCCGCCATGATGGTCCTTTGTGCCGTACGTTCGACCGGCCAGACAAATCCATCCGAGAAGCCAAATGCCAACGCGCCGGTGGTTACAAAAGTCGAGCCTCCTTCCTGGTGGATCAACCTGACTTCGGAAGTGATGTTGTTGGTCAGTGGTCATAACCTCGAAGCCACGGAAGCCGCCTGCAACCTCCGCACGATTGTGGTCGAGCGAACGCGAGCAACCGCCGGCGGCGATTACTTGTTCGTGTGGCTGAAGATCGGAGCGGGCACAAGATCAGGCACCGTGGTCTGCCGAGCGACAACTCCGACGGGCACAACTTCCTTCGAATTGCCGCTGGCCAACCGCCCGATGAAACTCGGAAGATTTCAGGGTCTCTCTCGTGAGGATGTGATTTATCTGATCATGCCGGACCGCTTCGCCAACGGCGATCCCTCAAATGATGAACCTGCCGAAGCGAGGGGCATGCACGATCGGTCCAATCCTCGCGCTTACCATGGCGGCGACCTTCGCGGCATCCGCGAACGTCTTCCCTACTTGAAGGATCTGGGAGTCACCACACTTTTGCTTACGCCTATTCTAAAAAATGGCGCGGCTCAGGATTATCACGGCTATGGCGCGGTGGATTTGTACGCGGTGGATCCGCATCTTGGAACGATTCAGGACTTTCAAGAACTTGTCGCGGAAGCGCACAAACAAGGCATGAAGATTTTTTTCGATTTTGTGCCGAATCACGTCGGGCCAAAAAACCCCTGGGTCATTGACCCGCCGCTGCCGGATTGGTTCCACGGCACGTCACAACATCACGCGGATTCTTCCGCGGGTATCAAGGGTACGTTCTATGGAAAGACGAATCAGAAGATAATTTCTAGCGATCCGTTCGAGTCGCTAGTCGATCCTCATGCGCCTCCGCGGCTATCCCGAAATCTGACGGAAGGCTGGTTCTTCAATATCTTGCCAGACTTAAATACGGAAAATCCCACTGTCGCCGAATTCCTATTGCAGAACAGCATCTGGTGGGCGGAGACTTCGGGCTTGGACGGCTATCGTCTGGATACTTTTCCCTATGTTTCCCGGAAGTTTTGGTCGACTTGGCATGCGGGTCTGCGTCAGCTTTATCCGTACCTGACAACGATCGGTGAAGTCTTCCATCCGGATCCGAGCGTGACCTCGTTTTTCGCTGGAGGCCAAAAGCGGTCTGATGGCATCGACTCCGGCTTAAACACATTGTTCGACTTCCCGCTGTTTTTCGCGCTGCGAGACGTCCTTCTGCGCGACCTACCCGCAGGACGAATCCCTGATGTGTTGCGAAGCGATTGGCTGTACGTCCATCCCGACACTCTGGTGACGTTTTTCGCGAATCATGATGTGGCTCGTCTTGCCAGTCAGGAGGGAAGCTCGCCGGCAAAGCTGAAGCTGGCCTTTGGACTGACCTTAACTTTGCGGGGGATCCCCGAGTTGTACTACGGTGACGAGATAGCTATGCCAGGCGGCAGAGACCCGGACAACCGGCATGATTTCCCGGGAGGCTGGCCGGGCGAGCCGAAGAATGTGTTCACAGCGGAAGGACGCACACCGGAACAGCAAGATGTCTTCACGTATGTACAAACTTTGCTGCGATTGCGGCGTGAGCATCCTGCGCTGCAGGGCGGAAGGTTGTGGCACCTCTTCTCTGACGACACGTCGTATGTTTTTTTGCGCGAGACAGAAGAGGAACGCGTTCTTGTGGCCTTCAACAATTCGGCTGAACCCCGGGGGCTAAGTATTCCTCTCCGGGACACGCCGGCACAGGGTGCGGCTGGCTTTACGGAGGTTTTGGGTCAAGCGAAGGCCTGCGTGGCCGGCAACGAAGCGCGAGTCGCCATGCCCGCAAAATCCATTTCCATTTTTCTGGTCGAGTGAGGAATCAAAAGGTCAGGCGTGCATTCCAGTTCTTGAGAGCGTCCGGCACTGTGAGCGTAATGCAGTGGGCTGCAGCGTCATACCGCCATTCGTGAATCAACTGCTCTCCGATGCGGACTTCTTTCGGCTCAGCACCCGCCCCATAAATTCTTAGTTGCGTGCTGTTCCACCACGGCTTGTAGGCATTTTTCTCTACGCTGCTGGTAACGGTGATTTCGCGCGGAGACACCTCGCAGGTGAAGTTCACGCGCAAGAAGTCTCCTTTTTGATAGCCAAAGGTCAGCCCGTCATCCTGATAGAGCGTCCC
>JBGPLB010000251.1:0-6102 GCA_041486245.1 Candidatus Acidiferrum sp.
GTGACTTTGCCGCTTGCCCCGGGGCAGTACAACCTGGTGGTGCGCCTGCCCGGATACGAAGCGTATGCGGGAAAGGTGCAGGTGAAGGACAACATCCAGACGCAGCTGAATTTGGAGCTAAATGCTCGAATTGCGTGGGCGCAGGTCGATACGACCCCAAAGGGCGCGGAGATCTTTGTGGATGGAACAACGACGGGGCAAACCACGCCAGCGCGCGTGCAAATGCCGGCCGGACTCCATACTCTGCTCGTCAGTCTTGCGGGCTACCAGCCGGTGAAGAGAACGGTGCAGGCAAGTGAGGGTGGAACGGTCAATATCCAAACGGCGTTGAAGCCCAAGTAGGGTTGTGGAGGGCGGAACCGCCGGGATTGGGAGCCGAGGAAGAGTTGGGTGTGGATTTTTAGCGATGGGCTCTCCCCTACTAAGAACGTAACTTTTTGTAACAATTCTTCCGCCAAGACTCTACCTCCAGGCTGTCAAACAATTGAAAACACAGTTCTTATTACTGGAAGTCCCGGGCAGGCAGCGTGCTTGCATTATAGATAAGGGGACCCTGCCCCGGCTTAGGCTCTCTTGAGTCAGGCCAGGCGTAATTCCCTTCCTGCTGAATAGGTTAGCGGTCTTCTTAAGCAAGATAGAAGCAAGTGGAGAACGATTTGGTACTTCGGGCCATCATGCCGGTGGAGGAGAAGCGCAGCGAGGCCGAACCGCGTCCTCACGCGGAACCGCGGGTGAGAAATGCGTCGCGGCCACTTTTTAGCGAATCGCCTGAAGCGGCTGTGCCAACCCCGGACTCCAGGACGGCAGGCCTGATTCATGCTCTGCGCTGCCTTCATTTGCTATTTCGTTCCGAACGACTCTACGAGAGGAACCACCCACGGCGGCTGCAAAGTTTGGACACTTCGTATGAGGTGCTGCGCGATTTTGCCAGCTCCTTGAACGGCATAGAAATCCACATAGAGCGAGGCGGGCTGGTCATACCGAAGCTTAGTGATGAGCACCTTCCGGATGTGCGGGGAGAGATGCAGTCGCTTGCTCTGGATTTGCAGCGCGCGGGAATTCACTCCCTGGCGATCGCGCGCCAGTTTCATGTAGGCGAACTGGACACGCTCGCGCAACTCTTCAAGGCATCGTTATCAAGATCGGAGGAATCTATAAAGCGCGAGGGCCGATCCTGGTGGGCTGCGCGGTTTTTGGAGCACCGCGTGGAGGGGATTTCCATTAACACGCAAACGGAGCGAAAAGTAGACACGGTGCTCGCCAGTCTGATGGGCGCGCTGGTGGCGTACGGGGGAAATTCGCCGCGCGAGCTCACTGAAACTCCGATTCTTCCTCCTGAGATGGACGATCTTGCGGGCGCCTTGCGCCTGATCGGCCGGCTGACACCGCCGCTCGAGGCGGCGCGCGGGCTTGCTCCGGAAGAAGCGGCCCGGGCGATTCACGGAGCACTGGAAGATGCGAGCCGGGAGACCGTTCGCATGCTGCTCAGCTCGATTTCGCAGTATGCCCCACGAGAGGGCGAGCGGCCGCAGCCATATCTGCTCCGGCTTTCAGAGAGTTTGATCCTGGAATTCCTTGGAGCGGAATTTTCAGCGGGGACGCTTGCGCCGGCTGCAGTGCGGCAGACGTTTCATCGCCTCTGCGATGTGCTGGTCAGTTCGGGCGGATATACAGGCCCGCACTCCTCGCAACACCTTACCTTGCTCGCGAGCACGTGGGCAAATGACAGGCACAGAGAACAGATTGTCGAGAAATTCTGGCTGGAATTGCCGGCGCGAGAGAAGTCCGTGGTGTTGCGCGGGCCGGAAGTTTGGAGCGTGCCGGTTGTCGCGCTGAAGCGGACGCTCGGGCAATTGGCCGAGGCGGGAGCGGACGCTCCGCGGCGCGAGGCGCGAAATATTCTGCTCAACTATTCGCGCCGTGTAGAAAACGAAAATGCATCCGCGCGGCGAGCGGTGGCGGCGGGCCTGAATGAAATGACGCCCATTATCGAATCGCTCTGGCCCAACCAATTGCCGGAGGATTTGAGCCGCGGAACGATGAAAGCGCTGGAAAAGGAAACGATTCCGGAGACGGCAGCGCTGCTGGCGGCCTTCCTCGAGACGCTGGGACGAGTAGCCGTAACGCGCGGCGATTACTCCGAGTTTGAAAACATTTTGATCGGCCTGGAACGAGCGCCAAAAGACCAAGAGCACGACCACGTGGCGGCACTGGCACACCGGCTGGTGGCGCAAGACCGCTGGATGCTGTTGGTGGATGCGGCGCTAGCCAACCGGCCACTCGATCCAGTATTGCCGCGACTCCTGCAGCGCGACCCGGAGAGATTGCTCGATCGTCTGACGCTGCTCTTGACCGAACCTCGCGGCGCGGAGATGGTGGCGGCGATGGCGCGCCTGCTGCGAACTATCGGAGTCCCGGTGCTGAATCTTCTGGAGACGCGGCTCTATGAAGCGCGGAGACAGCGTGTGAGCGCGGCGATCAAGCTGCTCGCCGCGGCAGATCCTGAACGTCTGCTGCGTGGCATGGCGCGAGCGCTAGCGAGCTGGGAGTGGAATCTGCAGGACTTGGCGATTAGCGAACTCTCGCGACCCGCCAATGTGGGCTCGGCACACAGCGCGGCTTTTGTGTTTTCCGCGGTTCTGGCGGACGCTCACCCGCTGGTCGTGCCAATGATGATCGACCAGATTGGCTTGGCGCAGGAGACTACCGCTGTGCCGCAGTTGATGGAGATCGCGGCGGGCGAGCATGAAGTTCTGCGCGACCTCTTCGTTCGCATCAAGGCCATCGAAGCGATCGGCCGAATGCATGCCGTCGAGGCGGCGGAATTGCTGCGCATGCTGGCGGAAGGACGCGAGGGACTTGCATTTGCCGAGCCGTCGGGAGTTCGTATGGCGGCAGAGGATGCGCTGGCAATGATTGAAAACCGGCCGTCATCCACACAGGCCCGGGCCGCGTTTGAATCGGCCCCGCAAAACAATGGCAGCTTTGTCGTTCCCCGAAGATATGTGCGGGTTCCTCTGGAATCCCCGTTACGAGCGCAGATTGATGGCGCGCAAGCAGGCCTTGCTCGCGTCAAAACGATCAGTCTGGGCGGGGCGTACCTGGAATCACCGAAGAAACTCTCCGTGGGAGATTCCATCAAGCTCGAAGTCCGTTCGGGACTGCGGAAGATTCACTTTACCGCGGTGGTGCGCAATATTGGTCCAGACGGCAGCGGGGTCGAGTTTGTGCACATGAAGGAAGAAGACCGCGAGAAACTGCGCAAGCTGGTGCAACGCCACTTGCAGATTTAAGTCAGCTGGTCCCCCTATTTATCTAGTGCTGCCGTGGCTTGTGTGTGGTGTGTGACCCGGGGGTCCCCCCTCCCCCTTTTTTCGTAAGTGTTCATTCTAAATAGCTTAAAGTCGCTTGTTTTTATAGGTTTACGGAAGTATTCATTCTAAAGGGCTTGATTGGCACAATTTGCACTAAAATTGTGCAGGTCTTGTAAGTGCTGCGAACAAAAGGCTTAGGTCGAATGGTGTACGACAGAAAGCAAAAACGCCAGCAAGATGCTGGCGCTACCGGGAGAGGGCGCAATAATATCCAGCGACTACTGTATACTAGAAGTAACAGTTTATCAAGAAAAAAGGCGGCTTAGAATTCATGGGCGGTTGGCGATGGCATTCTCACCGGGGTTGCAGCGAGATCTAAACCCGCACACGCAAAACCGGCATGTGCGGCACGCGGCACGAAAACGGCGTCCCCCAGCGATACCTTTTGCGCTAAACTACGGGAATAGGACAAACAAAATGTCACTCGATTGGTCACAATGCGCAGCTGTCGAAAGCGTTCCGGGAAAAGTGAGCGGTGCGTGAGTTCTTCGCGGCACACGTATGCCAGTCTCCGTCATTTTTGAAAATTTGGAAGCCGGCGCAAACATCGATGACATCATGGAGTGGTTTGAAGGGTTAGACCGCGAACAGATTAAAGCCGTGATTGAATTTGCCGCCCGCCAAAGATTCTCCGTGTTTTCGTCCTCAGAGCTGGACGACTGACAGTCCTGTCACCTGCCGAAAGTGTCGGAGATTTGAAGTGCCCACGCCATAGCCAAGCTCAAGCGCGGCAACGCCAACTAATAAATCAGGAAGAGGGACTCTTACTCCTCGGGCCTGATTCTGCCCGTCGAGTTGGCCAGCGCGGAGAGCCATTGATGCGGTAACCGGGTAAACGGGCATCGCAGTCAGCAACTCTTCGATAAATTTCTCTCGCATTGATCTTCGCCCAGGAGTGTCGGCGCGAGCAGCTCCATGCGCCAGCTCGATGAGCGTAACCACAGAGATGCCGACCTCGGTTTCGCCGACTTCTTGAGCTATGGAAGTCAAAACTTCCCGAGCGTTTTTGCCTCTGCGCTCAGCGGCAATTAAAACGCTGGAGTCGAGGATCAGTCCCATGCGGGAGGACTAAGGGGTTCGCAAAGGCTCGCGACGGCAGCTTCGACGTCCTTGGAGAAATCCGCATCGATCGTAGCGGTCGAGTCTTCGGGGAGCAACGCAATGCACTCTGAGATGGTACGCCGGACCGGTTCCGCTGGGTGCAGAACAGCGATAGCCTGCTTGTCCTTTTCAATGACAATCTCTGCGCCGGCACGCACCCGTGTCATGAGCGTCGCGAAGTTGTTCGCGGCTTCCGCTTCCGAGATGTGGATCACACTTTTAGCCATGTGATCATTATACACCGCCCAACAAATTAGCTGCGGTGTGCGGGATTCACTCCGGGGCTAGCCGGTATGGGCCCGCCACCCGCCAGTGAGAACTAAACCCGCACACGCAAAACCGGCGTGTGCGGCACTCGCCCACCGGGATATGACACTTTTTAGTAGATATGGCATGTGCTATGATAATGTCACAGATGGAGAAATGACATGAAGCTAAAAACACGGATGCGCGTGAACGAGAACGGGCGCGTGGTGATTCCTGCTTCCTTTCGCAAGCGGCTGGGGATCCGTGTTGGCGACGAGGTGTTCCTGCAGATTCTGGACGACGAATTGCGCATCACGACCTTGAAACGCAATATCGAGCGGGCTCAGCGGCTGGTCCGCAAGCACGTGAAGCCGGGTACCTCTCTAGTGGACGAATTGATTGCCGAACGCCGCGAGGCCGCCCGAAATGAATAGAGTTGTGCTGGACGCGAGCGCGCTGCTCGCCATTCTCAATCAGGAGTCTGGAGCCGAAACGTTGACACCGGAGCTCTTGAGCGGCGCGGCAATCAGCACCGTCAATCTGGCCGAAGTGCATGGCAAACTGGTTAGCCGGGGCCTCAGCCCAGACGATGCGTGGGAAGCTGCACTGGGGCCGATCCGGGAAGCCGTTCCCTTCACCGCTGAGCACGCCAGGCTCGTAGGCGATCTGGTCGCGCAAACCTGTCCGCTTGGCTTGTCCCTGGGTGACCGGGCTTGTTTGGCGCTCGGTCTTGCTTTGAAAGCTCCCGTATATACGGCCGACAAGTCATGGAAGAAGTTGAAAGTCGGCGCGCGCATCCACGTCATCCGCTGACGGGGCATTCTGTCAGGAATGGCTGGTCCACCCGCCCACAAGCATGGTGTTAGGTTGACGCAGCCGGCTGCTCAATACGCTGATTTTGTGTGTGGCCTTTCTGACTTTTCCACCCGGGTACTTATGGTTCTTCTCCTTAGATAAGAACCCAGTCTTCGCAAGCGAAAATCCTTCCACCGGAGTAGCGACGCTAGAGTTGGGTTATGCTCGCTCTATGCCCGCCGATCTGGAATCGACTCTTCTCGCCGTTTGGCAACAGACATTGATCGACAAGAAGAAAACCGTGGAGCTTGGCGGCGAAACTTATCCCGTGCGGCAGACCGCGAAAAGTAAATTAAAACAGGTGGATTTTCGTTTTGAGGATCGAGAATTGCGCGGCTTGGAACAGAATCCGATCACCAAGTCTCGATGGGCGAAGATGGCTAGGGAGGGCAAACGGGTGATGCAGTTTTTGGAACGGGGGAAATACATTGCGGTGGTTGTGGATGGAAAGGTTCATGTTTATAGGTAGGGGCGTCTATAGGCAGGCGCGTGGCGGTGGGAGAGAGTTGAAGGTTGAAAGTTGAAA
>JBGPLB010000252.1:0-6102 GCA_041486245.1 Candidatus Acidiferrum sp.
CCCTGCCGCTTCGTCGATCACAAAAGTCACGTCCGGATGCAGCTGCAAGCACGACGCCGTCACCGACGCCGTAATCGGTCCCTCAATCGCCTCCGCAACCGTCTCCGCCTTCGCTTCCCCAGTCGCCAGCAGTAAAATCTTCTTCGCTTCGAGAATCGTCCCGATCCCCATCGTTATCGCGCACTCCGGCATCTCTTCTCCCGCGCCAAAAAACTTCCGGTTATCTTCGATCGTCTCGCTCGTCAATACTTTCAGCCGCGTCCTCGACCCAAAACTTGACGTCGGCTCATTAAATCCGATGTGCCCGTTCCGCCCGATGCCCAGAATTTGCAGATCGATTCCCCCAGCCTCGCGTATCGCACGCTCGTACGAATCACAATATTCCTCATAGTCCCCGCCAATCATCCCATCTGGAATATGTATGTTCTCCGGCTTAACATTTACGTGCTCAAAGAAATTCTTCCGCATGAAACAATGAAAACTTTGCGGATGCTTCGCCGCCAGTCCCAAATATTCGTCCAGATTAAACGTCACCACCTTCGAGAAATCCAGCCCTTCTTCTTTATGCAGCCTCACAAGCTCCCCGTACATCCCCAGCGTCGTGCTCCCCGTCGCCAGCCCCAGCCTGACGCTCGATTGACTCCGAACCGCGCTCGCAACAATCCGCGCAGCCTCACTGCTCAGCTCTTCGTAGCCTGGATTCAGATGGACAAGCATCCCCGCTCCGTTTTTCCGGCGTCTCTGCAAACTCCGTGTAGAATAATCAACAGAATGGCTCCTCCTGCCGCGCTCTCGCCGCTGTCCTCTCAGATGCGGCCAATGGCAACCCCATCTTAATCAGTGCTATATATACCATGTCTTCGCATTTCGAAAATGCTTGCCAAAAAACCGGTGAAAATCGCAGCTTCTGGAGTAGAATGGCCAATCCAATTTTCCCGAACGCTTTAGAGCTATATAGCAGTATAGTAGGCCGCTATACGCACCAACAGAACGTGCTTCTCGCGGAGTAAAACGAAACATGGTCCTCACCGCCACCGATTGGATCGTCATCGCCGCGTACCTGCTCCTCAATCTCCTTATCAGTCTCTACTACCGCCGCCGCTCTTCCGGCAGCACCGAGGAGTTTTTCGTTTCCGGCCGCAATGTCTCCTGGTGGCTCGCCGGCACGTCCATGGTCGCCACCACCTTCGCCGCCGACACTCCCCTCCTTGTCACTGGCCTCGTTGCACGCAACGGCATTTCCGGCAACTGGCTCTGGTGGTCGCAATGCCTCTGCGGCATGATGACGGTCTTCTTCTTCGCTCGCTACTGGCGCCGCTCGGAAATCCTCACCGACGTCGAATTCGTCGAGCTCCGCTACCAGGGCAAACCCGCGGCCTTCCTTCGCGGCTTTCGCGCCATCTATCTCGGTGCGCTGATGAATTGCCTCATCCTCGGCTGGGTCATCAAAGCTATGATCAGCATCACCACCGTCCTCCTCGGCGACGCCATCGCGCAAGGCCGCGTCGCGCAGCTCTCTCTCGGCGGCCACCAGCTTTTGCATTACACGCTCGGCACGCCCGAGCACACCGCGCTCCTGATCTGCGTCCTCCTCCTCGTCCCCTTCACTGGAATCTACACCTTCATCGGCGGTCTCTGGGGCGTCCTCGTCACCGACCTTTTCCAGTTCGCCCTAAAAATGTCCATGATCATCGTCCTCGCCTGGATCGCCGTTGCAAAAATCGGCGGGATGGCTGTGCTCAAAGTTCAGCTCTCTCACGTCGACGCTGTCGCGCGCCAGTCGGGCGACTCCACCGGCTCCATTCTTTCCTTCTTTCCATCTTTTCATCTGGGATGGACCACCGACGCGCTCTGGACCCTCCCCGTCATCACCTTCGCTCTCTACCTTGCCGTCCAGTGGTGGGCCAGCTGGTATCCCGGCGCCGAGCCCGGCGGCGGCGGCTATGTCGCGCAGCGCATGTTCAGCGCCAAGGACGAAAAAAATTCTCTCGGCGCAACTCTTTGGTTCAACATCGCGCATTACGCCATGCGTTCCTGGCCCTGGATTGTCACCGGTCTCGTCGCTGTCGCCGTTTATTCTCCGCACGGCGGCCTGCATCCCAGCGCCGAATTTGCCGCCGAACCCGAAAAAGGTTATGTCATGGTCCTGCGCGATTTTCTTCCGCCCGCCCTGCGCGGATTGATGATTGCCGCCTTCCTCGCCGCCTTTATGTCCACCGTCGGCACGCAATTAAACTGGGGCACGTCGTATCTCATCAACGATTTCTATCGCCGCTTCCTTGTTCGCAAAGCCGGCGAAAAGCACTACGTGTTTGTCAGCAAGCTCATCATCGTCCTGCTCGTGATCCTCAGCGGCTACGCCGCCGCGAACATCACCAGCATCCAATCCGCCTGGCAGCTTCTCCTCGGCATGGGCGCGGGAACCGGCTCCGTCCTCGTGCTTCGCTGGTATTGGTGGCGCATCAACGCATGGAGCGAAATCTCGTCTATGATCGCCGCATTCGTTGTTTCGATGTCGCTCACGCGCGTCCAATTCGCCGGCAACAGCTCGGTCGTCTTCGCTAAAACCGCGTTGATTACCACCGCCGCCACGACCATCGTCTGGCTGGTCACCACACTAATCACCAAGCCGGAACCCGAAGCCAAGCTGGTCCAGTTCTACCGCCGTGTCCGCCCCACCATCCACGGGTGGAAACATATCGCGGCCCTCGCTCCAGAAGTCACACCTGTCCGCGACCTCACAGCCAATACTTTCGATTGGGTCATGGGTTGCGCGCTCGTCTACTGCACCATGTTCTCGATCGGTGAGCTAGCCTTACACGAATGGCTGATGGGCATTCTCCTGCTCATCGCCGCCGCGCTCTCCGGCTATTTCATCTACTGGAGTCTCTCGCGCCGCGGCTGGCAAACCCTCTCCGGCGCGGAACCCGCTCCAGTGCCAAATGCCAAGCCGCAAATCCAGACTTAGCGTTTCGTCAACGTACACCAGACTCATTCAAAGTCAGCTAGCTTTGTGGATTGTCATGACCAGCGAAACGAGGAATCTGCTATTCTCCTCTTCCTCTCTGTGTCCACTGCGTTAAAGTCCCCACGCTCCTACTTCGTAATCTTCGCAATGAAAACCGAGTACGGCTCCATCGGCAACACCGCAAACATTCCCTTCACCTGTTTGTGAAAACTTGTCAACAAAACCTCCAGTTTCGGCGCCGAAAATCCCGTTGCGGATAGATCAAACGGCACCCTCTGTTCCACTGCCGACATATTCAGAATAACCAAAACCGCTTCACCCTTATATCGCCGCAGATACGTCAACACGTTCGGCTTATCCTCGTTCACCGAAACATAGTCCCCGTCCAAAAGCGCCGCCTCCGTATGCCGCAGCGCTAAAAGCTTCCGGTAAAAACTGAGAACTGAACCGGGGTCCTGCATCTCGTCCGCCACGTTATGCGTATTTGCGCTAGCCGGCACAGGCAACCACGGCTTCGCCACGCTGAAGCCCGCGTTCGCCTCGTGATTCCACTGCATCGGCGTTCGCTCGCCATCACGTCCCTTCTCGAGAGGCCATCCAAGTTTCCCGATCGGGTCTTGCACGGCGTCTTTGCTCTTCGGATCGTTGTTCTCCATCCCGATCTCTTCGCCGTAGTACATAATCGCCGACCCTCGAAGCGTCAGATAAAGCGCCGCCATCATCTTCGCGATATCGTCGTTGTGCATTCCATCGCTGTAACGTGTGTACGACCGCATGATGTCGTGATTCGTAATCACGTATACCGGCCAGTGGCCTGCCGCGTTTACTGCCGCGATGTGCTTCCGATACTCATCGGCGGAAAGTCCCTTGAAGCCGGTCATCATCAAATCCATTGGCATCTGAAGTTCGTCGTTCTTCGCTCCGTAGTAGTCCTTCAGCTGGTCCACGTTGCTCGTCCACGTTTCTCCAATTAGCACCGACCCATATTCATCGGCCACCGTCCGCAGCTTTCGCATCGCATCGTGTACTTCCGGCAGCTTCTTGTCGTACTTCTCATCCATATTCGGCCGCCCGAACTTGTCTGTGCCGGGCAGCACCGGGTTGTCCGTAAGTTTCGGATCTTCGTAGAGCGTGTCCACTGCATCCAGCCGGAATCCCGCCACGCCGCGCTTGTACCAGAAACGCGTCACGTCCAGCATCGCCCTCTCCACCGCGGGATTCCGCCAGTTCAGGTCCGGCTGCTCGGGATAAAAGTAGTGGTAGTAATACTGGTTGGTCTTCGGATCGAACTTCCACGCCGACAGTCCAAACGTCGAAAGCCAATTGTTCGGCGGCTGCCCCGTCCCTTTCCCAGCCCGCCAGATATACCAGTCGCGCTTGTCCGATGTCTTCGACGATTCCGAATCCACAAACCATTTGTGCTTGTCCGAAGTATGGTTCACCACGAAATCCAAAATCACCCGTATATCTCGCTTCTTTCCTTCCGCCACCAGCTTGTCGAAGTCCGCCATCGTCCCGTACATCGGATCAATCGCTTCGTAGTCCGAAACGTCATATCCGAAATCCACCTGCGGCGATGGAAAACATGGCGTAATCCAGATCGCATTCACTCCGAGCTCTTTCAAATAATCCAATTTCGACGTGATGCCCTTCAAATCGCCGATCCCATCGTTGTTGCTGTCCGCAAAACTCCGCGGATACACCTCATAAAACACCGCATGCTGCCACCACGCATGCCCTTCCGCATCCACGCCCTTCTGCTGCGCCCCCGCTCCCGCCGCGGTTCCAAAAAGCGCAAGTAGCAAAGCACCCGTGACGATTGATTTGATCAATTCCCTGCCCACTATCGTCTCTCCTCCCGCCTCACCCTACAGGCGGATATCTCTGATTCTTTTTTCCACTCATGTGATCTACTTCATTCTCGAGGAATTCTGTTCGCCCCCGGCCTTATGACTCGAATCTTCCGCTCTGTAGCAACCACGAAACAACCAGCCCAATCACCTGCATTTTCCTTCTGAAACAATTCCGCGATCCGCTCCGCCAAGTCTCTGCGGTTTGGCGAACGTAGCCGCACGAGCAGAATTCCCTGGTGTGACCCGGGAGCAAACTTTCGCAGGTCCGAGAAATCTAGATCCTGCGTAATGAGGAATCTTGCTTCCTTCTGCGTTGCTTCCCAAATGTCTGCCTGACCAGCAAGCCGTTCTTCGAACAATGTATGAACTTCGTGGCCGAGTTCTCTCAGCGCGTCGGCAAGCCGCAGCGGTAGATTCTCATCTAACTTGATCTTCATCGAATCTGTGGAATTGCAGGAAGGGGCAGGTCTTCTTCGGCGGAGGCCGCAGCGAACGCAATGGCCGCTTGGACGTCCTCGGCTTTCAAGCTGGGGAAATCCGTGAGGATCTCCTGTGCGGAATCTCCCGCTGCCAAACTGGCGAGCACGGTCCGCAGAGTAACTCGCGTTCCTTTGAATACGGGCTCCCCGCCGCAGATTCCACGATGGCGGATGATGCGCCCTTCGTAGATGTTCGGATCGCCGCTTGCGCCGCCCATTGAATCGCCCAACCTGTGCTTGCCAATCATATCACCAGCAGTCGCGCTCGCGCTTCACTGTACTACTGTGAAGCGCCCAATCGGTTTTCCGGCTATTGCTTCAAAGGCCTTCCTGGTTGAATTTTCGGCGGATGGAGCTGCATAACAACTTGCTGATGCTGGTATTTTTCGCCGGCCTTCGCTTCAAATTGAATCCGCAACTTCGTCACTCCCGCTGTATCCTTCACCACTGCTGCTCCCTGCACGGACTCGATTATGTTCGGATTCCACAATGCAAGATCGTAGGTCATCCCCGCGCGTCCCGCGGTTTCCAGCACCATCTGGGATGTCGCATCGCCCATCTCTTCGGAAAGGATGCGCAAATCGGAGCTCTCGCTTCCCAGTTCCGGCAACCGAAACGCATACGACACGCCAAAATCGTTCGGCGCCCGTATGCGAATCGTGTTCTTTCCTTCCTTCAAGGCAAATTTGATTTTCAGGTGATGATGCTCAGAAAAAATCTGTTTGTCGAAGCTCTGCGGACGGCCATTCACCTCCGCGCGAACGCCCAACACGGAATTCGCCAGCGCAGGCTCGAAATCGAG
>JBGPLB010000253.1:0-6079 GCA_041486245.1 Candidatus Acidiferrum sp.
ACCTTCGACGATTCCCACGCCAGACTCGCCCCTCCCTCCACAGTCCTCCGCATCCGCGTTTCTTGCATACGGGTCCGCACCGGTAGGCCTCTGTGAAGTATTGCTACCTTAGTTCCCCGCATCCGGCGCGTTCAGCGTCCCATCGTTCTTCATTCCAGGGGACGCTAGCCGCGTGCGGGGACCCTCCCGCTTCTTCCCCCGCTCCCAATCTTCAATCCCCGAGTCTCCAACCCTATCTCCCCCCATCCGCCGCCGCCGTTAAACCTCCAATTTCTGCCGTCCGACCTCTGTTTTCTACCATTCCCTGTAATTCACTTTACCCCCTCGCCAATGCCGTGCTACCCTGCTCCATGCTCTCCTCGCTATCCACCTCACCAGCGAATTCGAGTGTCAATTCTCCTTCCCTAAGTTGTTTCCTTGCCACTCTTGCAGACAAACCGCAACTTACTGAAAATTCACCCACTTTAAGTCCTGTGCCTGCCACTCTTACGGGCCGCGCCAAGCATAACCCCTTTGTTTGCCACTCTTACAGAAAACACCCGGGGTGGGGTATCCCCCTCGCCACTCGCCACTATTTCGACGCACAGCAACGCCTGCATGCCCACTCCTCTCAAGGGCTTTCTTTACAGTTCCCTGTACACTCGAGGTGTACCCCTGCACTTCCCAATCCGCATGGAACAAATCTCCCGCCCGCGCGTCTTCACTGGTGCGGAGGTGATGTCCATGCGTAAATTCATGATGGGGCTCGGAGTGGTGATGCTGATGACGGCGGTATCAACCATGCGGCCCCTGCGAAGCCGCGCTGACGACAGCATCCAGGGCGACTGGCACGCCAAATTCGTCTCGGACTCGAATTGTGTCTGCATCGATCTTGAGGTCGAGCGCTCCAGCTGGGGCCATCGCAGCAACTGGGGCAACACGCACAAAATCAGCGACTTCTCCGGCCTCGACGCGAGCCTCGCCACCGCGAAAGACTCGCCTGTTCACTTCGAGCTCCGCCGCGATGCCGGAATCATGAGTTTTGACGGCCGCTTCCACGACGGCCAAGGCAGCGGCAAGTTCAGTTTTGCTGCCAGCGCCGAATACGTGCAGGGCATGAAAGCGCTCGGCTACTCAAACCTTTCCCAAGAGCAGCTCTTTTCGTTCGCGATTCATGACGTCTCCCGCCAGTTCGTTAAGGACATGAACGACGTGGGCTATCGCAGCCTCAGCATCGACGAGCTCACGGCGTTTCGCATTCATGGTGTCTCGCCGGAATTCACCCGCGCCATGCTCGCGCTTCTTCCTGAGAAACCGTCCCCGGATGATCTGGTCGCCATGCGCATACATGGGGTGAGCCCGGAGTTCACAAAAGAAATCAACGCTCTGCTCGGCAAAAGATTTTCTGTCGACGAGCTGGTCGCCTTCCGCATCCACGGCGTCTCCCCAGATTTCGTTCGCGAGGTGCGCGAATCCCTCTCGAAAGATGTGTCCGCGGATGATCTCGTGGCCATGCGCATTCACGGCGCCAGCCCTGAATTCGTCAAGTCCATGACTTCGCTCATGGGCCGCCATCTCGCCGTGGATCAACTCGTTGCTTTCCGCATCCATGGCGTCAGTCCAGAGTTCACCGAACAAATCCAGCAGCTCGTGGAAAAAGATATTTCCTCGGACGACCTGGTCGCCTTCCGTATTCACGGTGTAAGTCCCGAATTTGTAAAGAGCATGAAAGACGCGGGTTACGCGAAGATCTCACCCGATCAACTGGTGGCCATGCGCATTCACGGCGTCGACGCCGGTTTCGTGAAGGAAGTCCGCGACCATGGATACAAGAATCCTTCTATCGATGACTTGATCGAAATGCGCATCCACGGCCTTCGCCACCGCGCGTCGCTGTAAGGTCGCCGTAGGAAACGAACAAGCAGTAGACCTAGAAAAGCTGGCTAGAACGTGAGCCGCACGCCTATTTGAGCGGCGAACGGAATTCCGATTGTCGTGCCGGGACCGAAAAAATCGCCGAGCGCGCCGGCGGGAACGAGCAGCTGTTTGCCACTCGTCACCGGCACAGTTTGCGTGCACGACGGATTCAGACACAGGCCGGTCACATTGCTCAAATCGTTCACCGGGACTGGCAGCACGGAAATATCAGGAATATAGTTGTTGCCCGGATTGTTGCGGTTGAACAAATTGAAGAACTCGATGAATGGCGCGACGGACCAGCGATCCTGAATTTTGAATGGCCGTGTGACGCGCAAATCCGTCTGCAGATAAGGAGTGCCGCGGAATTCATCGAGGCTGGTCTTCACGCCGTTCACAACGGCGCGGTTGCCAGCAGGAGTGACGAGCGTGATCGGCCGGGCGCTTTCGGCCTGCGACAAAAACGTGATCTCAAATCCGCCGGGCGCGTGAATGGTTCCGGCAAGAACAGTTCGATGCCGGACGTCTTCTCCGGAAGGACCATAATCTCCCGGCGCAAAAGCATTCAACGGATCGCAAACGCCGTTGACATAATCGAACAGCTCGCCGACTTCGCAACCCCACGTTTTTGCTGATGCCAGCGTGTAATTGGCGACAAGGCTCAGCCGCTTGGCGACATTCCCCTGCAAATGCAGCGCAAGCGCGTTGTAGCTTGACCTGTTATCTGTTCTGAAAACGCTAACATTCGAGTAATCGTAACGACGGTAGCCGTGCATGCCGGTTTCGAGCGTCCAGTCCGCGCTCAAAATCCAATTAGCGTTGAAGGCATGCTGAATGCCCGCGCTTGCGTGCAACGCATATGGCGTGTGGTAGTTCGGATCGATCAAGGATGGCGGCCCGGATGCGTTCCGAATATTGAAATTGTTCACCGCGTTGAATGCTTCCACCCAGCCATTCTGTGCGAGATCGTTGAAATACAATCCAAGGCCGCCACGCAGCACGGTGTTTCCGGAACTGCCAATGCCGTAAGCGAGACCAAGCCGAGGAGCGAACGCTTTGCGATAGTCGTGAGGGATTCCGGCGATGATGCCGTTGCCGTCGAGTGCAGGATTTAAGCTCTGGTCGTGGCCAGAGGCGATGAAGAGACCGAAGGTGGTGTCGTAGCGGAGTCCGTAATTAATTGTAAGGTGTCGCGTAGCATGCCAGGAATCTTCGGCGTAGAGGCCGAGGCGTCGAACATTTTGTGAAAAACTGCCATCGCCGGCGGGCGTGGCTTCGCAATCGACATCGGCCGGAACGGGAGGGGCGCAACTGAGACTAAAATAAAATTGCGAGGGGTTCGCCGCGAAAAAAGTTGGATCGTTCGAATAGGAGAGCAAAGTTTCGGCGGTGGCGGTGAGAGCGCCGCTCATCACGGGCTCGTGAATAAAGTTGACGCCGAATCGCGGAGCATGACGTCCGGATTGGTGGCTGAGGTCGTAGCGAAGCTGGTATTTCTGCTGATTTCGAAGCACGGGAAACGCAGTGATGGCAGTGATGAATTGATTGTCACCGAAAGTCTCGAGACCGGAGATGGTGCTGGCCGTGGAGCTAAACGGGAACGCCAGGGCAAAGCCCAGATTCGAATTGCGAGATTGAGTCAAGTGCAATCCGCTACCTGCAAAAACGAAGGAGGCAACCCACGATGGGCCGAACGTGTACTGATTGCTGATGGCTAGATTCAAGTAGTTGTTATGCGTGGTTGCGCCAGTGGAAGGCAGCGTCGCTTGCTGCACCAGGGCATTGCGCGTCGTATAGCTATCGAAGGCTGCGCGCAAAAACCATTGCGAGTTCGCAGAATGCGCCCAGTCGAAGCGAATCAGCCCCAGATAATCGCGAAACGGAACCGGGACGCTGGCGGGAACAGAAATCGAATTGATATTAGTGCCGTTGTCGGAGATCAATCCATCCGAAGCGAATTGCGCGAGGGCTGCGAATTCGCTCTGGCTGTTTGGACTAAACGCGATACTGGCATTTTCATGCACATATTCGAACGAAGAAAAAAACCAAACATTGTCTTTAACGATGGGCCCGCCCAGTGTTCCCACATAATTCTGGCGCGAAAAGGGCTGTTTGGGATTGGGCGCGGGATTGTCGATGGGAAATCGCGCGTTAAGTGACGCTTCCCGTTCGTAGAACGCTTCATCTCCGTGCCATTCATTGGTGCCGCGCTTCGTGGAAATCACGAAGGAAGCGGCAGTGGTGCGGCCGGTGTCCGCGTCTTCCTGAGCCGTGCGAACGGCAAATTCCTGAATCGATTCGGGAGAGAAATTCTGTAGGAATCCCCCGATCCAGTCGTCCGAATTATCCGCGCCATCGACAGAAACTTCGCTGTTCAATCCTGAACTGCCACCTGTGGAGACAGCGGTGATGCGGGCCTTGGTGGGATCGGAGGGCTCGAGAGGCTCGGTTCCTGGAGTCAGGTAAGCGATATTTGCAAAGCTGCGGGCGGCAAGGGGAATGGTGTCCAGATCGTGCGCGGTGATAACGGCTTGATGCACGGCGCTGGCTGAATCAATCGACTGTGTAGTGATGGAAGAGGCCTGGCCTTGGACGCTCACCGTCTGCTGCACGGTTTGTGGTTTCAAAACTACGGTAATTTCTTGGACGGAACTGATAAAGATTTTGACGTCAGAGCCGACCTGTGTGAATCCGTTGGCAGTCACGACGACTTGGTAAGTGCCTGGTGCGAGATCGTCCATGCGAAACTCTCCGCGCGCATCACTGGTGGCTTCTCGCTGGAGAGCCGACGCGGGTGTTTGCACGACGATTTTCGCGGATGAAATTCTGCCTCCACTGGCGTCCTGCACGGTCCCGCGAAGCGTTCCACGCGAGTTCTGCGCGGGCAATTCGAACGGCGACAGCACGAGAGATAAGAACAGGAAGGATAAGGACGTGAAATTCCGCGAAGGAAAGGCTCTGCTCGATGGGAGAGGGCTTCTCATGGCAAGCGATAGGCTACTGGAGCGGGAGAGACTACTACCACAGGTCGTAGGCCGCGCCGGGAAAAGAAAGAGGGCACGATTTATCGTGCCCCTACATCGCGTGGGAGAGTTGGGCGCTCGTGACAAATGCTGGCTAGGGCTGCGGCGGTTCCAATTATGAATTAATGAAGAAGGATTTCGAGAAGTTCGTGAACGAGAGAGAGAGTAGGAGGAGAGAGGAGCAAAGCGGCTAGACTACCCGCGAACAAGAAACTGGCGGCGCGCAGCAAGGGACGCGTTTTGGACGGGAGGGCCAGCGTGATCGGGGCGGCTTGCAGTAAGCGATTGACGCGGGCGGAGAGGTCGCGGTCGCGGGCTAAAAGCGACGTGGAAAGGAAGGGCAAACGAGGACCCGAACCCATGCGCGCGACTTGAACGAGCGCGGCGGCGAGAGAAACGGCACGGCTGGAGTCTCCCGCAGTAGCTTGATCGTCGGCGGCCCACTCGGTGAACTTTGCCCAGCTGTGTTCCAGCGTTCGAAGCGGTCTGACAAAGGGAAAAATATCCGGGGCCAAAAGAAGGAGGAGTCGCTTGACGTTGTCGCGCGAAGTGCGATGGGCATGTTCGTGAGACAAAGCGGCATCGAGTTCTTCGGCGGAAAGTGTGCGGAGGACTCTACGCGAAATAAGCAAGCGCGAACGAAGCAAGCCGGACATGGCAAGAAGAGGGGCTTCGCCTTCGATGACCACGGCTGGGGAAGGCGCTCCGGGCAAGCGCGTTTCATGGCCCGCCAATCGACATAACCGATTGTGGCGCAAGGAAGCAAAAAGAGAAAAAGCGGCTCGCGCGATGGAGTGCAGCCATATTGCAACGCCGAGAAGGCCGAAAAGCGCGCAAATTCCGCCGACGCGTTCGGCACCGACGGTGGGTTCAAGCCACAGATAACTGGGAATGCAGAGGGCCAAGAGGAAAAGAGCGGACAGCGCAAAGGGAAGCATGCGCAAGGCAAGGAGAAAATTGGCGGCGGCGGTGGACGTCCTAGATTCCGCGAAGCGAATGGCGGATTTGGACGAGATGAACACGAGTAAGCTTGCGGCGGCGTTCAGAACGAAAAAGGAGGCAAAGCAAAGGCAGAGCAGCCGGAGTGCATACGGGAGAATCATGGCTGCCCCTGGCGAGAGAGTTCCTTCCGCCTGCTGCGGATCTTCTTTTCGAGCTCA
>JBGPLB010000254.1:0-6045 GCA_041486245.1 Candidatus Acidiferrum sp.
CCGAGTTGCGTCACTTGGACTTCGCTTGACCGAAAAACCTCGCTCGAGCCGCCAATGGTGTCGTCTTTCGGGTGATTGAAATCGTAGACGTAATCAACATCCGCCCTGATTTCCGGCGTCAAGAATTTCGTGTCCATTGGCGAAACTTTTGTGCGGGCGTTGCCATTTAGCCAGGTAAAGTCGGCGAATGTAAACGGCTCGCTCGCCGGCTTTTTGGCCGTACCTGAATTTCCTTCTTGCATGGCTTTCCCGGTAACGGAAGCAATGGCTTTCTCGGGAGAAATGACATTTGTGCTCGATCTCGGAGCTGCCGGTCCGGCAGTGTCTGCCGAACTAACTGCTAATGCGGTCGCGTTGTCAGTGTTCGCGGAGTTGGGCTGAGAGCCCGTGCCCTCAACCGCGGCAGGAGTTGCTGCAGCAGCAGACGGAGAAACCTTGGCCTCGAGTTCAGCGATGCGCTTTTCGAGCTGTTCGACGCGATCGAGAAAAATGCGCTCGCGTTCGGTCAATCCGGGAGAGGAGGCATCCGGCTTCGCAGGGACGGTTCTTGACGGCGGATTACTCTTGTCTTTCTCATCGTCCGCAAGTAACAGTCCTGGTGTTGTGCTCGTGCAAAGCCACGCCATCGCTATGGTCAAAACAGGAATTCGCTTCGGTTTAAACGTGGGCATATTTCTCCCCAATACATGCGGTTTGGCAACGGAATTTCCGTGACGGATTCAGAGCGCCTTGGGTCGGCAGAGAAAGCCGTATCGTTGCCAAAAAAAAGGTAGCTTGGACGGCATTAAAAAGTCGTAAGCGGGTTGCTAGCTTTTTGTAAGAAGAAACTGCGTTTTAGGAAACGCGCTAGCGGCGAAGGGGAGCGGCAGGATCGCGTTTGGAAATCTCGAAGGCCACGCCACGCGCCTCCTCGTGAATTAAGCCATTGGTGGCGAGGATAACGGCGCCGCCAAGTTCGTAGGGTTGACCAGCGAAGTCGCTGACCTTACCGCCCGCTTCCTCGATCAGCAGAACCCCTGCAGCAGTGTCCCACGGCTTCAGCCCAAATTCCCAAAATCCATCGAATCGGCCAGCAGCTACGCTGGCCAGATCGAGCGCGGCGGAGCCATCGCGGCGCACTCCATGCGACCGCAAAGTAAAGTCCCAGTAGTAATGAATATTGGGATTTGCCAGGCGTTTGTGCACCGGAAAACCCGTACACATAAGGCTCGTCGCCAGGGTATCCACTTTCGAAACGAAGATTCTCTTGCCGTTCAGTGTGGCGCCTCCTCCGCGCGCCGCGGCAAAGAGTTCGTCGTAGAACGGATTGTAGACCACTGCTGCAAGAAGAGCGCCGCGCTGCGCAAGGGCTATCGAAACGGAAAAGCAAGGATAGCCGTGGGCGAAATTTGTCGTGCCATCGAGCGGGTCCACGTGCCAGCGAAATTCCGAGCCGCTATCATGGCCGGTTCCTTCTTCTGCTGCGATCGAGTGTTCCGGAAAGTATTTTGTCAGGCGCGTGACGATGGCTTCTTCAGAGCGCTTGTCCGCTTGCGTGACCAAGTCGACTTCGCCCTTATAGGTAATCAGCCCCGGCTGGTCAAACTCTTCGCGCAGGATTTTGCCCGCTTCCTGGGCAATTTCGATGGCGGCTTCGAGATAGTCTTTTCTCATGGAAACAATACGCAGACGCGCGCCCCGAAAGTCGCTTTAGTGCGCCGGCTTGTTCTCCACTCTACCACCAGCGCCGCGGAGAAAGTTGCGTCCGTAGCAATCCATGTTCGTCAACGCATATTTCGCTTCGAAGGCCGTTGTTTTTGGAGGCTTCTCCTTCTTATCCGGGTTAGAATAAAATCCCGCCCGGAATGCGAGGAAGAATCATGATCAAAATCGGCAACCTCCGGTCCGTTGCGAGTGTGCTTGCGTTCTTTTTTCTGTCGCTCGGCACCGCGCATCTCTCCGCGCAAAGCAGCGAGGTCATGGGCGAAGTGCGTTTTGGCGGCGATACACAGTTGGATCGGGATTCCGGCGTGTGGATCGATGGCACCTATGTTGGCTATGTCAAGGAACTCAAGGCCAAGAAGAAGGTTCTCCTGTTGCCTGGAAAGCACCAGATCGTCGTCCGGCAAGCAGGTTACACCGATTTCACGCGAGAACTCGTTATCGAGCCCGGCCAGGTGCAGGAGGTTCAAGTGGCTATGCAGTTGCTCCCGGGCGCAAAGACTCCGGATGTTACATCGGAGTTGAAGATTACCGTTCACCCCAAACGCGCGGCCGTCTTCCTCGATGGCAGGTACGTCGGCCATGCGAGCGAGTTGGGCGGAAAATTTCACTCACTTCTCGTCAGCCCAGGCAAGCATCGCATCAAGGTCGAGCTGCCCGGCTATCGCACTTTTGAAACCGACGTCGAGATTGTGGAGAGACAAAAGTCCGAAGTGAAAACAGAACTTGTCAAAGGCAGCATCGAACAAGCCGGTTCTGAAATCAAACAGCCGCAGTAGTCACGCAGCTTCCTGAAAGCTATGAATAACAATCAAGCTGCTGCTTGTAATCTTTCACTGCGGGCCGGTGAGGTAGGTCTTTCGGTGGCGCACGTGGTAATCGCCGTTTAGGACCTTGACCTCCACTTTGCGATAGCTGTTGGCCAGGCCGCGCGGATTGGGGTAGTAGCCGAGGCGATACTGCGTGCGCAGCTCGCGGTCGATGACATCGAAAATTACATTGAGCTCCTGCGGCGCGTCGGGATAAAACATCGCGCCGCCCGTAGTTTCGGTGATGGTTTCGAGGGCGTGCTCGCCGGCGGTGTTGCGGCCGCTCTCATTTTTCACCGGGCGGATAACGATGGTGTAGAGCAACAGGTCCGAACGGACGGCTTCTTTGCGCGCGGCCTCGAAGTCCGTACGGCTGGTAGTCTCGCCCGCGTCCGTAACCAACACAATCACCCGGCGGCGCTCTTCTCCCCGGCGCTCCAATGCTTGCGCTCCGAGAAGTATGGCATCGTAGATGGACGTACCCGCGCCAGCGGGAATCCTTCGCACTGCGCCTTGCAGTGTCGGAACGTTGTCCGAGAACTTCGCGATCTGTGTGACATTTTCGTCGAAGGAAAAAACGGACAAGCGGTCGCTGGGCCGCAAAACCTGCCGGATAAAATGTGCGGCGGCCTCTTGCTCGAAAGTTATTTCCTTATGCGCGCTCAGGCTCGCGTCAATCATCAGCGCGAGATCGAGAGGCTGTTGCGTTTCGGATTCGAATACCTCGATCTTTTGCTGCACACCTTCCTCGAAGACTTGGAACGCCTCGATGTGCAAGTCCGGCGCGGGCCGGTTGTGGTCATCGAGAACACTGGCCAAAATGCTGACGAGATCGACTTTGACCCTAATCTTGTCACGCTGTGAGTCGGCGTCTTCCGGAAGGCTGATCGGCTGTGTAGGGGTTGGCACAATCGTTCCAGGCGGTCCGGCCGTACTGGTGGAAGTGGAATTCGAAGCCGGCTTGGGTTTCTGCGCCCATGGCGGACGGTCGGGTTTGTCTTGACAGAAAGCGACAACGGCCACGAAGAGTGCGGCCAGTAAAGTGACGGCTGCAGCGAGGGCGCGACGGGAGGTGGAGTTCATTGATTCACTGAGATGCAGGTTTCGCCGCTCGTGTCTCCGCGGGCGCTGGTGGCATCTCGCCGTCGGCCCAGATGGCGCCGTCTTCGAAGTATTCTTTCTTCCAGATGGGGACGGTTCGCTTCAGCGTGTCGATGGCGAACCGGCAAGCCTCGAAAGCAGCCGGCCGGTGGGGGGAGCTTACCGCGATGAAAACGCTGGTCTCGCCGATTTCCAGGCGGCCGAGCCGATGTGCGATGGCCACCAGGTGAATGGGATATTTCTCATGGATTTGCGTGGCGATTTCTCGGATTTTTCCCAGCGCCATCGATTCGTAAGCTTCGTAATCGAGATAAAGCGTGCTGCGGCCGTGAGAATGATTGCGTACGCAGCCGTCGAACGTGACCACCGCGCCGTCTTCGGCAGCGCGAACGTGCTCGATCAGGACGTCGTGCTCGATGGGGTCGCGCACCAGCAGAAGAAGATCGGCTTGTAGGGTTTCAGTCATGGTCAACTTCGCTAGCCGCCGCTTACCGGCGGGAGAAACGCTACTTCGTCCCCGGTATGGAGCGGCGTCGTCCAGGCCGCAAATTCCTGATTCCTCGAGGCCACAAGCGAAGCGCGAAACCGCGTAAGTTCCGGGTGACTCGCGCCGTAGCGGGAGAAGAGCGCCTCTATCGGCGCACCGTCTGCGATCTCGATCGAGTCTTCGGCCTGGCCGACGATTTCTTTGAGCCGGCCGAAGAAAAGCACCTTAACGCGCGCAGTCTTCGAGGAGATGGTCACATGAGAATTGTATCCTGCAAGAAGGCGGGGAGCTATAGGCTGCACAGTTAACGCCAACAAGCAGAAGTCTTGCAAATTGTTCCGCATTTTCGTTCGCAATAATTGTTTTGAACAATTCTGCTGCTTGACCAATCAGTGCGGGTTGCGTAGCGTCTTGAGATAGCGTTCATTCAAGCGGTCGTCGAAGTGGGTCGAGTTAAATCACCATGAAAATACTTGTAACAGGGTCGAGCGGCTTGGTGGGGAGTGCGCTGGTGTCCGCGTTGGTAGAGGCGGGGCACACCGTCTGCAGGCTGGTGCGGCCAGGAACCGTTGTTAGGAATGAAATGAATGACGGCTTTCGAGTGGCTTGGAACCCGGCAACCGGAGAACTGGGCGGCGCGGCGGTTGGCGCGGACGCCGTGGTGAATCTCGCTGGCGCATCCATTGCTGATGCCCGCTGGAGCGCCGCGCGCAAAGCGGAATTGCGGTCGAGCCGCATCGATACCACGCGCGCGCTGGTCGCTGCTCTGGCGAAGATGAACGCGCGGCCTGGCGTGCTCGTTTCCGCATCAGCAACGGGGTTTTACGGCAATCGTGGCGACGAACTTCTCACAGAGGAAAGCCAGCCGGGAAATGATTACTTGTCGGGTCTGGCTAGGGAATGGGAAGCCGAAGCGCTAAAGGCTGAGGCGATTGGGATTCGCGTAGTGCTCGCGCGATTCGGAATTATTCTTGCGCGAGATGGAGGCGCCCTGCCGAAGATGATGCTACCGTTCCGGTTCTTCGCCGGCGGAAAAATTGGTTCTGGTCAGCAGTGGATGTCGTGGATTTCGCTCGCCGATGTAATTGAAATTTTACGCTTCGCGCTGGAAAAAAATGAGGTTCGAGGCCCCATCAACGTTATTTCTCCTCAGCCGGTGCAGAACGTCGAATTCACGAAAACTCTCGCAAGCGTCCTGCACCGCCCAGCACTCTTCCCTGCCCCAGCGTTCGCCCTCCGCCTGGTACTCGGTGAAATGGCCGACGCGCTGCTCCTATCCAGCCAGCGCGTCTTGCCAAAGAAATTGGAGAGTCTCGGCTACCACTTTTTGCATGTGGATTTGCAGAGCGCTCTCGCCAAGATCCTAAGCGCACCTTAGATTTTTGCGTGGCTTACTTAATCACGTTAAGCGTGACGTCCACTTTTGTCACATGCCCTGTAACAGGATCGGTGGCGACCGTCGATTGAATGGTCTGCCCATCGCGAATGAGCAGATTTACTTGTGTGCGGAATTGTTGGATAGTTGGCTGCGCGCTAGAGATTTCGTTCCCGCCAACTGAAGCGGGCTTCTCGTTAGCCCCGGGCAAGTAAGCCGATGACTTCTCCACGCTCAGCATTAAAAGGAAACGGCCATCCTCGGTTTTTTCCGCCCGACCGTCAAGACTGGTGCCCACGTCTGTATATTGAATTTGCTTAACGCCCGTATTGCTGGACGACGCTTCGATCGGCACGCGCAATCCCATCCGCACGGCAGCCCTTGCTCCGCGATCGTCCGCATTCACGAGAAAAGTGTAAGGCAAGTTGCCGATTTTCTTCTCTCCATCGAATTCCGTGAAGCTAACCTGGACGCGTAATGGCGTCATTGCTTTTTCGGTTTGGGCTGACCTAGCATCGGCTGCGGATTTTTCCTTGTCTTGACCCTCCGAACGTGGGACGACGAGCACGAGA
>JBGPLB010000255.1:0-6016 GCA_041486245.1 Candidatus Acidiferrum sp.
AGTGGAACGACAAGAACAACAGCTTTGTGCGCGTGAACGTGGCGCCGTCGCTGGTCACGGGCATTCAAGTCAATGCGCAAAACCAGAATTTCGGACAGAACGCAGGCTCGCGGACCTCATTGCAACAAACCCGCGATGTCTCCGGGGTCTTCCAGCACGATACGATTATCAGTCAAACGCTTTTCAACACCGCACGCTTTCAGTATGCGCGCCGCGGCCTGCATTATGGTTTCTCTCAGCTTCCTGGAGGCAGCGGGCTGGGGGTGAACATCACCGGCTTTGCATTTTTCGGCCGCGAACCATTCTCGACGGAGGACCGCATCGAGCGCCGCTTTCAGTGGACGGACAATCTCACCTGGGTGAAGGGACGGCACACCTTCAAGGGCGGCGCGGATATCAATTACATCCAGCTTCGCTCCAAAAAAGCGCAGGTGTTTGAGCTGAATTTTGGCGGTGTAATGAATTTCGGCGGGCTTGCGGCCTCGAGCTTGTCCCTGCCGAACACATTCAATGGCGTCGCTGTGCCTGGATTTACTGGAGTGCAGGCCTACGGCCTGGGTTTACCGACAACCTTCATCCAGGGAATTGGAAACTCGAACCGGCTGTTTAATGACCCTTCGATGGGCTACTTCCTCCAAGACAGCTGGAAGGTGCTTCCGCGGCTTACGCTAAACTTCGGGGTGCGCTACGACGTTGAGTACACCGCGCAATTTCAGCCGGCAACGGCGCTAAACGCCGCGGCAGAAAAAGCTTTCAAAGTGACCGAGGGCTATCCCCGCGATTTCAACAATGTGGCCCCACGGTTCGGCTTGGCGTGGGATCCGATGGGCAACGGCAAAACCGTCGTGCGCGCGGGGTACGGACTATTTTATGATCACCCGTCGTTTGCTTCCGCGTTCCTGTCCACCACCTCTGATGGAGCGCTCTCTTCGCAGCTTCTCATCTTCGGTGGGACACCTACCCGGGCGGCGATGGCCACCAACCCGACGGCCGCGAACGGCGCTTCTATCTTCCAGGGAGTCTTGAACACCAGCGGGATTCCTGGCATTTCTTACCTGCCAAACCAGCAGCGTTTCGATCCTAAGAATAGTCCCTTCTTTAATAACCAGAATTTCCTCGCTACCGGCCTTCCGGTCGCCCTGCTACCGTTCACCTTGCCGATCGCGAACAACTTCCAGTATGCCTACGCGCAACAGGGCAACCTCACAATCGAGCGGCAATTGGCTCACGACTACAAATTCAGCATCAGCTACTCCTATACGCACGGCCTGCACTTGAACCGGCCACGAAACATTGATTCCACGGACCCGCAGCGCCTGACAATCAATGCTCGCAACGCAGGTCTGGCCGGAATCAGCGTCAGTAATCCTTTTGGCGTGGTCGCTCCGGCAGCAAGCTTCGCGCCTGGAACGAACGGCCCAGGAACTTGCGGCATAACGGTCATTGCTCCTCAGGCGTTGGGGGCACTCAGCGGTTGCCCTGGGCCACTTGCCGCTTTCAACGGACAATTCGTCGGCACCGCCGCATTCTTCAATTTCTTCAAGCCCTCGGGCCCCAACCCGTCGTTCGCCGCCGCTGCAGGAGGATATGCAAATGAGGTAGCTCTGGCGGCGTTGGCAGGTTATCCGACTGGTTTTCCGGGCGTGCAGATACCTTGGGCGAGCGTGGACGAGCAAGAGTCATCCGGAAATTCCATCTACCATGGGCTGACGGTGAACTTCTCGAAGCGCTTTACAAGTCACATGGAATTCCTGTCGAGCTACACCTGGTCCCATGCGATTGACGATTCGACGGATTTGCAGACTTTGCTCGAACCTCAGGACAATCGCTTCCCTAACCTGGAACGCGCGAGTTCAAGCTTCGACCAACGTCACCGGTGGGTAACAAGCGCCGTGCTGCAATCCTCATCGGCCAAGAGCGGGGATAGCGCATGGAAACACATTATCGGAGACTTCACGTTTGCTCCGATCGTGGAGGTGGCCTCTGGGCGTCCATTTACCGTGCTCACGGGGACGGACTTCCGGCTCGATTTTTCAGGGAACGGCGGGCGGCCATCGATCGGACCAGGTGTGAGCTCGCCGTTTATTCCCGGAGTGACGTTCAGTCTGCCCACCGTCTGCGTGACGAACAGCGGGACGCCTTTCACAGTAACCGGAGTCACGCCGCCCGCAGGTTGTACCGGCAATTTGGGACGCAACACCTTTGTGCGGCCTGGGTTTTTCCAGTGGGACATGCGCCTAGCGCGGCGGTTCCCTCTCGGCGAGAGGATGAAGCTGGACGTCATCGCGGACGTGTTCAACTTGTTTAACCGCTTCAACGTCGGCGACGTTAGCCCGCTGTGCAATCCAACCGATCCGGCCGGTTGCAATGCGGGACAGCCAACCGCGGCGCTCGATTCACGGCAATTCCAGTTTGCTTTGAAAGTGAGCTGGTAAGTTCAATCTGAGGCTTGATATTTTAAAATGCGGAGCAGAGGGCCTCAACGTGGCGCGGCCGCTTGCTAGTTAGGCTATTTCTCGCCTTCAGTAAGAGATGCGTTCAATGTGCGGAGGGAAGTCTCCGTGGGTTCTACCGAAGGCAACTCGGCCGCGTGGCTTCCCTTTTCTTTCAGCCTCCGAACGGACGGAAGCACACGCCCTTCCAACGAGCCCACGGCATTGTTGAAGGACTTATTGGCCCGCTCAAGGCCGCCCCGCACATCATTGAAGTGTTCAAGAAATTTCAAGATACGGTCGTAGAGATCTCTGCCTATGTCGCTGATCTCTTGCGCATTCTCTGCAATCTGCTCCTGCCTCCATCCGTAAGCCACCGCTCTGAGCAGAGCGATCAAATTCGTGGGACTTGCCAGCACCACCCTCTTTTCCATGGCATCTTCAAGAAGAGTCGGATCACTCTCTAGCGCAGCGCTGAAAAACGATTCGCCTGGCACGAACATCACCACGAATTGCGGGGCTCGATCAAACCGCTTCCAATACTCTTTAGAGGAAAGCTGCGACACATGATCTCGCACGAGACGCACGTGCTCCGTGAGTCCGGCTTGGCGCTCAGCGTCGGTTTGGGCGGCCGCTACCCTTAAGAATCCATGGAGGGGAACCTTGGCATCCACAATGACGTTCGCATTTCCGGGAAGGTGCACGACAAGGTCGGGACGAAAGCGTTTCTCCTCTTCTCCGGACACAGACACTTGCTCGTCAAAATCGCAATGCGGTGACATTCCCGCTAGCTCCACGCATCGCCGCAGAGTCAACTCCCCCCAGCGCCCTCGCACCTGAGGCTGCCGCAGCGTGCTGACAAGCGTTCCTGTTTCCTTTTGAAGGTCGCGGTTCGATTGGGCAAGGGTTTGCACTTGCGTTCGAAGCTCGCCATAGGCCGATTGACGATTCGATTCCAGCTCACGGAGGTGCGTTTGCATCTCGGTCAGCCGCTGCTGGAGGGGATCGACCATTCCCTTGATCGATTCCTGTCTCTTTTCAAGATCGCCCGATGCTTGCTTCTGCAGGGTGCCCAGTCGCTCCTGCGCCAATTGGAGAAACTGTTCGCTCGAGTTTTGCAACACCTTTCCTGCGAGCGAATCGAAAGCTTCCCGCAACTTGCTTTCAGCTTCGCTTAGAAGGCTCTTCTGCTCCTCGAGATTCGCTCGCTCATTTTGCCGATCAGCTTCCGCCCTCGTGCGGAGAGACTGCTCGGCGGTAAGATCTTTGCGCAGCTTGTCAAGGTCACCACGTGAAATCTCCAATTGTTTGCGTGTCTCGACGAGCTGGGCGGAAACGCCGGCAGCTTCCGATTGGAGGCGGTTCGCGCGCGATGAGGCAAGAAGCCAACCCAGGAGCACTCCGACTCCCAAAGCGAGGCCGGCGCTGACAACAAGCGACAAGGTCATGGGCGTCTCCAAGATTGTCTTGCCTACTACAAGTAAGAAATGTAACACAGGGCCGGGAAGAAGACTGCAGGTGGACGCTCCTCGGTCGAACAGCGATTTGCGGTATGTTAGTGGGCGGCGGCGCGTGGCGAGAGCAACCGGATCGAAACTAGAAAACTGCCGCGTTTGCGGCCTACGACTTCGAATCGGGCCACATTCTCCTCACCGCCGGAACTGGAGACCCGCAGAGGATTTCCGCCGGTAAGCTCCGCGATGTCGGGCGCCAAATTCTTTGCTTCCAGAGTGATCTTGCCTGTGGTGCCTCGCACGTGGACGGAGAGCTGACGGTGCACGCCGGGCAGAAGCGGCGAAGAATCAGCCTCCAGGTTAAGAGCTAAGAAAACGACTTCGAGAGGCGGCCCGTAGCGCTTTGCGCAGGAAATGTCGACGGAAGCGCGGCCGGGCTCAAGCTCCAGGGGCGGCAAAACCACCAACGAGGTCGGCGAGGACGCGAGCACGAAGGCCGGCTGACCGGCAATAGTGATTTGGTTGGCGTCCGCTCCGCCACAAAAACCACGCCCGGCGATTTCGAAACGGTCGGTAAGCGTGGCGAACCTGGGAATCGAGGCTACTGCGATCCCAGTCACAGCAGTTTCGTCGGGCGGCAATATCGTGACGGGGACGCGGCCCTCACGGCCGACGATTGAACCGAAAATCACCCCGGGATTGAGAGGCGCGACGAATAGTGCGCGGCCCGTGGCGTCGGTGGTCAGGCGGTCCCCATTCGAAAAGTCAACAGTGGCGCCAGGTGCAAGGCGGCCGTTCACGTCGAGCACTGCCAGCGTTGCTCTGTCTCCAGAAACCATGGTGCGAGGCAGCAGAAGGATGCGGCCGGAAGGCGGAGACGGCGGCTTTTGCGCGAATGCCGGGGAGAGAACGGGAGGTAGTATCAGAGCCAGACAGAGGCATCGCAACACAAACGGAGGCGGCAGGCGGCGGTCAAGCATGGTGAGATTGTAGTCGAGAGGCGGCGGGCTGAGGAAGCCGGGTAAAGCCATGCGAAGAAGAAAACCGCAGGAACATGCAAGGGTTGTTCAGCGAATTGCTTTGACGGGTTCCTCAGCGGGCGAATAAGTGAGTACGCTGCGGCCGGGCACGCCAGCGGCCAATCGCCGCAATTTGTAAACGAACGGGCGCGGCCCCGAGCTTCGAGAACTCTCCTCCAGCCGGTAATAACGGTCTTCATAGCGGACCACACGGGGAGGAGTCCAGTCCGGTTTTGCCCGGGAAGCGCGAATTTCAAGGAATTCCTCGGAGTCGTTCTTGGCAACGCAAAGCTCATCAGGGACTTGCAAAAGCTTGGCCGTCGCAACTTTATCGCGCAGGGCGCCAACATAGGAAGTTACATTGCTTTGCGAAAACTTTTCCGCATATGGAGCCCCCGGCTCGCCGCTCCGAAAAATCTTCGAGTAGATTTTTTCAACCAAATAAAGCGGAAATACGCCCAGTACGGTATCTGTCAACGCTCCGCACAAGCGCACCATGCCCTCGATACCAAAGAAAACGATGCCCCACGTCAACGGATGGGTAGACCAAACGAGAAGCGCCGCGAACCCAATCGCGTGATCGGTAATTCTCGGATCTGTCTTTCCGTTGAGCGCGAGATCAAGGGCGCGAGAAACCCATGTGGACACGGAGTATGAATACCAGTACATGAGCGCGACGAGAGCGATGAGGGATTCCGCCAGCCCACTGAGGATGGCCGCCGGTCGCCAGGAAACGGCCTGGAAGAATGGCAGCGCTTTGCGCCAGCGTGTGGGAAGCAAAGACAGAAACGGCCCAAGAAAGTAGATCCACATATCCTGTCCAACATTTATTGTAATAGAGAGAAGCGCATTACGAGGAACTCACCCTGGATTGACTATCCAAAAAGTAATAGCCGAAGAAATGTTCAGGCGGCAACTATACAGGGTTTGCAACCAGCCGGTAGACCTGAGCATCGGTGAAAAGGCGGAATAGCTCGGGATCGATCTCTTCATCGCGGACGCAAAGCTTGAGAATATCGAGCGCGCGGTCGGTCGGAACGGCCCGCTTGTAAGGCCGGTCTGAAGCGGAGAGTGCGTCGAAGATGTCGCAGATGGTCATCATCTTGGCTTG
>JBGPLB010000256.1:0-6002 GCA_041486245.1 Candidatus Acidiferrum sp.
AACGCGCACTCGACTTGCATGTGTTAAGCACGCCGCCAGCGTTCGCTCTGAGCCAGGATCAAACTCTCGTTTGAAACTGGTAGCTTGGCGAAAAAAAATGCCCTCTGATTTGCATCAGAGAGCCAGCCTGCCAAGCGAATTATTGTCGCTCGATTTACTCAGACCATTCGTGCTCGAAAAGGACGAATGGTTTCGAACGGATTCTGGCACATCGTATCGGTTGTCAAAGAGCAAAGCCCCCCTGTCTTGCAGAAAGGCACAGCTACAGCCCAAAGAGAATACGACGACGAGGCGAAAAAGTCAACAGGAGATTAACGATTTCCACAGACACCCACAGGGGCGCGGGGGCGATGCGGCTAAGGCTCTTAGGGGAAGTGGGTTACGGATTTGGCGGGCTTGACTCTCGAGAATCAGTGCTGGACTTCTTGTGACAATAAAACTAGCCTTGCGGGTTTCGTCGAGGAGAAAACGTTGATGCGTGACAGACTGAGGATGACCAGGATGATGATCAGCGCCGTGATTCTGGTGTGCACGGCGGCTTTGCTTTTCGCGCCGTACGCGTGCGCTCAAGATGCGAACTCGGCGGAGCAGGCGGGGCCTTACCCGCTGCTGGAAATTCGCGATGTGACGGTGATTGATGGGTCGGGAGCGCCGGCGTTCGGGCCGGTCAATATTTTCGTGAAAGGAAATCGCATCGAGCGCGTTGTGCCGTCGGACTCGATATCCCGCAAGGAGAAAGAGGAAGAGGGGACGGGAAAAAAGGAGCAGAAGGCGCCGGATCGCGTGATTGATGGCAAAGGAATGTATGTGATGCCGGGCCTGATCGATGTACACATTCACATCAACGCGACGAAGGATGTGCCGACGGAATACATTTACAAGCTGCTGCTGGGGCACGGCGTGACGACGATTCGAACGTTCAATGTGGGCCGGGAAGATCCGAAAGGAATGGTGGCGGAGAAAAAGAAGATCGAGGCGAACCAGATTATCGCGCCGCGCATGTATGTGTATCCGTTCTGGGGACGCGGCGATGACCCGCGCTATTCGAATCCAGCGGGGGCGCGGCAGATTGTGGACGAGTGGCATGCCGCGGGTGTGGACGGAATCAAGATTATCGGCAAGCCGGGGTTGTGGCCGGACGTGTTTCACGCGATTGCAGACGAGGCGCGGAAGAACAGTATGGGCGTGGCGGTGCATATCGGGCAGGACGGCGTGTATCCGATGAATGCGGTGCAGATTGCCAGCGAAGGGGCTTCGACGATCGAGCATCACTACGGCTATCCGGAATCTTCGTATACGACGCAGACGATTCAGGATTTGCCGCCGGGCTATAACTATTCGAACGAAGCAGACCGATTTTTGGAGACGGGGCGGTCGTGGCTGCAGGCGGATGTAGGCAAATTGCACGGCGAAGTGATCGATTCGCTGCTGGAGACGATGCATCGGACGGGATTCATCATGGTGCCGACGTTCAGTATTTATGAGGCGAATCGCGATGTTACGCGCGCGGCGAATCTGCCGTGGCACGCGTCGTACACGCTGCCAGTGGTGATGGACTCGTTTTTGCCGAATCCGGCGCATCACGCTTCGTATTTTTATGAGTGGACTTCGAACAAGGAAGCGGACTGGGCGCGGGCGTACCGGCGGTGGCTGGATTTTGTGAACGACTACAAGAATCAGGGCGGCGTGGTGGCGGTGGGGTCGGATACGGGATTTTTGTTTGAGCTGTGGGGATTTGGGACGATTCGCGAATTGGAGATGCTGGAGGAGGCGGGGTTTTCTCCGCTGGAAGCGCTGCATGCAGCAACGGAGAATGGAGCAAAGGTGGTGAAGAACCTGGAGCTGGGATTGGTGCGGCAGGGTTATTTGGCGGATTTGGTGGTGCTGACGGAGAATCCGCTGGCGGATGTGAAAGTGTTTTACGGGAACGGCGTGACGCGAGTGGGCACGGACCGCAAAGAAGTTCACGAGCAGTGCGTGAAGTATACGATTCGCGACGGAGTGGTGTTTGATTCGCAGGCTCTGCTGAGCGACGTGAGGGATATAGTGGCGAAAGCTAAGCAGGCGGGGCCGGCACGGGCGAACCCGTAGCGCAACGGGCGGGGGGAGGAAGAATGAAGATTGGAAGCATAGTGCGGGTGGGCTGTGGGATTTTGGCGGTGGGGGTTTGTGGATTTGGAGTGGTGCGGGCGCAGAAGAAGGTGCATGTGGATCGGCCGATCGTTGAGGCGCGGGCGGAGGATGTGAACACGATCGAAGGGATAGTGAAGGCGAGTTACGAGACGATTTCGGGGGGAGTGGGTGTGGCGCGGCAGTGGGGCCGCGACCGCACGCTGTTTGATTCGAATTCGCGGTCGGTGGCGGTCAGTGTGAATGAGAAGACGGGGGCGGTAACGGCGCGCGGATCAACGGAGCAGGAATTCGCGGATGAGGCGGATGCGTCGATGGTGAAGGATGGATTTACCGAGCGCGAGCTGAAGCACGCTATCAAGCGATTTGGAAATGTAGCGACAGTGGTGAGCAGCTATGAGGGGACAGTGGCTTCGGGAAAAGTGATCACGCGGGGCGTAAACATTTTTCAACTTTATTTTGACGGGAAGCGCTGGTGGATTCTTTCGATGGTCTGGGATGAAGAGCGGCCTGGGAACCCTATTCCTCCGGAGTTGAAGTAAGGATCTTTTCGCACTTACAACACAAACTTCAGGCGGGCGTTTGAAGCGTGCTTCCCTGCGCTATTTCTACGATACTAGGCGCATCCTCAGGGAAGGAGAGCAGATCGCCGTTCGATTCCTGCCGCCATGCGTGAAAGCCTAGCCAGACGCGTGCTTGCCTCGGTGAAAAAACAGGGAATGTTGCGTGCAGGAGGGCGCATCGGCGTGGGTGTGTCTGGTGGGGCGGATTCGGTGGCGTTGCTCTTGTTGCTCCTGGAATTGAGAGAGAAGCTGGGGATCGTGATTAGCGTGGCGCACTTGAACCACAAGTTGCGCGCGAAGGCTTCGGATGCGGATGAAAAATTTGTGGCGAAGCTGGCGGCGAGGCATGGGCTTGCGTTTCACGGCGAAAGCGTTGACGTGGCGGCGAAAGCGAGGCGCGAAAAGGCGAATCTTGAGGATGCGGCTCGGCGGACGCGATATGAGTTCTTCGCGCGGCTGGTTGCGGAAGGAAAAGTGGATCGGGTGGCGGTGGCGCATACGGAGGATGACCAGGCGGAAACGGTTTTGGCGCATATTTTGCGCGGGACGGGGTTGGCGGGGCTAGGCGGAATTCATCCATGGACGGAATGCGTTGTGCGGCCATTGCTAGGCGTGCGGAGAGCGGAGTTGCGGAAGTATTTGCGGACGAAGAAACAGAAGTGGCGAGAAGATGTGACGAATCTAGATACGACACGAATGCGGGCGAGGATTCGAAAGAAATTGTTGCCGCTCCTGGAAAAAGAGTTTCAGAGTGGCGTGGTTGAGCATCTGGCTTCGCTGGCGGAATTTGCGCGAGAGGATGAGGAGTTCCTGGACTTGCTTGCGCGAGAACGATGTGAGGCGCTGGCTAGAACAACTGGCGACGAAACGCGGATCGGCCTGGCTAGGTTGGTGCGGCCTTTAGGGAAAGGGGATTGCAACATCGATGGCGCAGAGGACAGAGAGAAAAAAGAGGAGAGAAACAGAGAAGAGACTAACAAAGAAGAAAGAATGGAGAAATGCGCGGCCCTGACTAAGCGGATGCTGCGTCGTCTAATTGAAGAGAAGAAGCGTGGAACTGGGCAAATCACGGCGCAGCACATCGCGGCGGTGATGGAATTGGCGCGGCATGGAGATAGCGGGAAATTGGTGCAGTTGCCGGGAGGCGTGGACGTTCGGCGCGAGCGAGAGGAGTTGGTTTTCCGCACAAATTCATCGCGATTCGAGCGCCGGAACAGGGGAAAACGCGGGGCGGGCAGGCTTGGCGCGGCGGAAAAATCTCCCGGAAAAGAGTACGAGCACAAAATCGATTTTACGAACGGCGAAGCGGCTTTGGGAGTTCCGCAAGCGGGTTGCGTAATCCGCCTCAGGGTGATTGACTGGCCCACCAATAGGGGGGAAACTAGAGATTCAGGGGCGGTTTTAGACCGCGACCGGCTGCTTTTGCCGCTGGTGCTGCGCAACTGGCGTTTTGGGGACAAACTGCAACCCGCGGGGCATCAGAAGGCCCATAAGCTGAAACGCTTGTTGAACGAAAAGCGCATTAGCCGGTGGGAACGAGATGGCTGGCCGGTACTGACAAGCGGCGGGGTCCTTGTATGGGCTCGCGGCTTTCCGGTTGCTGCGGAGTTTGCGGCAAATGAAGGGACTCGAACAGGAATTTTGATCGCCGAGGAAAATACTTGATGCGTGGCCGCCCAGCGGTCAAGTCGAGTGCGCCGGGCCGTGCGGCGTATTCCGCCGCGCGAATTGGCGCAAGAGTCGCTGCGCTGGGGCGGGAAATCACGCGGGCGTACAAGGGGCGGCGGGTAGACGTGGTTGTAACGCTGGACCGAGGTTTCGTATTTGCCGCCGACTTGATTCGCGAGATTAACACTGCGGTCGTTTGTCATTTCGTCCGGGAGGATGTGCGAGACGTGGATGAAGGCGGGCGGGAGCGGCGCGAAGTATATTTCGGTGCGCGGCCGGAGTTGAAAGGCCGGGACGTCCTGCTGCTTGATGCGGTGCTCGAGAGCGGCGTGACGCAAGAATTTCTACTGCGGCGGCTGGGCGAAAGCCAGCCCAGATCGCTGCGATTGGCTGTGCTGCTGGATAAGCCCGCGCGGCGGCGTGTGGGCCTGGAGCCTGATTACTTTGGGTTCCGAACGGCATCTAATCAAGTGTGGGTCGGATACGGCCTGGCTGCCGACAATGGAATGGGGCGGAATTACCGGGCTCTATCCAGTGGACCAGCGCAGGTGAAGCGACGGCAAAGACAAACGAAGTAAGATCGAAAGATCTGGGCGTCGCTTCCTCGTGGGAAGAAATTCCGCGAGGCTAAGGACAAAGGTGAGGACAACGTGAATTCCAGCTCAACAGCTAAGACAATTCTCTTCTGGATCTCCATCGTCTTTCTCGGCGTGATGCTGTGGAAGCTGGTGTCCGCGAATGGAAGCCAGCAGCGCGAGCAGACGCCCAGCTACAGCGAATTCATGGGCAAGGTGGACCAGGGAGACATCAAGGAAGTGACGTTGTACCTCTCGCCGAACAGCTATGAGATTCAAGGTGAATACCTTCACCCGCCGAACACCAAGTTTACCGTAACAGTTTTCAAGGAAGCGGCTCCGGATCTTGTCAAGGCATTGAAAGACAAGGGAGCAATGATCAAGGGGATGAAGGAAGTTCGCAGCGGGGATTGGATCCTCATCCTGCTGAACGCGGCGCCGTTGATCTTGCTGGTGGGTTTCTGCCTGTTCCTGATGCGGCAGATGCAAGCCGGAGGAAACAAGGCACTGAGCTTTGGCAAATCGCGGGCGCGGCTGCTCTCCGCGCAGCAGAAGAAAGCGACGTTTAAGGATGTTGCCGGAACCGATGAAGCCAAGGAAGAGCTGCAGGAAATCATCGAGTTCTTGAAAGACCCGCAGAAGTTCCAAAAGCTCGGCGGACGGATTCCCAAGGGCGTGCTTCTGGTCGGGCCTCCTGGAACGGGCAAGACCCTGCTTGCGAGGGCGATTGCTGGCGAAGCGAACGTTCCGTTCTTCTCCATTTCGGGTTCGGACTTCGTGGAGATGTTTGTGGGCGTCGGTGCGAGCCGCGTGAGAGATTTGTTCGAACAGGGAAAGAAGAACGCGCCTTGCATTATTTTCATAGATGAAATTGACGCTGTCGGCCGCCACCGCGGCGCAGGCCTGGGCGGTGGACATGACGAGCGCGAACAGACGTTGAACGCGTTGCTCGTCGAGATGGACGGATTCGAATCCAATGAAGGCGTCATCCTGATCGCCGCGACGAACCGGCCGGACGTGCTGGACCCGGCGCTGTTGCGGCCGGGACGCTTCGACCGGCGTGTGG
>JBGPLB010000257.1:0-5993 GCA_041486245.1 Candidatus Acidiferrum sp.
CCTATCTTGTCAACGCCATTCAAGAGGTCTACCGCCTCCAGGGCGTCAACATCAACGACAAGCACATCGAAACCATCTCGCGTCAGATGATGCGCTGGGTCAAGGTCGAAGACGTGGGCGACACTCAGTTCCTCCTTGAAGAGCAGGTGGACAAATTCCGCTTCCGCGAGGAAAACGACCGCGTCATTGCCGACGGTGGCCGTCCCGCTACTGGGCGTCCGCTCCTTCTCGGCATCACCAAGGCCTCGCTCTCGACCGATTCTTTCATCTCGGCAGCGAGCTTCCAGGAGACCACGCGCGTACTCACCGAAGCGGCTGTTGCCGGCAAAGTGGACTACCTCCGCGGCCTCAAGGAAAACGTCATCATGGGCCGCCTCATCCCTGCTGGCACGGGCCTCGAGCACTACCGCAGCATTCAGCTGCTGACGGAAATGCCCCCGCCCGCTCCCGTCGAGGATATTCCGGAAGCCGCCGAACTCACGGCGGAAGAAGCTGCGGCTCTCGACTTCCTCCAAAAGGACACCGAAGCCGACGCTGCCACGGAAGGCTAAACTGCTTGAACGGCGGAGTTACCCTCCTCCGTCACAATGGAGCCAATACAGCGTCCCGGTTCGCCCCGGGACGCTTTACTTTTAAAGCACTTTGTACAGGTAACGTTCAGGCACCGCCTGACGTCCTCGTCATTGCCCGTTCTTCACGGCCTTTCTACAATAACTTGAGCACTTATCGGGCGGTTCCTGGCCTCTCTCGCCAGCCCCCGCCCGCGTCCCCATGCCCAAACACGACGAGTTCTCTTCAGGTTCCGCAAAAGGTTCTCCGTCTGGCGGTTCCAGTCGCCACACGGTTGCGTCTCGCTTCGAGCAGTTTGAGAAGCGCCAGAACGAACTCTGGCGGCTCACCTTTATTCTTCTCCTGATCCTTTCGATTGTCTTTGCTTTCACCTCGTGGAGCACCATTCGTTCTCTGGCTCTCCGTTTTGAAGCCCTGCCGATTGGCCTCGTCGTCCTCGTCGTTCTTTTTGGTCTCTATGCCTGGAAGCGCACGCAGGAAATCTCCGAGCTACGCGGTCTGGTCCGCGGCCTCGAACACCACGAGGCTGCTCCTCCCAGCGACAAGCAGATGGACCAGCTTCTTGCCGTCATCTCGCGCTCCCAGCAAGGCTATCGCGACCTCATCGATTCCTTTGACGACATCCTCATCGCCCTCTCACTGGAAGGCGAAATCCGGGCTGTGAATCAGAGCTTCGCGGACCTTGTTGGCGCCACCTTCCAGCAGATCATCGGCCGCCCGGTTACGGATTTCCTCGAAGAGGGCGGCGGAGAGGGTGCCGAATTAATCCGCCGCGCCATGCCCCGTTTTGTCGAACGCCGCCACTGGTCCGGCATCATCCAGGTCCGACTCAAGAAACAGAATTCCGTTTGCTATTTCGACTGCGTCGCTCACGCCATGACGCGTGACAACAAAGTCCATGGCCTCACCGTTCTCGGCCGCGACATCACCGCGCTCCGCAAGAACGAAGCTCGCTTCACCGAACTCTTCGAAACTCTCCAGGAAGGCATCTACATAGCTATCCCCGACGGCAGCATCCTCGACGCCAATCCCGCCCTCGTCCGCATGCTCGGCTATGATTCCAAGGATGAATTGCTCCTCAAACATGTCCAGGAGATCTTCCCGGACCGTGCCGAGAGAAAATCGCTCGTGGAAGAAGTCGAGCGCCAATCCAGCCCCCAAGGCCACGAGATTACTTTACTGCGCAAGGATGGCTCTCCTGTCGTTTGTCTGAATACCGTCTCCGCCGTGCGAGACACCTCCGGCCGCGTCATTCGTTATCAGGGTTCCGTCATGGACGTCACCGCCCGCCGCCAGATGGAGCGTCAGCTCCACAAAGAGCAGGAATTTGCCCGCCGCCTCGTGGACAGCTTCCCGGATCTCATTCTCGTCGTGGATACCGACTTGCATTACACGTTTGTTAGCCCGCGCTGCAAGGAGGTTCTCGGTTATGAAATCTCCGAAACCGCGGAAATGCAGTTCGGAGGACGTACCCATGCCGAAGATCTTCCCATCCTCTTGGGGCTCCTCGCGGATATTCTCGCTGGGCGTCAGACGTACGCCTCTCATGAGGTTCGCGTTCGCCACAAGCTCGGCGAATGGCGCCGCATCCGCTTCAATTTCAGCCCTCTTGCGGATGAAACCGGAAAAATCGAAGGCGTGGTTCTTTCCGGCCGCGATGTCACGGAACTCAAACGGCTTGAAGAGCAGCTCATCCAGGCGGAAAAGCTTGCTGCCATGGGCCAGATGCTCGCGGGTGTCGCGCACGAGCTCAACAACCCTCTCACTGCCATCCTCGGCGTCACGGAATTATTGCGCGAACGCCCCAATGAGGACCAGGCTACCAAGCGCCAGCTCGAATTGACTCATCGCCAAGCGCGCCGCGCCGCGCGCATCGTTCAGAATCTTCTCGAATTCTCCCGGCCTGCCTCGCCCCAGAAGAAGCCCGTTGATCTCAACAGCATCATCGAACGGACTCTGCAGCTGCACGAGCATTCTCTCCGCAGAAACAACGTCGAGCTTGATTTCCGCCCTCAGCCGGACTTGCCCGGCGTTGTGGGCGACGCCAATCAGCTCATTCAAGTTTTTCTCAATCTTGTCACCAACGCCGAGCAGGCCATTCGAGAGGTCCGCGAATCGGGTCGTATTCAGATCCGCTTTGCTCGTCTCGGTTCTCGCATTTCCGTCGCTTTCCAGGACGATGGTATCGGCCTTCGGCCTGAATCCATCCCTCGGCTCTTCGACCCCTTCTACACCACCAAACGTCCCGGCGGCGGCACTGGCCTTGGCCTCAGCATCTGCCTCTCCATCATTCGCGAACATGGCGGCACCATTGAAGCCGAAGCCCTTCCTGCAGGTGGCTCTGCGTTTACGGTCTATCTCCCGGCCTCCCTCGATAAAGCGTCCCCTTTCCCGAGTCTTGCAACCCCAGCTCCAATCGGCGCAGTGTCGCCAGCCTCACTCGGCCTCTTAAGCGGTCGTTCCATTCTTATTCTTGACGACGAGGAAAGTCTCCGCAGCCTGCTCTTCGAAGGTCTCGTCACCCGCGAATTGCGCGTGGACTGCGCGGGAACCTTGGAAGAAGCCCTTGCCCTCGTCGCCAAGCATCCTCATGACGCACTGCTTTGTGATTTGAACCTCTCCCAGGATGGCAACTATTTCAGCGGCAAGGCGGCGGCCCAGCAAATCCTAGCGGCTGCGGGTCCGCGCAAACCGGCCGTAATTTTTATGACCGGTGATCTGATGGAAGCCTCGCAAGTCGAAGGGGGCCCCGGCGAGCCCCGCTTCTTGCAAAAACCCTTCCGCATCTCCGAAGTCCTGGCCATCCTCCAGGAAGTCTTCGCCGCCGCCCCGCCGAATACCACGCCATAATGCAGCCTTCGCAACGCCGGCCACTCGACGCAGATCACTTAGGCAACCCCAGAGTCTTTACTGCATCACCAAGTAAAGCTATTCTATCGCTCACGACGCCATGTCATGCAAAACAAAATCAATTCCCAATCCAAAGGATGTCCCACCCGCCATGTTAGACAGTACGGCCAAACGTGTACGTTTTGTCCAATTTCGATAAAGGGAGAGTGGCATTATATAGTCCAGGACTACAAGTTCTGGCCCATTTCAGAAGATCTTTATTTCACCCTCTATATTCTTAAAAGACTGACATATGTTTCTCAGACACCTTAAGCGCCAGGCTTAGCGATGAACGCAAACATCAGATTGCTTTTATTCACCATCACTCTGGCTGCATCTATATCAGTTGGACTGGCCGTGGTAATCAGTGCAGCCACTCTCCGCTTGATTCCCCAAACCTACGCATGGCTCCTAAAGTCTTGTTTTGCGCTGGGGCTCGCGTGCGCGCTGACCTTCGCTGCGGCGTATTCGTCCGCCCTTCGGCACTCTGGTGGAATTGGGATCACGCAGAGGGGTCTGCTGCCCATTTCCATTCTATTGGCGGAGACGGGCATCCTAGGCGTTCTAGCGTTTCGCAGTCCATTTCGTTTCGTCACGCTGCTCTTGACGGTCATCGGGCTCGCACTACTTGGTCACTTTGGCCTCAGCCTGATGCGACACTAAAATCGGCCGGCCGGGAGAAACCTGGGGAAACCTGGGGACGGAAACCTGGGAAACCTGGGGAAACCTGGGGACAGACGGGACGTTCTCTAATACGCTTGGACATGTGCGAGCTTCGAGTCGCAGTGGGCATTTTCTCAGAACAGGGAAACGTCCCGTCTGTCCCCAATTCTCCAATTCTCCAAGATGTGCTCGATTACACTATTACAGGCGGCAGGGGAGACACAGGTGCATCGGGAAAGCAGTTCGGAATGATGTTTACCTTCATTGGCTTGGTTAATGCAGACCACTGGACCCTTAGTCACGAGTTCGCACATCATTTCCTGGGTAATACCCAAGGAGCTTATAATTTCTTGACTAATTCGTTTCGCGAGACATATATCAATCATTTAGTTATACCGCATATCGAGCGATATGCGACCACGCTCAGACAATATGCATCCGGGCCATGTTTCACTGGCGGGCATTGTCCATAGCAAAGAAAATGAGGAAAAAAGTTTGGTGATGCCGTCAATATTGGGTGCGTATGTGCCCCCACGACGGCAGTGAGCCCGGCAGGGTGCAGGGCGTATCTTCCATCTGGCCTAAAACCACGGGAGGTAGGAATGCCACAAGGACAAGCAACCTGGGACTATCGACACATGGTTTGGGAGCCTTCGGTCGGCTTCAGACTATACACTTTGTTTCTGGTCATCGTATGCATCACTACAGCGGGGAAGCTATTTAAGGTTTGGCGCGCGGCACCACCTTTTAGACTCCATTTTAAGGCAGGTTGTGCCACCTACATTCACGATCTCAAGACTTGCTCCTCTAGCCTTCAGCAATGGATCGGTTTGACATTCTTAGGTTGGGGAATTTTTTCGTCCCTTGAACTCATCGATATTTCTTATCACTTCCTGGAGCAGGGGATCGTGCGAGGTGCTGGAGTGTTACTGCTTATGGCCAACTATGCTACGGCTTTAAGTATGGCTTTATTTGTAGCTCTCTTCCTCTACATCAGCCGATGGCACATGATTAAACGAATTGAATGGTTGCAAAAGCGCCTTGCGGAAGCTACACAAGCAAGGACTGGAGCCGAGTAACACCGAAGTCCCCCCGCCAGAAAACAAAAGCGCGGTCACCGAAGTGATCTGCCCCCTAGCTCCGCGCACGGGATCATACGACATCAATATCTTCTGAACTCATGATTTTTGCCTCAGCCCGTTCTTCGAGTTGCGGCGCGCAGGGAGCTTATGGAGATTCCACTCCGTAGGTCCAACCTTCAACTTTCTAACCTTCAACCTTTAACCTCCCTCCGCCGTTCACCCCCTCAAAACCACCATTCAACCCCGAAATTCAACCTTTCCCTGCAAAACACTTTACCTTTCGATACTCCGATGCTACCATTCCCTATGTTTCGCCAACGTCCCTCTAGTCCTTCTCTCGTCCTGCCAACTGAATCTCCCCGCTCCTCCTTCTCCTCTTTCGCAAACCTTCAAACCTTCCAACTTTCAAACCTCCCACCCTATATACGCGCTATCCCCTTTAGAATCCGCACTTACGAAAAACACGCCCCTAACCCTTTTAGAATCCGCACTTCCGAAACAAAGGACTTAAAACCCTTTAGAATGAACACTTACGAAAAAACCCCCAGGGGGGAGGGGGAGAGGGAGAGGCGCACACCTCGTCGGCCAACGGATCTCTCTTCCTTCGACTTTCAACTTTCGACTTTCAACTGGCGAGTGGCCCACCCTCGTTTTCTGGGGCTGGGTCTTTCTCTATTTTGCGCAATCGGGGTTCGGAATCAGTGCGGAGCGGCCTTGGATGTGGGAGCCGCGTCCACGCCAAAGTCCCACACGTACAAGTTCAATCCATCCTGCAGGATTTCCGCCAGA
>JBGPLB010000258.1:0-5901 GCA_041486245.1 Candidatus Acidiferrum sp.
AACGAGGGTCACCCAAGCCGTTCGTAACGCGGCTAATTGATGCCCCCCCCTCTGTGTAAACATCTTGTCTCATAAGTGACGCGAGCGAGACAACAGACGCCCGGCTTGAGCAGCCGAGAACGGACAGATGTTTTGTTTGGAAACACTTATGGGCTGGGAAGCGAGCTATACCGGCCGTTCACGCCCTTGAGCAAATGGTTTATTGCGCCGCACGGAGAGGCGAGCACACGGGTCTTCAAGATTTATGACAAGAGCAATCCGCTGGCCGACTACAAGCTGGGCCAGGCAAAGCTGGGGATGGACGTGGGCTATGGATTCAACCGCTTCAGCGAACTGCGCCTCGGCTATGAGGTGGGCTATCTCGACGCAAACCTGCGGATTGGCGCCCCGGTATTTAATTCTGTCAGCGGGCGCGTGGGCGAAGCGAAATTGCATTACCTGTTTGATCATACGGATAGCCCGGTGATTCCAAGAAGGGGCGTGCGCTCAGAGACGACGTTCCGATGGTTTGATTCGAGTCCGGGCACTACGAACGCTTTTCCTTCCCTGCAATCGAATCTCGAGTATTTTCAACCGGTCTCGGCGCTTGGTTCGGTGTTTGTTGATGGCAAAGGAGGAACGACTTTTGGATTTGCCAACACGGGAATTCCGCAATTCTTTCTGGGCGGGCCGCTGACTCTGAGCGCTTACGGGTTAAACGAGCTTCAAGGGAATCAATACTACTTGTTCCGGGCAGGTTATTTGCATGACCTGTGGACGCTGCCGCCGCTGGTTGGGAAAAGAGTTTTTGTGATTGGATCGTACGAATTCGCAAAAATGTACGGCGCGCCGAATGAAAGCAAATTCCCGAGTGACGTTGCCGCCGGCGTCCTGGCCGAGACGGTCATCGGGCCGCTTTTTGTGGGCGGCAGCGTAGGCGACACCGGGCATCACAAATGGTTCTTCCAGCTCGGGCGGGTGTTCTGAGGCGGGGAGGAGCGGACAATTGTGTACGCGGAGCCTGTGGGAGCACTCTTCCAGAATCATGAGATACGTTGTGATGCGATGAGCGGCAAAGTGTGGATTGCTACACATAGCGCGAGGGCATTGGCATTTGGTGGCTGCGACCGTGTGCCTGATGCCATTCGTAGTACGCCACTATTTTTTTACGGAATACGTGCCGTCCGCGGCGGGATGGTAGTCCGAATAGGTGAGGATCCTGTACAGATCGAGACTCTTTAGCAAAAGGATTCTGGCGTTTGCACGCATTTCAATGCGCTTCGGCACCCATAGCGCGTCACCGAGACAAGTCTGCTCGAGAATGATGCGCGAGCCTCGCTGCACGCGGGCCACGAACAGCCCCATCGAGAACGATTGTGTTACCTCGCCCTCGGCTTTGACCCAGCCGAAGTCCTGCTTGTCGACCCAAAGCTTGCCTTCCACCCTGGAGAACAACTTGCTGTACGGGCCGTGTGCGCGATAGCCCGGATGCGGCGTCGCTTGAAACACGTAGGCCGGCCTGCCGGCTATGATCTCATCGCCAATCAGACGGAAGTCAAAGGCCTGTAACAAATCTCGGAGAACATCCTTGTTTTCCTGGTTCTTTTGGTTGCGCGCAGCCCGCTCCGCCGGCGTTTCGCGCTTCAGTTTATCGAGCTCCTGGTTGCGTTTTCTCTGTTCCTCCGCCGATGGAAGCTGACCGTTGTGTTCCATGAGCTGCTCGAAGCGAATGCCGTCGACCAGGGTCATTCTGGTGACGTCGATATTTTCCGATTGCACCTTCCCCGTCGAGTCCAGGCGGCGATCCTCGTCCCGCTCGACGAAGATGTACTCGTCACGCGCTTGCCAGCTGTGCTGGGTCGCTACAAGTGATTTGCCCACAATCTGACGGGCGTCCAGCACGCTTTCAGGAGCCAGAGGTTTGTCCGGCCCGCTATCTTGCGCGAAGAGCGCGGACGAAGCCGCGACCACAATCAGGAGCGCTCCGATTCGAGACCTAGCCAGAATTTTCATTTTTTTGCTCGATGCCAGCTGGGGCTGAAGATCCTGGAGAATCAGGACCCGGAAACAGGTTAACGCATCGAGAGTTGAGCGTCTGTACTAATAAGGACAGGTCTACGCGTTAGCGTATTTGGGCAGGCCGTCGTATTGCGTCCCGCGCGCACCAATTTCGCTCGCCGCAATGCAGTTTTTCTCAAGGCGAAGTCCGGCCTCAACCTGGGCTTGCGGAGGGTCCAAATCTTCATGAGAATTGCGGACTAAGGCCGGACGATCCTCAGCAGAGAGAAGACACAGCCAGGAGTGGCTGTGCTACTACGAAGAGAGTTTTTCTTTGCGGAGTGAACGGGGGCGATTCGGGGGCTTATAATCCTTACGGCTGCCGAACCGGCCGGAAGCGTAACGGCTGAATTTATAGCTATTTGGTTTTGCTGAATTTGCGAACGTTTCTTCGCGGTGGAGGACCCATGAACGCAAGCACGGCTCGCGCCGAGCAAGAGATGTGGCCCGAACTTCCTCTGGAAGTCTGGAAGGACACCTACGCCACTCTTCACATGTGGACGCAAATTGTGGGAAAAGTACGGCTGGCGCTGACGCCGAACATTAATCATTGGTGGGGCGTGCCGCTCTACGTGAATTCATTCGGGCTGACGACGTCGGCCATTCCGTACGGCGGATGAAATTTCGAGGTTCAGTTCGATTTCATCCATCACCAGCTCATGATTCGAACCAGCAGAGACTCGATCCTCTCGATGGCCTTGGCGCCGCGCAGCGTAGCCGATTTTTACCGCGAGTTCATGGCGGCTTTGGCCTCGCTGGGGATTGCGGTGAAAATCTGGAAGATGCCGGTAGAAATTCCTGACCCGATTCCTTTCGATCAGGACACAAAACATGCCTCGTACGATGCCGAATATGCGAATCGATTCTGGCGAGTTCTTGCGTGCTGCGACGCAGTCTTCACCGAGTTCCGCGCCGGGTTCATCGGGAAAGCGAGCCCGGTGCATTTTTTCTGGGGAAGCTTCGATCTGGCGGTAACACGATTCTCAGGAAGGCGCGCGCCGGAGCGCGAAGGGGCGGACTCGATAACACGGGAGGCGTACTCGCATGAGGTGATCAGCGCGGGATTTTGGCCGGGTGGGGGCGACGTCAAAGGGGCGGCGTTCTATGCGTACGCAGCGCCCGAACCAGCGGGGTTTGCGCAGCATCCGGTGCGACCCACCAAGGCGTTTTATCATCCGCAACTGAAGGAATTTATTTTGATGTACGACGAGGTGCGGCAAGCCGCTTCGCCGAGAGAAACGCTGCTGGCCTTTTTGCAAAGCACATACGACGCGGGAGCTGATCTTGCGAAGTGGAATCGCAAAGAGTTGGAACGGGCGGCAGGCTAAAAACGCCGAGGGCTCGGAGCACATCGCAACACTGACTGCACGATGGATTAGGAAATGAAGTTGGAATCGTTGAAAAGATTGTTGAGGGACTCGGAAAGATTGGGATGAGAGAAGACCGCGGTGTGAAGCACGGTGTATGGCAGTTTGCCCATCATAGCTAGTTGGATCATGGCCATCACTTCCCCTCCCTCCAGACCGAGAACGGCGGCGCCGAGGATCTGTCCACTGTCGGCATCGACGATTACCTTCATGAAGCCGCGGGATTCGGCGACTTCCAGAGCGCGCGCAACGTGCGACATCGGCATTTTCGCGACACGAATCTTGAGGTTCTTTGCGCGCGCTTCCGTTTCTGTAAGTCCGACGCGGCCAAGTTGGGGATCGATGAAAACGGTGTACGGAACCAGGCGGCCGTCGGTGCTGGCTTTGCCGTTTTCGATGAGATTTGTGCGGATGATGCGGAAATCATCGTAAGAAATGTGCGTGAACGCAGGGCCGCCCTTGATATCGCCGAGGGCGTAGATTCCAGCGACATTCGTTTCCAGTTTTGCATTGACTTGAAGGAAGCCGCGGGTGTCCGTGGCAATGCCTGCGGCGGAGACGTTGAGAGTATCTGAGTTGGGCACGCGTCCGGTAGCAACCAGCAGATGAGAGCCACTAAACGTGCGGTCTTCGCCGGCAACGGCGACGGCTAGTTTGATTTGCGGGCCCTCCTTGGCGACACGCTTCACGTTAGCGTTCAGAAAAACTTCGATTCCGTCCTGCTGCAGGATGTTCAGGATTTCGGCGGCGACATCGGAATCTTCACCGCGTAGCAATTGGGAAGCCTGCTGGAGGATGGTAACGTGGCTGCCAAAACGGCGGAAGAGCTGGCCGAACTCCAGACCGATGTAACCGCCGCCGATAACGAGGAGCCGATCGGGGACGGCATCGAGTTCCATGATGGTCGTGCTGTTGAGATACGGAATATCTTGCAGACCCGGGAGAGACGGCACGGAGGGGCGGCATCCGGCGTTGATGAAAAATTTATCGGAGGTGAGAGTTCGCTGGGAACCGTCTGGGAGGAGGACTTGAATAGAGCGCGCGCCGGTGAACGAGGCTTCTCCAAAGAGGAGATCGAGACCAGGAGTCTTTTCGATGCGGGCCTGGCTGCCGTCGCGGAAACTCGCGACAATATCGCGCTTGCGCTCGCGGACGCGGTGCATGTCAACGGAAATGTTGCCGGTCTGGATGCCGTAATCAGCTCCTCTGCGCGCGAGATAGGCAACGCGGCCGCTTGCGACCATCGTTTTAGTGGGAGTGCAACCCTCGTTGATACAGGTGCCGCCGACGTGCGCGCGTTCCACGAGCGCGGTGCGGAGGCCGGCATTAGCCAAAGCCTGACAAAGCGGCGTCCCCGCCTGTCCGGAGCCAATGACAATGGCCTGATAGTGATTGGGTGCACCCATGTATGCCCTCCGTCTTCTGAGATGCTACGCCCGCTGATGATTGGAGGCACGAAGTGTTCGCATGATTCGTGCTATTCAGAAACGACAATATCGCGCTGGCTGTGAAACGCAAGGAGTCGGAACGCCGGGAAGGCTAGGACGGGATTGCGAGCAGTTCCAGACTTAGTGCCGGGTAACGATATATAGACCTATGCCGATCGCAACGGCGTCCTCGACGAGTGCAATGACGAAGTCAGGGACCTTGAGCGCATTGACGAGGCCGGTACGCCATTGATGGCCCGCGAAGGCTCCTGCAATGCCTCCAGCAGCACCAAGGACGGCACCGTATACGAGAGACTGTCCGGCCGAAACAACGACGCAAGCGCCAGAGAGAGCGCCGAGGACGATGCGGGCGATCAGGCCCATGGGCTTGGTGCGACTCGGCGTTGAAGTGAGCTTGTCTGCAACGAGTTCGAGGACCGCCAGCACTGTGAAGATGGCCGCGGCGGCGATTGAGCCCATGAACGCGAGGCGGGAGCCGGCAAGATTGAGCCAGTTGCGATGCGCGGCCCAAGCCGCGACCGCGGGAGCGGTCAGGGAGCGCATGCCGGAGACGACGCCGATCGCGAAGGCGAGAAACAAAACGAAAGTGGTACTCATGAGGTGAGAGATGTATCTCTGATAATTGCGGGTGTCAAGATATAAAAGCAGAAAGGCGATGGAAGCAGTTCCCGACAATCAAGTTTACCGCGAGCTAGTTCAGGCAGCAGCCCGCGGGCTATTCGTAGCAAGCGGAATCACAACTGGGCAAAGCTAGCCCTTCCACACGTACTTGCCGCAAGAGCACGGCACTGTTTCGGTGGGAAGTTTCTTTTCCAACAATTTCCGGCAAACTGGACAATTTCTCTGCCACATATTCATACCTGTTATTTCGCTCACGATTGGGGCCGATAACCAAGCAAGTCTATTAGCCCATGCATCGCCTGTCTGTCCCAATACGCACAATAGTAATAGTGTTCTTATTTATACAGATGCTCCGCCCACGATGCGTTAGCCTGCCTAGGAGTACGAATCGGCCAGCATTCCCGCATCTGTTGCGCGCAAGTCGAGAT
>JBGPLB010000259.1:0-5835 GCA_041486245.1 Candidatus Acidiferrum sp.
AGTCTCGCGCGTCATGAAAATGAAATCAGTGATCGCGGGAGAATAGACCGCGCCGCCCGCGCACGGGCCCATGATGGCGCTGATCTGCGGTATCACGCCGCTGGCGAGGGTGTTACGCAAGAAAATATCGGCGTAGCCGGCAAGCGAGGCGACGCCTTCCTGGATGCGCGCGCCGCCGGAGTCGTTGAGTCCAATGACGGGAGCACCGGCGCGCATGGCGAGATCCATGATCTTGCAGATTTTCCGTGCGTTGGCTTCGGAGAGCGAGCCGCCAAATACAGTGAAGTCTTGCGCAAAAACATAGACCAGCCGGCCATCGATTCGGCCGAATCCCGTGACGAAGCCATCGCCGGCGGGGCGCTGATCCTGCATTCCAAAATCGACGCAACCGTGGCGGACAAATTTGTCGAGTTCCTCAAAGGAGCCTTCATCAAGGAGCAGATGGATGCGTTCGCGGGCGGCGAGCTTGCCGGCTTTATGTTCACGCTTGCGGCGCTCGGGGCCGCCTCCGGCTTCAGCTTCCGCGGATTGGCGCCGGAGCTCCTCCATGCGGTCGTGATGTTTTTCTTTGGCACTCGCGGCGGCGTTTTTCTCAGGCAAACTTTCCTCCCGTAGAAGAAGGGTCATGCTTCGCAAAGATGCGAACGGCAAGATGCGTAGCGAGCCAGACGGTGCCAAGGAGCAAGACAACACCGAGCAGCATCTCGGCGGCGATGGCGACGGCGCGCTGAAGAGGCGACACGAGTGACGTGACGTACTCTGTTGCCTGCACGAGCATGAACATCGCTCCGAGAGTCATCGCGACGATGAGAGCGGTGGTCAAGACGGACGCGAAAATCATTTTCATGATGGTGCCGCGGCGTATCGAAGCCGCAGGGAGAAGGATAACGCAACTGGGCGCAAATCAGAACGCAAGGGTGAAAACGGGACGGTTAGTTCGGGGCTCGGCCAAAGCGGTCCAGACTAGAGTCTACGCGCCGTGAAACTTATCGCGGACGCTTCGAGACTCAGCGTAAACCGGACCAGTCATCAGCAACCAGTATCGAATCGCTCGGATTTGCGGGATCGTACTTCACGCTTGCGGGCTGGCCTGCGACGAGGCGTTCGAAACGGATCTGCCCCTCGAGGCCGGTGATGTCCTGTGCCGTGTGATAGGTGACGCCGGAAATCGCGTAGCTGTAGGTGACGAGGTGTCTCGGTCTGGCATCGACGAGCGGGCGGGCACGCGAACCAAACATTTTTTTCCTGCCCTCGAGCGGCTCGGCAGGATGCTCGGCTAATTCGACAACTTGGCCTTCCGCGATGCGACCGATCTGGTTCAAGTGGAGACGCCGTCTGCGTTCGGCGTCCTCGGGTTCTTCCGCTGGGCGAAAGAAGGCGTAGGCGATCATGGCGATGGCGGCGATGGCAGCTCCCGCCATCGCGAGAACAAGTTTCCAGTCTGCGAAAAGAGATTTCAACTAGCTAGCTCCAATGTGACGAATGAGTTGTGGAGTGACCCGGCGCACGGATGGGCAGATGCACGGCACATGAGAAAAGGTCTTCCTACGAGAGGCGCTCCCACATCCTGTAGTTTACCGAAACAGCGGCGGGGAGGTGAATCTACGTGTGCGGGGCTTGCACTGGATTGCGCAACACGCCAACACCACTTACGCTGACTTCGACAACGTCTCCAGCGACCAGCGGGCCAACGCCAGCAGGTGTGCCGGTGGCAATCACATCGCCGGGGTTGAGAGTCATCACACGAGAGATCCAGCGGACAAGAAAAGCAACTGGATAAACCATAAGCGAGGTACGGCCGGATTGGCGGAGGACGCCGTTGACATACGTTTCTACCAAAACGTCCGATGGATCGAGTTGTGTCTCGATGTGCGGGCCGAAAGGACAAAAGGTATCGAAACCTTTGGCGCGCGTGAACTGCACGTCGCTCTTCTGCAGGTCGCGCGCGGTGACGTCATTAAGGCAGCTGTAGCCGAGCAGATAGGTCAGCGCGTCGTCGGAGTCCTTGAGGTGCGAACAACGCCGGCCGACTACGAGTGCAAGTTCGCCTTCGTGTTCCACGCGTTGGGATTGCGGCGTAAGAACGATTGGCTCGCCGGGGCCAATCATCGCGGAGGGAGGCTTGAGAAAGATCAATGGCTCCTTGGGCACTTCGTGGCCGAATTCGGCGGCGTGTGCCACGTAGTTGCGCCCAACGCAGACTATTTTTCCGGGATCGACGGGAGCCAGCAAGCGAACGTCAGCAACCGGCCAGATCTGCGAGCCGCGCGTCCAGGAACTCCACGGAGTACCCGATATGGCTCGGACTTGATCGCCTTCGAGCAGGCCGTAGAGAGCAGAGGCCGGCTGCGCGGCAGTAGTATCAAGTGGAAGAAAGCGGCAGAATTTCATGTGGGATCAGCTCGGATGGTGATTCGGATGAGAAACGTGTGCAGCGCGCGCGCGTCGAATAATGGTTCCAATCCAGGAAACAGTGACCACAAGCATATACAGTACTGCACCGAGCATGAAAATTTGAACGGCGCTGGACCGCTCGGCAAGGCGTTCGAAATTCATGCAAAGGATGCGATACGTCAGGCTGAAAAGAACCCATGCGACGAGACTCGAAGCCAGCAAATTGCCCGGCATGCGCCAAAACCGGAGAACGGGAATCAATGCGAGGAGGCCAAGAACCGCGACCGCAGCCAAATTACGCGCGAGCGCGAAGCGATCGAGGAACGGCACCCGATTGGCCACGATCACCCATCCGCTAAATGCAGCTGACAGAAGGATCCCTACATAGACTCCTGTGCGGACCGATGCGTTCCGGAAAGCGTGGAACCAGCCGTAGGCGGGCATGTGTGCTCGAACGGACGTCAAGCGGTCTTCTCCCAAGCTACTTGCCAAATATAACCCGCGGCTACGAAGAAGGTTTCGCGACATCCACATCGACGGCGGTGCTGGGCTCACTTTCGTTGCCAGCGCGATCGACGGCGGTGACGGAATACCAGTAGCGGTGGCCGGGCTCCACAGACGTATCACGATACGCCGGTGCAAGCAACAGGTCGGGAGTAATCACCACCCCCCGTGCGTCTTGCTGCTCACTTCGATAGACGCGGTAGCCGGCGAGGTCGGTTTCAAGATTAATGGACCAGGAGAGATCCACGAGCAGCGACCCGGCGGAGGCTCCGGAAAGAACAGCAACAACCACGTTCTGCGGCGCGGCTGGCGGAAAAGTGTCGCGTGCGGCAACAATCACAGGAACAGAGTCCGAAGATTCCAGCGCGTTGCCTTCCACAAGCACGACGCTTCTAACGACGTAGGCGTACGTTTTGCCAAAGTCGAAAAGTGTGTCGCGGTACGAGCTATCGTCAGAAGGAGCAAGCAAAGTGACCGGCGATCTCCATTTCGCTTTTGAGATATCGGTTGAGGCGGCTTCTGCCGAGGAAGGATCGAGCTCGCCGCGATAAATGCGATAACCCGTTAGGGCGCCCAGTGGATCGCCCCCGGACGTGCGAGTTGGGGCAGGCCAGCTCAATTCAATTGCGGACTCCGTGACGTGCGCCTGGACGTGAACGATCGCTTCCGGAACGGGAAACATGCGGACGGAAACGGAGTTGGAATCCGCCGAGGCGCGTTTCTTGGAGGCACGCGTTCGAACCACGTAGACAAAGGAGCCGCCCGGATGCGCGCGAGTTTCCGCCGGCGCAATGGGATCGATGAATTTCAGACGGCCGCTAGCGACGTAGTTATCCACGAGCGAACCCGGGATGGTGTACACAACGCGAAAGGACTTCATGTTCGGCGAACCGTCCGGACTTGATGTGCCTCGAGCAAATTCGACTGCAGGCGGAGCCGTCAGGCGATCACCGGAGACCGTATTCGCAGGCAAGGTGAAAGTGAGTTGCACTCCGTCGCCGGACTGTTGAGCGGAGAGATCGGTGACGGCCGCGGGAATCGGCGGAGATGGCGGAGTCGGCTCACCGGGTGCGCCGCAACCGGCCACGAATAGAAATGCGAACGCCAGAACTCGGAGGGAGAAACTCATAAGGCGGGCAAGTTCCCTGTCGCGCAAAGTGGCGGTCCTTGAATTTCCGATTCCCATTTTCAAGTTTCGGAGTTTACAGGATATAGCGGCTCAAATCCTGATTCTTAACGATATCGGCGAGCTGCTTGTTCACGTAGGCGGCATCGACCTTGACATTCTTCTTTTTCAGATCGGGCGCTTCGAAGGAAATCTCGTCGAGAACCTTTTCGAGGATGGTGTGAAGGCGCCGGGCGCCGATGTTTTCGGTCTGTTCGTTAACGCTGGTGGCGAAGCGTGCGATGGAGGCAACGGCATCTTCGGTGATGTTGAGCTTGAGGCCTTCGGTCTCAAGAAGCGCAACGTATTGCTTGATCAGGGCATTTTTCGGCTCCGTGAGGATACGGATGAAATCTTCCTCCTTGAGTGATTGCAATTCGACACGAATGGGCAAGCGGCCTTGCAACTCGGGAATGAGGTCCGACGGTTTCGTAATGTGGAAGGCGCCCGCGGCGATGAACAAAATGTGATCGGTTCGAATCATGCCATAGCGGGTGTTCACGGTCGTGCCTTCGATGATCGGCAGAATATCCCGTTGAACGCCTTCGCGGGAGACATCGGGCCCGTGCCCGGATTCTCGTCCGGCGACTTTGTCGATTTCGTCGATAAAGATGATGCCCATCTGCTCGGCGCGTTCGACGGCAATACGCGTGACCTGGTCCATATCGAGCAGCCGGTTTTCTTCCTCTTGAATCAAGTATTCGAAAGCGTCTGCGACGGACATCTTGCGCTTTTTTTTCTGCTGGCCAAACATGCCGGAAAGCATGTCCTTAATATTGACGTCCATCTCCTCAACGCCCTGATTGGAGATGATCTCAAAGGAAGGCATGGATCGTTCGCGAACTTCGATGTCGACCATGCGCTGATCGAGCTTGCCTTCGCGAAGCTGCGCGCGAAGCTTTTCTCGCGTGCGCTGCGTTTGTTCGCGCTGCACCGCGGCATCGGCTTCGGTGGTGCCAGGAGCAGGCGGAGGAGACGGAGGAAGCAACAGGTCAAGAACGCGCTCTTCCGCAGCCTGCTCGGCGCGATCGGCGACTTCGTCGAGTTTTTCTTCGCGAACCATGTCGAGGGAAGTTTCGATGAGATCGCGGACCATCGATTCCACGTCACGGCCCACGTAACCGACTTCAGTGTATTTTGAGGCTTCGACTTTTACGAAGGGGCAGCCTGCTAGACGTGCGAGACGGCGCGCGATTTCAGTCTTGCCGACACCCGTCGGGCCGATCATCAAAATGTTCTTGGGAAGAACGTCTTCCGCAATCTCCGGTGGAAGTTTTTGGCGGCGAACGCGATTGCGCAAAGCAATAGCGACAGCGCGCTTGGCCGCGTTCTGCCCGACGATGTACTTATCGAGCTCCGCGACGATTTCGCGCGGAGTCATATCGTCGAGCGCGGGAAGTAGTTCTTGCTCTTCCGCAGGCGGGGCGCCATTGCCACCGGGCGTGAAAACTATTTCTTTATCGGTCTTGCTGGTCATGAAATGTCCAATCCCTTTGTGCGCAATCCCCAGGTATCCGAGTCTTTTGATGCGCGAAAATGATCCGGCATGTTGTCAGGCGACCGCTACAGCTCTTCGACTGTAAAGTTGGCGTTGGTGAAAATGCAAATCTCGCTGGTGATGCGCATCGCTTCCATGGCCAGATCTTTCGCTCCAAGCTTTGAATGCTTGATCATGGCGCGCGCGGCGGCCAGCGCATACATCCCACCAGAGCCAATGGCACACAAACCATCATCCGGCTCGATGACATCGCCGTTGCCGGAAAGCAGGAAGG